>DATAYA010000244.1:0-20499 GCA_036272815.1 Acetobacteraceae bacterium
GGCGTGCCACTAAAGCGGCCGGTGGCCGGCATTGCTATGGGCTTGATCAAAGAAGATCACGGTTTCGCCGTGCTGTCCGACATCCTGGGCGATGAGGATCACCTCGGCGACATGGACTTCAAGGTGGCTGGGACCGAGGCCGGGATCACCTCGTTGCAGATGGATATCAAGATCACGTCCATCACGCCGGAGATCATGCAGATCGCTCTGGCGCAGGCGCGCGATGGCCGGCTGCATATTCTGGGTGAGATGGCGAAGGCACTGACCGGCGCTCGCGGCGATGTGGCGGCGACGGCGCCTCGGATCAGCGTGATCTCGGTGCCGAAGGAGAAGATCCGCGAGGTGATCGGCACCGGCGGCAAGGTGATCCGGGAAATCGTCGAGCAGACAAAGTGCAAGATCGACATCGAGGATGACGGCACGATCAAGGTCGCGGCGACCGACCAGGGCCAGGCACAGGCGGCGATCGACTGGATCCGCGGCATCGTCGCCGAGCCCGAGATCGGCGTGATCTACAGTGGCAAGGTGGTCAAGACCGCCGATTTCGGCGCCTTCGTGAACTTCCTCGGCTCGCGCGACGGGCTCGTGCACATCAGCGAGCTTGCGGTCGGGCGGGTCAACCGCACCAACGACGTGGTCAATGTCGGCGACGCGGTGCGGGTGAAGGTGCTGGGCCTCGACGATCGCGGCAAGGTGCGGCTCTCGATGCGGGTCGTCGACCAGGCGACCGGCGAGGACATCAGCGACAAGGTCGGGCCGAAGGGCGGTGGGCGTGAAGGTGGGGGTCGCGAAGGTCAGGGTCGCGAGCGCGGCTCCGAGCGCCGGGCCGAGACGACCGAAACCGCGGCGGAGTAGTCAATTCCGCGGGGTGGGTGCCGCGCCCGCCCCGCGGGTCGCTTTAATCCGGAACCTGTATGCGGCTGAGGGATTGCGGGCTGATGCGAGCGATCAATGCGATCCGCATGGGAGGACTGGACATCCTGCCGCTGGTCGAAGGCGGCAAGGGCGTGGCGGTCTCGACCGGCGTGTCTGCCGGCCACTGGGCCACCTCCGGTGGCGTCGGCACGTTCAGCGCTGTCAATGCCGACAGCTACGATGCGAACGGTCACGTCATTCCGCAGACCTATCACGGCCGCACGCGGCGGGAACGTCACGAGGAGCTGATCGCCTACGCGATCCGCGGCGGCATCACGCAGGCCCGCCAAGCCTTCGAGATCGCCGGCGGGCGAGGCCGCATCCACGCCAACATCCTGTGGGAGATGGCAGGGGCGGAGCGCGTCATCTCGGGCGTGCTCGAAGGTGCCAAGGGGCTGATCCACGGCCTCACGTGCGGCGCCGGGATGCCCTATCGCCTGTCCGAGATCGCCGCCAGGTTCGGCGTGCATTACTACCCGATCGTCTCCTCGGCGCGCGCGTTCAACGCGCTCTGGCGCCGCGCCTACCACAAGGTCTCCGGCCTGCTGGGCGGCGTGGTCTATGAGGACCCGTGGCTGGCCGGCGGGCATAACGGCCTCTCCAACGGCGAGGACCCGGCGGTGCCGGAGGCGCCGTTCCCGCGCGTGCTCGCGCTGCGCGAGCAGATGCGTGCCTTCGGGCTGGGCCAGACGCCGATCATCATGGCGGGCGGCGTCTGGTGGCTGGAGGAGTGGGAGGACTGGATCGACAACCCCGAACTCGGCCCGATCGCCTTCCAGTTCGGCACCCGCCCGCTGCTGACGCAGGAGAGCCCCATCGGCGACGCCTGGAAGCGCCGGCTGATGACGCTCGGCGAGGGCGACGTGTTCCTCAACAATTTCAGCCCGACCGGCTTCTATTCCTCGGCGGTCAACAACGCCTTCATCCAGGCGTTGCGCGCCCGCAGCGAGCGGCAGGTCGCCTACAGCACCGAGAGCGTCGGCGAGCACACCGCCGCGTTCGGCGTCGGCCCGCGCAAGCGCGTCGTCTATCTGACGCCCGCGGACCATGCGCACGCGACCGCCTGGGAACGTGACGGCTACACGGAGGCCATGCGCACGCCTGACTCGACCCTCGTGTTCGTGACGAAGGAGGAGGCGCGCGAGATCCTTGCCGACCAGGTCGCCTGCATGGGCTGCCTGTCGCAGTGCCGGTTCTCCAACTGGAACCAGCACGGGCCGGACTACACGACGGGCAAGAAGGCCGATCCGCGCAGCTTCTGCATCCAGAAGACGCTGCAATCCATCCGCCACGAGACCGCCGAGGAGCAGGTCGAGAACAACCTGATGTTCAGCGGCCACAACGCATTCCGGTTCGCTCGCGATCCGTTCTATTCCAACAACTTCATCCCGACCGTGCGACAGTTGGTCGAGCGCATCCTGACCGGACGCTGAAGCGGGCGCTCCATCGGCCTGCCCGTTCACGTTTTTTTTGCGCGGGCAACGCTTGTAACGGGGCTGTCATTCCGGTCGTATTGCGTGTGCAGCGCGAGATCGCCGAACACCAGATACTGCCGATGGGCCTGCTGGCGGCCGCCGGGTTCCTGTCCTCGGCGGGAGCGCGGATCGTCGATCCGCTCCTCGCAGTCATCGCGCATGACTTCCGCGTCTCCATCCCCGAGGTCTCGGTCCTCGTCGCCGCATTCACGTTGCCCTATGGGCTGAACCAGCTCCTGCTCGGCCCGCTCGGCGACCGGTTCGGGAAGCTGCGGGTGATGCTCGGCGCGCTCGCGGGCTATGCGGTCGCGACCCTCGGCTGCGCGCTGGCGGGCGATCTGTCGTCGCTGACGGTGATGCGCGCGGTCGCCGGGGCGTCGAGTGCGGGGCTGATCCCGGTGAGCCTCGCCTATATCGGCGATGCCGTTCCCTATGCCGAGCGGCAGGCGACGGTCGGCCGGTTCCTCAACGGGGTCGTGCTGGCGCAGATGATCGCGGGACCCGTGGGCGGCCTGTTCAGCGACTATCTCGGCTGGCGCGCCGTCTTCCTGCTGCTGTCCGTCTCGGCGCTGGTGGTCGCGGTCACGCTGGCGGTGCGGCTGCCGGCGCTGCCGGACCGCCGGCAGCCGACGACGGGGTTTGATCTGCGCCGCTATGCGCCGCTGGTGATCGACCCGCGGATGCGGCTGCTGCTGCTGCTGACCTTGGCCGAGGGGGCGGTGATGGCCGGCAGCTTCCCCTTCCTGGCGCCCTATCTGCACGACGCGTTCGGGCTCGACTACGGCACGGTCGGGCTCGTGCTTGCCTGCTTCGGTCTCGGCGCGTTCGGCTACACGCGCTTCGCCGGGCGCTGGATCGCGGCCTTCGGGGAGATCGGACTGGTGCTGCTGGGCGGCGCGGTCATGACCGGCGCCCTGGCACTCGGGATGCTCGTGCATCGCTGGCAGGTGTTCGCGCTGGTCGAGGCCATGCTGGGCTTCGGCTATTTCACGCTGCACGCCGTGTTGCAGGCGCGCTCGACGGAGATGCTGCCGCAGACGCGGGCGACGTCGGTCGCCGCCTTCATCTTCATGCTGTTCATGGGCCAGGCGCTCGGGGCGCTGGCGACGGGT
This sequence comes from Acetobacteraceae bacterium, assembly GCA_036272815.1. GTDB lineage: Bacteria > Pseudomonadota > Alphaproteobacteria > Acetobacterales > Acetobacteraceae > DATAYA01. Next base: position 3,503 of record DATAYA010000244.1, read on the forward strand.
GCGAATATCGGGCTGCTGGGCTACGCCGGAGCGTTCTGGGTGCAGGCGGCCGGGATCGTGGTGGTGGCACTCTGGCTCGCCGCGCTGCTGCGGCACTCGACCGGCGGCGACAGCCGGGCGCGGTAGCGGCGCGGCCCCGTCTCCGCCTACAACCGGCGTCATGCACGCCCGGATCGCCGCCAGCCTCGCGCTCGCCATGATCCTGTCCGCGTCGCGTGCGACAGCCGAGCAGCCCCGCTTCGGGCTGCTCGCACCCGCCTCCACTCCGAACCCGCTCGCCTATGTCCGCACGGACGACTGGGCCGGCGGCCGCACCACTGCCGACCGCTGGCTCGACCCGGTGGCGCGCGGATACGTCCACTACGACCGCATGACCGCGCCGGGCGATGCGACGGTCGGCGAGATCGACGCCTTCCTGCGCGACCATCCGGACTGGCCGGGCGCGGCGACGCTGGCGCTGCGGCGGCAGCAGGCGCTGGCGACCGAGCCGGACGAAGCCGTGGTGCTCGGCCTCTGCGCCCGGCTGCATCTCGATCTCTCGGCCGCCCTGCTGCGCTGCGCCGGCGCGTTCGCCCAAGCGGGGCAGCAGAAAACCGCGCGGGCAGACGCGCGACTGGCGTGGCTCGATGGCATCGTCGGCGCGGACGCCGAGCGGCTGTTCATGCAGGCTTGGGGGGAGGCGGTCAGCCCGGACGACCAGTGGCGCCGGTTCCTGCGCCTCGCGCGCGATCCGGCGGCGGTGCAGCGGCAGCTCGCGCGCCTGGACGCCGCACACCGGCAGGCAGCGCAGACGCTGCTGGCGTTGCGGCGCAACGATCCTCGCGCGCCGGTGATGCTGGCCGCGCTGCCGGGCGGCCTCGCGGCGCAGCCGGCGCTGGTGCTCGCCCGCGCCGCATGGCTGCGCGCGGCCGGGCGGCTCGACGATGCCGCCCGGCTTTGGCGCCGTGCCGGGGCTGCCGCCGAGCGGGCCGCCGACGCGGCCGAGCTGCCCGAGTTCTGGTCCGAGCGGGACCGGCTCGCGCGCGACCTGCTGGCCCGCGGCGATGCCGCCGGCGCCTACCGGATCGCGGCGGGACCGGGCCGGATCGCGCCGCTTCAGGCCCTCGATGCCGACTTCCTCGCCGGCTGGATCGCACTGCGCCGCCTGCACGATCCGGCCCGCGCGGCGCCGCATTTTGCCGCCCTCGGCGCCGCGTCACGGGCCGTGATCACGCAGGCGCGGGCGCATTATTGGCTGGCCCGCTGCGCTGCCGCCAGCGACGATGCTGCCGGCGCCAAGGCGGAGCTGACGGTCGCCGCCGCGTTTCCGACCACCTATTACGGCCAGCTCGCGGCGCTCGCCCTCGGCGACGACCCCGCAGCCCTCGACGCCCGGATCGCAGCCTTGCATGACCCGCGCTGGACGCAGGCGGAGGCGGTCGGCTTCCTCGGGCGGGAGGACGCACGGGCGGCGGCGCTGCTGGTCGCCTGGGGCGAGCCCTGGCGTGCGCGGCCGTTCCTGGCGCAAATCGCCGCGATCGCGCCCGGACCGGCGGGGCCGGCGATGGCGGCACGTCTGGCGCTCGGGCTCGGCCTGCCGGAGATGGCGGTGGCGATCGCCCGGCGGGCTTCGGTGGGTGGCCTGGTGCTGGCGGATGCCGGCTGGCCGCAGACGATCACGCCGCCGTCCGGGCCGGTCGAGCCCGCTGTGGTGCTTGGCCTGATCCGCCAGGAGAGCAGCTTCGAAGTCGATGCTGCGAGCCCGGCCGGCGCGCGCGGGCTGATGCAGCTCATGCCGGCGACTGCGCGGCTGGTGGCGCGCCAGCTCGGGCAGAGCGTCCGGCTGGTCTCGCTCACCGAGGATCCGGCCGAGAACGTCCGGCTCGGCGACGCCTATCTCGCCGGGCTGATCGATCGTTTCGGCGGGTCGCTGCCGCTCGCGATCGCCGCCTACAATGCGGGGCCGGCGAGTGTCGTGCGATGGCTGGCGACGAACGGCGACCCGCGGCCGGCCGGGGCGGACATCGACATGATCGACTGGATCGAGCTGATCTCCTACGGCGAGACCCGCGACTACGTGCAGCGCGTTATCGAGAATGTCGCCGTCTACCGCGCCCGTGCGGGTGTCGTGCAGCCGTATCCGGTGGCGCCGTGGCGCGGCTGAGGGCGGCGACTTTGATCGCGAGCGGATTAGGCGTCGGCTATGCGCCGCGCGCGCCGGGCACCATAGGCTCGCTGCTGGCGCTGGCGGCGGGCGCCGGGCTGATGCGGCTGCCGGCGCCGGTGCTGCCGGCGGCCGTCGCGGTGGCCGGCATCGGCGGCGTCTGGGCGGTGCGGCGCGCGAGCGGCGGGGCGGATGCCGGCTGGGTGGTGATCGACGAGGTGGCCGGGCAATGGCTGGCGCTGGTCGGCCTTGCGCGGCCGACGCTCGCGGGCTTCGCTGCGGCCTTCGCGGCGTTCCGCTTGCTCGATATCGTCAAGCCCGGCCCGATCGGCTGGGCGGACCGGCAGGTGGGGCCGGAAGCAGTGATGGGCGACGACCTGATCGCGGGGGCACTCGCGGCCGGGGTGCTGTGGGCAGTGCGACAACGCTTTCCGGGAGTGCTGGGATGATCGACGACGCGACGCTCGCCCTTGCCGCCGAGACTCTGCAGGATTGCCGCCGCCGCGGCTGGCTGGTCGCGACCGCCGAGAGCTGCACGGGGGGCCTGATCTCCGCAGCCCTCACCGCGATCCCGGGTTCGTCGGCGGTGGTGGATCGGGGGTTCGTCACCTATTCCGACGCCGCCAAGCACGCGATGCTGGGCGTGCCGGGGGCGATGATCGCGGCGCATGGTGCGGTGAGCCATGCGGTCGCCGAAGCGATGGCCGACGGCGCGCTGGCGCGCTCGGAAGCGACGCTCGCGATCGCCGTCACGGGGGTTGCGGGACCGGGCGGCGGCACGCCCACGAAGCCGGTCGGACTTGTCTGGTTCGGCCTCGCGCTGCGCGGCGGCCGGCCGGTCGCGGAGCATTGCATCTTCCCCGGCGACCGGGCGGAGGTGCGGCGCGCCACCGTCGCCCACGCGCTGGGGATGCTCAGGCGGTCCGCGGCTTTCTGAGACCGCCGACCCTCTCCTCTATGCGGCGGCGCAGGCGGCCGATGCGCGCGACGCCCGCGAGCCGGCGGTCGAGGAAGGCCAGCGTCGCCTCGTCCGCCTCGCTCGGGTCGCGCAGCCAGGCGAGCAGCGTCGTCGCATAGACGCCGGTCAGGAGTGCCCGCTTGGTGTACCAGGAGAAATCGGAGGATGTGTCGCCGGCCGCGTGCCAGATCGCATCGACGGTGCGCGCCGTGCAGCAGGCGGCGAGGCGGGCGTTCCGCGGCAGCGACAGGATCGCGACGGCGCGGCGCACCGCCTCCTTGTGCGGGCGGTTCTGCGCGAGGCGGAGCGCGATCACGCCGCGCACGCGCGCGGGCAGCCGGCCCGCGATGCCGGCCGAGGCCGCCTCCATGCGGCGGTCGGCGAGGTCGCAATAGGCCTCGATCATGTCGGCCGCACCGCCGGGGAACAGCAGGTCGGCATCCGGCCCGGCGGCGCGGCGGAGTGCCGCCGTCGTCCAGCCGTCGAACGCGACATTCGGCAGCAGCGCGTCGATCGCCGCGTCGCGCTCCGGGCTGCGCTCGGGCGGTCTCATGGGCGGGTCTCCGGCCGCATCTCCGGCCGCATCTCCTGGGGATAGCGCGTCAGTTCCTCGTTGAAGCCAAAGTGGGAAAAATCGGTCATGCGCATCGGGTAGAGCACGCCGTCGAGATGGTCATACTCGTGCTGCACAACGCCGGCGTGGAAGCCCTCGACGTCGGCCGCGACCTCCCGGCCGTCGCAATCGACGCCGCGGTAGCGGATGCGGCGGAAGCGCGGCACCGCGCCGCGCAGGCCGGGGATCGACAGGCAACCCTCCCAGCGCAGTTCGCGGACCTCGCCGACCGGCTCGAACGTGGGATTGATGACGACGGTATTGTCCACCACGCGGTCGTCCGGCGCGCCGCTGCTGCGCTCGTGGCGGACGCGGAAGACGAACAGGCGGAGCGGCACGTGCACCTGCGGGGCGGCGAGCCCGGCGCCGGGCGCGTCCTCCATCGTCTCCATCATGTCGGCGACGAGGCGGCGGATTTCGGGGGCACCCGGATCGGCGACGGGGGCGGCGCGTCCGAGCAGCACGGGGTGGCCCAGGCGGGCGATCTTGAGGATGGCCATGATGTCTCCAAGATAGTTCGGTGAAGGGCTTTGGCGAGGGCCCGCGGCCGTGCTATAGGGCCCGCCTCCCGGCAGTCGAGGCTGCGCGGGCGCGTATCGTTTCTGGCGTCCCGGATCGGCCGGAGATGCCGCTATCGAGAGGAGAAGGCGGCCAAGTGCAGGTTATCGTCCGTGACAACAATGTCGACCAGGCGCTCAAGGCGCTCAAGAAGAAGATGCAGCGGGAAGGCGTGTTCCGCGAGATGAAGCTGCGCCGCCATTACGAGAAGCCCTCCGAGCGCCGCGCCCGCGAGGCGGCCGAGGCCGTTCGCCGCGCCCGCAAGCTGGAGCGCAAGCGGCTGGAACGCGAGGGGTTCTGATCCCCCTTACTCTGCCTTGACGCCGTGCCGGGCGCGCGGCATCCGGCCGGGCCAGTCCGCGACATGGTCCTCCAGCGCGCCGGCGCGGCGCTCGTCGATGACGCGGCCGCGGACCGAGACGCCGGCCTCATGCACCGTCTCCGCCCGGCCCGAGACCAGCGGGTGCCACCACGCGAGGTCGCGGCCCTCCGCCAGCCGACGATAGGCACAGGACGGCGGCAGCCAGTCGAGGCGTCGCACGGCGGCGGGGGTGAGCCGCACACAATCCGGCACATGGGCGCGGCGGTTCGCGTAGTCGCGGCAGCGGCAGGTCGCGGTGTCGAGCAGCCGACAGGCGACGTTGGTGAAGGCGAGGGCGCCGGTATCATTGTCGCGCAGCTTGTGCAGGCAGCAGCGGCCGCATCCGTCGCACAGGCTCTCCCACTCGCGCGCGGACATCTGTTCCAGGCGCTTGCGTTTCCAGAATGGCGTGTCGCTGGCTGGCATGAGGCAGGATAGCAATCTCCGGGGCTGCCGCCAATTCCCGGGGGTCCGGGACCTACATCGCCACCACCAATCCCTCCCGCAGCGTCACCCGCCGATCCATCCGCGCCGCCAATTCCGGGTTGTGCGTCGCGATCAGCGCGGAAAGTTGGCGCTCCCGCACGGCCCGAAGCAGCTCCGCAAACACCGTCGCCGACGTGCCGACATCGAGGTTGCCGGTCGGCTCGTCGGCGAGCAGCACTTTTGGGGCGTTGGCCAGTGCGCGGGCGATCGCGACGCGCTGCTGTTCGCCGCCGGAGAGCTTGCCGGGCAGGTGTGTGGCCCGCGGCGCGAGCCCGAATGCCGCGAGCAGCTCGCCCGCGCGGGCCGCCGCCTGGCGCCGGGGGCGGCCGGCGATCATCTGCGGCAGCATGACGTTCTCCAGCGCCGAGAACTCCGGCAGCAGATGGTGGGCCTGATAGACGAAGCCGATCGCGTCGCGGCGGATCGCGGTGCGCTCGGCGTCGGCGAGCGTGCCGGCGTCGCGGCCCTCGACCAGGACCGATCCCGCGTCCGGGCGCTCCAGCAGGCCGGCGAGATGCAGCAGCGTCGACTTGCCGGTGCCGGAGGGGGCAACGAGCGCCACCGTCTCGCCGGAGGCGAGTGTCAGGTCGGCGCCGCGCAGCACGTCGAGTGTGCCGCCGCCGCTGCGGAAGCGGCGCTCGACGGCGCGCAGCACCAGCGGCTCATTCATGCCGCAGCGCCTCGACCGGGTCGGTCCGCGCCGCGCGCCAGCTCGGGTAGAGCGTCGCCAGCAGCGAGAGCACCAGCGCCATCAGCACGACCTGCACCACCTCGCCCCAGGCGATCCGCGCCGGCAGGTGGGTGAGGTAGTAGACTTCGGGATTGAACACATCGACGCCGGTGACGCGCGTCACCCAGGACTGGATGGTATCGATGTTGAGCGTGAACAGCAGTCCGAGTGCCGTGCCGGCGAGCGTGCCGATGATGCCGACGGAGGCGCCGCACATCAGGAAGATGCGCATGACCGCGCCGCGGCCGGCGCCGATCGTGCGCAGCACCGCGATGTCGCGCGTCTTATCCTTGACCATCATGATCAGCGAGGAGATCACGTTGAATGCCGCGACGACGATGATGAGCGTCAGGATCAGGAACATCACGTTCCGCTCCACCATCACTGCGGTGAAGAAGCTGTTGTTGCTCTGCGTCCAGTCAAAAACGCGCAATGGCTCGCCCGCGAGCGCACCACGGATCGCGGCGTTGACGACGCTCACGCGGTCCGGATCGCGCACCATCACCTGGATCTGCGAGACCGCGTCCGGCATTTGGAAGAACACCTGCGCCGCGGCGAGCGGCAGGAACACGGTGCCGCTGTCGTAGGTGCTGACGCCCACGGAGAAGATCGCGACCACGCGGTAGCTTTTCACGCGCGGGATGGTGCCGAACGCGGTGGCGGCGCCGTTGGGCGAGATCAGCGTGAGATCGCTGCCGACGCCGAGCCTCATGCTCTGCGCCAGCGCCGAGCCGATCGCGATTCCATCACTGCCGTGGAAATCGGCAAGACTGCCGGCGAGGATATGGGTGCTGACCTCCGGCAGCGCGCGCAGGTCGGCGCCGCGCATCCCGCGCACGATGCCGCCTGAAGAAGTGGTGCCATTGCTCAGCAGCACCTCTCCCTCGACGAGTGGTGTCGCCGAGATCACGCCGGGCACGCGGCGGATGCGGCCGGCGATCGCATCGAAGCCGTGCATATCGGCCTGCGCCGGCAGCACGCTGAGATCGCCGTTCAGCCCGAGGATGCGGCTCATCAGGTCGGCGCGGAATCCGTTCATCACGCTCATGACGATGATCAGCGTCGCGACCCCGAGCGCGATCCCGAGCAGTGAGAAGCCGGCGATGACCGAGACGAACCGCTCGCCGCGGCGCGCGCGCAGGTAGCGGCCGGCGACCGCCCGCTCGAATGCTCCGAACATGGGCCGCTTCAGCCGAGGATGCGGGCGAGCGCCGCGTCGGGGGACAGTTCGTGCCGCTCGCCGCCGGCACGGCGTTTCAGCTCGACCATGCCGGCGGCCGCCCCGCGCGGGCCGACCACGACCTGCCAGGGATGGCCCATCAGGTCGGCATCCGCGAACTTCACCCCGGCGCGTTCCTCGCGATCGTCATAGAGCCCGTCGGGGCGGAGGGAGGCATAGAGTTGCTCGCAGAGCGCGTTACAGGCCGCGTCGCCCTGCTTGAGGTTGAGGATCGCGGCGCGATAGGGGGCCACGCTGTCCGGCCAGATGATGCCCGCTTCGTCGTGGCTCGCCTCGATCACGGCGCCGACCAGACGGGAGATGCCGATGCCGTAGCTTCCCATCTCGGGATGCACCGGCCGCCCGTCCGGGCCGGCGACGGTGAAATCAATCGGCTGGCTGTACTTGGTGCCGAAATAGAAGATGTGGCCGACCTCGATGCCGCGCCCCTCGCGGCGTCGCCCGGCATCGACCGCGTCCCACGCGGAAGGATCGTGCTTGTCGTCGGTCGCGGCATACATCGACGTCATCAAGCCGAAGAAACGTTCGAGATCGGCCGGGTCCGCCGTGTCGTAGCGCGCCTGCACCCAGTCGATGTCCTCGAAGCCGGAATCGTAGAACACCGCGCTCTCGCCGGTTGGGGCGAGGATGATGAACTCGTGGCTCAGATTGCCGCCGATCGGACCGGATTCCGCCTCCATCGGGATCGCCTTGAGCCCGAGCCGCTGGAAGGTGCGCATGTAGGCCAGCATCATGCGGCGGTAGCTCACCACCGCGCCCGCGTAGTCGAGATCGACGGAATAGGCGTCCTTCATCAGGAACTCACGGCCGCGCATGACGCCGAAGCGCGGCCGCACCTCGTCGCGGAACTTCCACTGGATGTGGTAGAGGATCTGCGGCAGCTCGCGATAGCTGCGGACCGACTGGCGCAGCAGGTCGGTCACCATCTCCTCGTTGGTTGGGCCATAAAGCATGTCGCGCTCGTGCCGGTCGCGAATGCGCAGCATCTCCGGCCCGTAGGCGTCGTAGCGGCCGCTGGCGCGCCAGAGGTCGGCAGGCTGGATCGTCGGCATCAGCATTTCCTGCGCGCCCGCCGCGTCCTGCTCCTCGCGCACGATCTGGCCGATGCGGCGCAACACCCGCCAGCCCGCTGGCAGCCAGGCGTAGATGCCGGCCGAGGTCTGCCGCACCAAGCCGGCGCGCAGCATCAGCCGGTGCGAGACAATCTGCGCCTCGGCGGGCGTTTCCTTCAGCGTCGGCACGAGGCCGTGGGAGAGGCGCATCACGGTTCCTTGGGGAGCTTGAGCCGCCGGGACCATAGAGGCGGGGCAGGGCGGAGGCCAGTCTCGGCAACGCCGCGACACGCGTCATTTTGTTGCACCGCACAATCCCAGATCGCAAGGAATCACGCGATCGTCAGCCATGCAGTGCAATACTGCGTGACTTCCGCCGACGTACCGGGGTAACAAAGGAAAGGCCCGCGCGGAAAGCGACGGGCCAAGTTTGGGGAGGAAACGCCAGCCACACGGGAAGAACGAAGACGAAATCCCGTCCCTAGCAGGAGAGTGCGCCGGCGTTGCGGCATGGGTCCATCGGAAAATCGAGGGCCGATGCCGTTTTTTTTGCAAATCAGGCATGAATTGCCCAATATTTCGGCGGATGCTCCGCTTTGCGATTAATGATCGGGCATTGCGAGCCAGCCGTGGCGGAAGCTCAGATACGGGCTCCGGATCACCAGGAACAACACGAGCCAGACGATGGCCGCCACCAGCGTGGTGATGATCGCCTTGCGCACCAGATGCGGGTGCTCGGGCGCGCCGCGCCAGCCGCTCGTCGCATCGGGCGCCGCGACGGCGCGGGTCCCCAGCGGCAACACGGCAAACAGCGTCGTCCACCAGATCAGGGCATAGAGGACGACGCCTGTGAACCAGCCCATGCTTCAGACCCTCTTGGCCTTCAGACCCGCAGCAGATGCACGTCCACCAGCGGCCGCTTCTGCAACCGCCGGCCCAGCGCCCGGCGTAACGCCGCCCGCGCGGCATCGGCCAGCGCGTCGTCGTCCCCGCGCCGCAGCGGCACCGGCAAGTCAGCCAGCTCATCGGCGAAGTCGCTGACGAGCTGGGCGGTTTCCGGATCGTCCGGCGCGTAGAGGCCCGGCGCGCTGATCCGCGGCTGGCCGCGCAGCTGCCCGCCCGTGTCGATGGCGAGGCTCGCCAGCACGATCCCGTTGCCCATCATCCGCCGCCGTGCCGCCAGCACCTTGCCATCGACCGGCACGAGCCGCGCGCCGTCGATTGCGAGCCGTCCCACGGGCGCGCTGTCCACCACCTCCGGCCGGCCCGGTGCCAGGTTCAGCACATCGCCGTCCTCGATCAGGAACGGGATGGCGCCCGCCTCCTGTGCGAGCGCCGCATGGGCGGAGAGGTGCCGCCATTCGCCATGCACCGGGACCGAATAGCGCGGCCGCACCAGGCGATAGAGCCGGCGGAGTTCGTCGCGCGCCGGATGGCCGGAGACGTGGACCATGTGGTCCGCCTCCGTCATCAGCCGCACGCCGCGGCGCACCAGCGCATCCTGCACGGCGCCGATCGCGCGCTCGTTGCCGGGAATCACGCGGCTGGAATAGACGACGGTATCGTCCTCGCCGAGCGAGACGTGGCGATGCTGGTCGGCGGCGATGCGCGACAACGCCGAGCGCGGCTCCCCCTGGCTGCCGGTTGCGAGGATCAGCAGCCTGTCGTCGGAGATCGAGCTGACATCGTCCTCCGCCACGAAGGGCGGCACGCCGGCGAGATAGCCGCATTCCCGCGCCGCCGCCTCGATGTTGCGCAGGCTGCGGCCGACCAGGGCGACGCTGCGCCCGGCATCGCGGGCGGCGAGCGCCACGCTCTCGACCCGGGCGACGTTGCTGGCGAAGCAGGTGACCACCACGCGGCCGCGCAGGTCGCGCACCAGGGCGGAGAGCGACCGGCGCACGTCCGCCTCCGACCCCGAATGGCCCTCCACCATCGCGTTCGTGGAATCGCAGACCATCGCCAGCACGCCCTGGTCGCCGAGGGCTGCGAACGCCGCCTCGTCGGTGGGCGGGCCGATCAGCGGATGCGGGTCGAGCTTCCAGTCGCCGGTGTGCAGCACGGTGCCGTGGATGGTGCGGATCGCCAGCGCCTGCGCCTCGGGGATCGAGTGCGCGACGCGGAGGAATTGCAGCGAGAACGGCCCCAGCTCCCAGGCCGTTCCGGGCGGCACGACGTGCAGGCGCACCTCGCCCAGCAGCCCGGCCTCGGCAAGCTTGCGCCGCAGCACGGCGGCGGCGAAGGGGGTGGCGTAGACCGGGCAGCGGAGCTGGCGCCACAGCCACGCAACGCCGCCCAGATGATCCTCGTGCGCATGGGTGATGACCAGCCCGACCAGCCGGTCCCGCCGCTCGGCGATGAAGGCCGGGTCGGGCACCATGATCTCGACCTCGGGCTGCTCGCCGCCGGCGAAGCCGATGCCGCAATCGACGGCGAGCCACGCGCCGCCGCTGCGGTAGAGGTTGAAGTTCATGCCGATCTCGCCCGTCCCGCCGAGCGGCAGGAAGGCCAAGTCGCCGGTTGCTGCGTCCATCAATTCCCTTCGGGGATGAGTGCCCTGTCGCGTGACAATGTGGGGACCGGGTTGCGCTCCGCCAACATGCGAAGCCCGTCCAGCGTCAGGTCGGGGTCGGTATGCTCGATCACGAGGGTGCCCTCGGCGAACAGCGGTGCCAGTCCGCCGGTCGCGATGACCTTCATCGGGGCACCGTATTCCGCGCGGATACGGGCGACCAGGCCCTCGATCAGCCCGACATAACCCCAGTAGATGCCGGACTGCATGGCCGGAACGGTGGCCCGCCCGATCACCGCCTGCGGCCGGCCGATGCCGATCCGCGGCAGGCGGGCGGCGGCGTGATGGAGTGCCTCGATCGACAGGTTGATGCCCGGCGCGATCACGCCGCCCAGATAGGCGCCGTCCGCATCGACCACGTCGAAAGTCGTGGCGGTGCCGAAATCCACCACGATCAGCGGGCCGCGATAGCGATGGTGGGCCGCAAGCGAGTTCACGAGCCGGTCGGCACCGACTTCCTCGGGCTGGTCGACCTTGATCGCGAAGCCCCAGTCGAGGTTTGCGCGGGCAATCAGCGGCTCGACCGTGAACCAGTCGCGGCAGAGCCGGCGCAGATGATAGAGGGCGGCCGGGACCACGGTGCCGATGACGGCGGCCGAGATGTCGGCGGGCTTGAGCCGCGCGTGCGACAGCAGTGCCAGCAGCCAGACCGCGTATTCGTCCGACGTGCGCTGCGGGTCGGTGCGGATGCGCCAGATGCCGCGCCAGCCCGCGTCATCATGCACGGCGACGACCACATTGGTGTTGCCCGCGTCGATGACCAGCAGCATCGGCCTAGTCCCTCACCCGAGCAGCGCCAATCACCCGAGCAAGGCCTGCGCGGCACCCTGCGCGGCGGCGACGATGGGGGCCGGGAAGACAAAGAACAGCAGAGTGAACAGCGTGCCCGCGGCGGCGACGAAGGAGAGCGAGGCGCTGCGCCGGTCGAATGCGGGCTCCGCCGGATCGAAGTAGATCACCTTGACGACGCGGATGTAGTAGTAGGCGGAAACGACGCTGGTCACGACGCCGATCACCGCAAGCCACCAGTTGCCGGCCTGCACGGCGGCGAGAAAGACGTAGAGCTTGCCGAAGAAGCCCGACATCGGCGGGATGCCGGCCATGCTGAACATCAGCACCGCGAAGGCCAGCGCCAGCATCGGGTCGGTGCTTGCGAGCCCGTTGAGGTCGGCGATCTTCTCAAGCGCGCGGCCGCGGCGCCGCATGGCGATGATGCAGGCGAAGGTGCCAGCGCTCATGAAGACGTAGGTGACGAGATAGATCAGGACGCCGCGATATCCGGCCTGGGTGCCGACCGCGAGCCCGATCAGCGCGTAGCCGATATGCCCGATCGATGAATAGGCCATCAGCCGCTTGATGCTCCATTGCCCGATGGCGCCAAGCGCGCCGATTATCATCGAGGCGATCGAGATGAGTGCCAGCAGCGGCGTCCATTGCGCCAGCAGATGCCCGAACGGAACCGCGAGCGTGCGCAGAAGCAGCGCCATCGCGGCGACTTTGGGAGCCGTGCTCATCAGCGCCGTGACCGGGGTGGGTGCCCCCTCGTACACGTCGGGCGTCCACATATGGAACGGCACTGCCGAGATCTTGAAGGCCAGGCCCGCGATGATGAACACGACGCCGACCACCAGGCCGACGGAGACCGAACCCGGCTCGGTGAAGGCGTGCCCGAGGGCGGCGAAATCCATCGTGCCGGCGAAGCCGTAGACGAGCGAGATGCCATAGAGCAGCAGGCCGGATGCGAGCGCACCAAGCACAAAGTATTTGAGTCCCGCCTCGGACGATCGCACTTCGTCGCGCGCGAAAGCGGCGAGCACGTAGATCGCGAGCGACTGCAACTCCAACCCGAGATAAAGCGACATGAGGCTGGTCGCGGACGCCATCACCATCATGCCGACCGTGGAAAACAGCACCAGCACCGGGAATTCGAATCGCGTCAGGCTCTGCTTGTCGTTGTAGTCGAGGGCCAGGATCACCGCGAGCAGGGCACCGACCAGCACCAGCATCTTCACGAAGACCGCGAACGGATCGACGGCGAACTGGCCGCGATAAGCGATGCCGTATGGCGTGCTGAGCACGAGCGCCGCAACAATCAGGAAGGCGCCGATCGTCAGCATGGTGCAGAGCAGGGTCGAGTCTTCGCGGCGCAGCACGCCGAACACCAGGATAGCGAAGCCGCAGACCGAGAGGACGAGCTCCGGTGCCGCCAGCGTCCAGTTCATCGGGCGGGTCCTCCGGCAAAGCGGACGGTGTCGAGCGAGGCGGTGTGCTGCTGCACCATCGCGCCGATGCTCGCATCCCAGAAGCGGGTGAAGCTGGTGGGATGGACCCCCATCCAGAGCGTCAGCACCACCAGCGGCGCGAATATCGCAACCTCGCGCGGGCTGAGATCGAGCAGGCTCTTGAGGTCGGTCTTGACGAGCGCCCCGAAGATCACGCGGCGATAGAGATAGAGCGTGTAGGCGGTGCCGAGGATCATCCCCATCGCCCCCAGCAGTGCCAACCAGAAATTGACCTGCAGCGCACCGATCACCACGAGGAACTCGCCGACGAAGCCACTGGTGCCAGGCAGACCGATGTTCGCCAGAGCGAAGATCATGAACACGGTCGCGTATTTCGGCATGTTCCAGGCAAGGCCGCCGTAGCGGTCGATCTCGCGCGTGTGCAGCCGGTCGTAGACGACGCCGACGCAGAGGAACAGCGCGGCGGACACCAGGCCGTGCGAGATCATGAGGAATATGGCGCCCTGGATCCCCTGCTGGGTCATCGAGAAGATGCCCATCGTCACGAAGCCCATGTGCGCCACGGAGGAGTACGCAATGAGCTTCTTCATGTCGTCCTGTGCGAGAGCGACCAGCGAGGTGTAGGTCACCGCGATCACCCCGAGGGTGAACATCAGCGGCGCGAACTCCGCGGTCGCCTGTGGCAGCATCGGCATCGAGAACCGGATGAAGCCGTAGGCGCCCATCTTCAGCATCACGCCCGCCAAGATCACGGAGCCCGCTGTCGGCGCCTCGACATGCGCATCCGGCAGCCAGGTGTGGACCGGCCACATCGGTACCTTGACGGCAAAGCTCGCGAGGAAGGCAAGGAACAGCCAGAACTGCATTTCGGGCGGGAAGGGCGTGTGCAACAGCACGACGATGTCCGTGGTGCCGGCGCGATACCACATGGCGAGGAGTGCCAGCAGCATCAGCACCGAGCCGAGCAGCGTGTAGAGGAAGAACTTGAACGCGGCATACACGCGCCGCGGACCACCCCAGATGCCGATGATAAGATACATCGGGATCAGCACGCCCTCGAAGAACATGTAGAAGACGAGGAAGTCGAGCGCACAGAACATGCCCACCATCATCGTCTCGAGGATGAGGAAGGTGATCATGTACTCGCGGACGCGCGAGTGGACGGAATCCCAGCTCGCAAGGATGCAGATCGGCGTGAGAAACGTCGACAGCAACACGAACAGCACCGAGATGCCGTCCACACCCATCCGATAGGAGACCTTGAACGCCGGCAACCAGGTCACGTTCTCGACGAACTGGAAGCCCGGGTTCGAGGTATCGAAGCGGAACCAGAGCACGAGGCTGAGCGCGAACACGATCAGGCTGGTCCAGAGCGCGGTCCAGCGCGCGTTGGCGGCAACCGTCGCCTCATCGCCGCGCACGCAGAGCAAGACGCCGACGCCGACCAGCGGCAGCCAGGTGATGAGCGAGAGGACCGGGAAGCCGGCGGCGTTCATCGCGTCCTCAACCGAACAGGAGGAAGATCGAGACCAGCAGCACGAGGCCGATCAGCATGACGAAGGCATAGACCGCGAGCGAGCCGGTCTGGATGCGCGTGACTTCGGTCGAGCCGTCCGTGGCGAGCGCTGCTAATCCGTTCGGCACGCCGTCGATGATGGTCGCATCCCCCGTTTGCCAGAGAAGGCGCGCAAGACGGAACGCCGGGCGGACGAAGAGGTGGTCGTAGAGCTCGTCGAAATACCATTTGTGGACCAGGAAATCATAGGTGCGCGGGAACGAAGCGGCCAGCCGCGCGGGAATTGCCGGCCGCCACATGTACATCGCGTAGCCAAGCGCGATCCCGGCCAGGCCGCACAGCAACGGCAGGATCGCGATGGCGAACGGGACGTGCTCCATCTCCAGGAGGATGTGGTTGCGCGGACCGTTGACGATGCTGCCCATCCAGAATCGCTGCCAGGCCTCGCCGATGAACAGGCCGTGGAAGGCGAGCCCGGTGAAGGCGGCGCCGATTGCGAGCACGATCAGCGGCCCGGTCATGATCGCCGGGCTTTCGTGGAGGTGCTCGGCGATGTGCGCGTCGTAGCGCGGGCGCCCGTGAAAGGTCATGATGATGAGACGCCACGAATAGAAGGCGGTCAGGAGAGCCGCGAACGTGCCGAGCGCGAAGCCGTAGAACGCGAGCCCGACACCCTTGGCGTCCGCTGCCTCGAGGATGGCGTCCTTGGAGAAGTAGCCCGCGAAGAAGGGGATCCCGGCGAGTGCGAGGCAGCCGACCCACATCACGACATAGGTGATCGGCAGCTTTCGCCAGAGGCCGCCCATGCGGCGCATGTCCTGCTCGCCGCCGACCGCGTGGATCACCGAGCCCGCGGCCAGGAACAGCAGCGATTTGAAGAACGCATGCGTGAAGAGGTGGAAGATGGCCGCCTGATAGGCGCCGACGCCGGCCGCGAGGAACATATAGCCGAGCTGCGAGCAGGTGGAATAGGCGATCACCCGCTTGATGTCCATCTGCACGCAGGCGATGGTCGCGGCGAAGCAGGCGGTGGTACCGCCCACGAGAATTATCATCCCTCGGGCGAAATGCGTCTGTTCGTAGATCGGCGACATGCGGGCGACCAGGAACACGCCCGCCGTCACCATCGTCGCCGCATGGATCAGCGCCGAGACCGGCGTCGGCCCCTCCATCGCGTCCGGCAGCCAGGTGTGCAGGCCGATCTGCGCGGACTTGCCCATCGCGCCGATGAACAGCAGCACTCCGATCACCTCAAATGCGCCGAAATTGCCGCCAAGGACGTGATAGACGGCATGCACATGCGCCGGGATCGCCGCGAAGATCGTCTCGAAAGTGACCGACCGGAAGAGGAAGAACGTCAGCGCGATGCCGAGCGCGAAGAACAGATCGCCCACGCGGTTGACCACGAACGCCTTGATCGCCGCGGCGCAGGCGCTCGGCCGGTCGAACCAGTAGCCGATCAGCAGATAGGAGAGGAGCCCCACGCCCTCCCAGCCGAAGAAGAGCTGCACGAGGTTGTCCGACGTCACCAGCATCAGCATCGCGAAGGTGAACAGGCTCAGATAGCTGAAGAAGCGGTGGGTCGGGCTATGCTCGTGGGCCATGTAGCCGACGCTGTAGATGTGGATCAGGGTCGAGACCGTGGTGACCATCGCGACCATTACGACCGACAGCGTGTCGTGACGCAGCGCCCAGTCGACATGGAAGCGGCCCGCCTCGATCCAGGTGCCGATCGGATAGAGGTTGCCCGCGCCCTGCTTGAGCATGAAGGGCACGAACTCGGTGATGCCGCAGGCCGCCGCGACGAGCATCAGCAGGATCGACACGGACTGCGCCGCACGGTCGCCGATCAGGCGCCCGAACAGGCCGGCGATGATCGCGCCCAGCAGCGGCGCGAACACCGCGATCGTGTAGAGCATCGCTCAGCCCCGCATGAGATTGACGTCTTCGACCTGGATCGAGCCGCGATTGCGGAAATAGACGACGACGATGGCGAGCCCGATCGCCGCCTCGGCCGCGGCGACGGTGAGCACAAACATCGCGAACACCTGCCCGACCAGGTCGCCGAGGGCCGCGGAGAATGCGACCAGGTTGATGTTGACCGCGAGCAGGATGAGCTCGATCGACATCAGAATGATGATGACGTTCTTCCGGTTGAGGAAGATGCCGAACACGCCCAGCACCAGCAGGATCGCGGCGACTGAGAGGTAATGACCGAGCCCCGGCATGTCAGTGGCCTCCCGGCGGATGTGCCAGCTCGGCGTTCTCTTCCGCGATCTCAGGCGGCTCGGTCTCGCGCGGCCGGCGGATGTCCTGCTCCTCGACCCCGGCGCCGAGCGCCATGTCGACCAGCACCAGCGTCTCGGAGACGTGACGCGCCCCTTGCACCGAGACCACCTGCTTGCGCGAGGCGCGGCGGTCACGGAGCGTCAGTACGATCGCGCCGATCATCGCCACCAGCAGCACGAGCCCGGCGAGCTGGAACAACAGCACGTTCTGCGTGTAGAGGACGCGCCCGAGCGCCT
>DATAYA010000245.1:0-15370 GCA_036272815.1 Acetobacteraceae bacterium
CGAGCGGCAGCCGGCAACCGCGAGGTGGCCGGCTGCGGCGCGCATCAGCCGGCGGCCGATGCCGCGCTCGCGCCAGTCGTCGAGCACGTAGAGCGTCTCGATCTCGCCCTCCGCAAGTCCGGGAGTTCGGGCGCGGCCGACGGTGGTGAAGCCGATCACCCGCGGGCCGGAGCCGGCGGGCACGTCCAGCCCCGAGGCGGCGGCGACATAGACGCCGGTGCCGCCGCGGATCGCCAGCTCATAGTGCGACGCCTGCCGCACCGCCGAGAGCCGGGCCAGGTACTCGTCGGGCAGGATGCCGGGATACGTGCTGCGCCACGCCGCGACATGCACCGCCCCGATGGCGGCGGCGTCGGTCGCACGGGCGCGGCGCAGCGAGATCACGCACGCCGCTCCAGCACCGCCGCGAAGAACCCGTCGGTGCCGTGGCGGAGCGGCGAGAGCCGGAGATGCTCGCCTTCGCCGGGCAGATCGAGCGCCCAGACCTTGCGTGGCGGAAGGGACGAAAAGCCGGGATTGCGATCGAGAAAGGCGGCCACCTGATCCTCGTTCTCCTGCGCGAGCAGCGAGCAGGTAGCGTAGACCAGCCGGCCACCGCTACGCACCAGCGGCGCCGCGCGGTCCAGGATCGCCGCCTGCCGGACCACCAGCTCGGCCACGTCGGTCTCGTCGAGCCGCAGCCGTGCGTCGGGGTTGCGTCGCCAGGTACCGCTGCCCGAGCATGGCGCGTCGACCAGCACGCGGTCGAAGCCGCGCGCGTGGCGCTTGGCCCATTTGTCGCCGGGCAGCAGGAGGTGGCGCTCGACGTTGTGCGCCCCGGCCCGCCGCAGCCGGCGCACCGAAGCCTCCAGCCGCCGCGCGTTGACGTCGCAGGCAACGAGCGTGCCGCGGTTGTCCATCATCGCCGCCAGCGCCAGGGTCTTACCCGCCGCGCCCGCGCAGAAGTCGCACACGCGCTGGCCGGGGCGCGCATCGACGAGAAGCGAGACGAGCTGGCTGCCCTCGTCCTGGATCTCCACGAGGCCGGTACGGAACGCCTCGGCCGCAGTCACCGGCGCGCGGGTCGCGATCCGAAGGCCCCAGGGCGAGAGCGGCGTCGACTCGGCGGCCAGCCCCTCGGCTGCCAGCGCCGCCCGGGCAGTCTGGCGGTCGGCCTTGAGCAGGTTGGTGCGCAAGTCGAGCGGCGCCGGCGCCAGCAGGGCCGCCAGCTCCGGCACGAGCGCATCGCCGAAGCGGACGCGCAAGTCGGACACCAGGAAATCGGGCACTTCGAGGTGCACCGCCTCCGGCATCTCGGGATGGTCGAGCGTCCGACCGGCGAGCGCACGGGCGACGGCGCGTTCGGCGGCATCGAGCGGGTCCGGCGCGAACTGGCCGCCGGAGAAGGCCTGCGCCACGCCGTCCGCGGTCCACCCCTCCAGCAGCAGCGAGGCCGCGACCAACAGCCGGGCGGTGGAGGCGGCGCGGATCCGAGCGAGCCACCAATCGAGCCGGCGGCGCTCCCGCAGCACCTGCCAAATGCGGGCGGAGACGGCGCGGCGGTCGCCGGACCCGATGAAGCGGCGGGCGCGGAAGAAGTCGCTCGCGACCGCGTCGGCCGGGCGAGACGGTGCGCCCTCGATCGCGGCCAGCAACTCGATCGCGGCCGCGATCCGGGCGGCCGGCGTCACGCCAGGAGGTCGGGAAGCGCCGAGAGGTCGACCAGCTCGACGGTACGCTCGCGCAGCGCGTATTCGTCCGGCAGACCCGTGCGATTGACGCGAAACACGCGAAAACCGAAACAGAACGCGCCGAACGCGTCCCAGGCGTTGGAAGAGAGGAACGCCATTTCCTCCGGCGCGGCGCCGAAGCGGGTGCTGGCGAGGCGGTAGACGCGCGGGTCGGGCTTGTAGGCGCCCGTCGCCTCGATGCTGAGCACGCTGTCGAGCAGGCCCGCGATGCCGGCCGCCTGCGTTGCGGCCGCCAGCATGGCGGGCGAGCCGTTGGAGAGGATGGCGCAAGGCAGGCCGCGCTCGCGCAACCGCCGCAGCACGGCCGGCACCTCGGGATAGGCGTCGAGCGTGCGGTACGCGTCCATCACGTCGTCGAGCAGGCCCGCATCGGTGATCCCGCGACGGGCCGCCACGTATTCGAGTGCGGCGCGGGTCAGTTTCCAGAAGTCGCGGTGCTGCGCCGGGCCGGCCAGCGTGCGGACCCAACTGTATTCGAGCTGCTTCACCCGCCACTCGTTGCTGATCATCTCCCAGTCCGGGCCGAGACGGGCCGCATGGCGACGCATCGCGACGTGAACGTCGAGCAGGGTGCCATAGGCATCGAAGATGCAGGCGCGGACGCGCACCTTGCCGCTCATGACGCTTCCTGCCGGTAGTTCGGGGCCTCTCGCGTGATCGCGACGTCGTGGACGTGGCTCTCGCGCAAACCGGCACCCGTGATGCGGCGGAAGCGGGCGCCGGTCTGCAACGCGGCGATCGTTCCGCAGCCCGTGTAGCCCATGCCGGCGCGGACGCCGCCGACGAGCTGATGGACCACCGCCGCCACCGGCCCCTTGTAGCCGACGCGGCCCTCGATCCCCTCCGGCACCAGCTTGAGCGCCTCGCGCACCTCCTGCTGGAAGTAGCGGTCGGCGGAGCCGCGCGCCATCGCACCGAGGCTGCCCATGCCACGATAGGATTTGTAGCTGCGGCCCTGATAGAGGAACACCTCGCCCGGCGCCTCATCGGTGCCGGCGAGCAGGCTGCCGATCATCACGCAATCCGCACCCGCCGCCAGCGCCTTGACGATGTCGCCCGAGGTGCGGATGCCGCCGTCCGCGATCGCCGGCACGCCGCGCTCCCGGCAGGCGGCGGCGGTCTCCAGGACGGCGGAGAACTGCGGCACCCCGACGCCGGCGACGACGCGAGTGGTGCAGATGCTGCCCGGACCAATGCCGATCTTGACCGCATCCGCGCCGGCCTCGATCAGCGCCAGCGCGCCCTCGGGGGTCGCGACGTTGCCGGCGATCACCTGCACCGCGTTGGAGAGGCGCTTGATCCGGGCGACGGCACCGAGCACGCCCTGGCTATGGCCGTGCGCGGTATCGACCACGATCACGTCGGCCTCGGCGCGGACCAGTGCCTCGGCCCGCGCGTGGCCATCCTCGCCGACGCCGGTCGCGGCGGCGACGCGCAGGCGGCCCAATTCGTCCTTGTTGGCGAGCGGGTGGGCCTGCGCCTTGTCCATGTCCTTGACGGTGATGAGGCCGACGCAGCGGAACTGCTCGTCGACCACCAGCAGCTTCTCGATGCGGTGGCGGTGCAGCAGGCGGCGGGCCTCCTCGGGGTCGACCTCGGCGGGGACCGTGATGAGGTTCTCCCGCGTCATCAGCTCATAGACCCGCAGGCCCGGATCGGTCGCGAAGCGGACGTCGCGGTTGGTGAGGATCCCGACGAGACGGCCGCTGTCGCGCTCCACCACGGGGACGCCGCTGATCCGGTGCGCGGTCATCAGGGTGCGGGCGTCCGCGAGGGTCTGGTCGGGGTGGATGGTAAGCGGGTTTATCACCATGCCGGATTCGAACTTTTTGACCTGGCGGACGTGCGCGGTCTGCTCGTCGATGGTCAGGTTCTTGTGGATCACGCCGATGCCGCCCTGCTGCGCCATGGCGATCGCCATCGGGCCTTCGGTCACGGTATCCATCGCGGCCGAAATCACCGGGATATTGAGGCTGATCGCGCGGGTGAGGCGGGTCGTGGTGTCGGCGCTGCCGGGCAGAACCTGCGAGTAGGCAGGGGCGAGGAGGACGTCGTCGAATGCCAGCGCCTCCTCGATGCGGGATGCGGGCGGCGTCGGCGCGTCGGCGGGGCTGGGGGGAGCCATTGACGACCTTTCGGGGTGCGACCTTGGCGCGTCCACATAGGCGGCAAGCGGGGGGGCCGCAAGCGCGGCGGCACGGGTGCGGGGCTGGGGTGCGTCGCAGACACAAGCCGTCGGCCGGCGTCTAGAGCAATCCCTCCTGCCGCAGGCTGAGCCAGCGCCCGTTGCCGATGATAACGTGGTCATGCAGCACGATCGACAGCGTCTCGGCCGCGCGCTTCACCTCGCGCGTCATCTCGATGTCGCTGCGCGACGGCGTCGGGTCTCCGCTCGGATGGTTATGGACCAGGACCAGGGCGGTCGCGTGCAATTCCAGGGCGCGCCTGACCACCTCGCGCGGATAGACCGGCGTGTGGTTCACGGTGCCGCGCGCCTGCGCCTCGTCGGCCAGCAGTCGGTTGCGGGTGTCGAGGAACAGCACCCGGAACTGCTCGATCCGCTCGCGCGCCAGCACCGCGGTCAGGTAGTCGATCAGGCGGTCCCAGTTGTTCAGGATCGGCTGCTCGGCCACTTCAGCATGGGCAAGCCGGATCGCGGAGGCCTGGACGAGCTTGATCGCGGCCGTGCTGTGGATGCCGAGGCCGGGGGCGGCCAGCAGCTCCCGCTCGGGGGCCGCCAGCACGCGAGCGAAGCTGCCGAAGCGGTTGATGAGGGCCTTGGCCAGCGGCTTGGTGTCGCCCTTCGGCATGGCGAAGAACAGCAGCATCTCGAGCAGTTCGTAGTCGGCGAGCGCGCCGGCACCGCGCGCCAGCAGCTTCTCGCGCATCCGCGCGCGGTGACCATGCGGGCCGGTGCTCGGGAACGGTGCGTCCTGGCCGGGCGAGATGTCCGGCCGGTCGATGTCTGGCCGGTCGAGGGATCGACGTTCGCTGGCGTTCGAGAACGCCGGATCGGCCGCGAGGGCTTGGGCTGCCTCCGCGAATCCAGCCGGATGTCGCACCTCATCCG
Source organism: Acetobacteraceae bacterium (assembly GCA_036272815.1). Taxonomy (GTDB): domain Bacteria; phylum Pseudomonadota; class Alphaproteobacteria; order Acetobacterales; family Acetobacteraceae; genus DATAYA01. Next base: position 4,801 of record DATAYA010000245.1, read on the forward strand.
GGCGGACCGCCACGAGTGGGGCCGATCCGGCAATGCCTTCCTGCTCATCTCGGCGTCGCGGTTCCGGCGCAGGCTTACGCCACCACATGGCAGGGTCCCCGAAGGATCAGGCAGCGGCGTCAGGGTTGAACGGTGTGGCACAAAATTCAACCACAATATTGCCGCTCGCCTCGCTGCCGATATGGCAACGTCTGCCTCGCGGCTGAGCGCGTGGTCTCTGCGCGTGGTCTCTGCGCGTGTTCTCTGCCCGTGGTCTCTGGGAGAGCCGGATGCGACGTTTTGGCGTGGCTGCGATCATGCTGCTCGTGATGGCGGTGCATGGCGCCGATGCGGTGGCGCAGCCGCGCCATCCCGAGCCTGCGCCGGCCGTCAACCCGGTGCGTGGTCCGGCGCTCGGCCAGGTGCGCGGCCAGGCGGGGGTTGCTGCGGCCGGCGTCCTGCTTCCCGCGCCCGTGAGCAGCGAGCACACGCTCGAACTGCCTGGACGGACGCTGCACTTCACGGCGACCGCCGGCAGCGTGCCGCTTCGAGGGGATCGGGGCCAGGTGCTGGCCGAGATCTCGGTGATCGCCTATCGGCTCGACAGCGCCGATCCGCGGACCCGGCCGGTGACCTTCGCGGTGAACGGCGGCCCGGGCTTTTCCTCGGCGTGGCTGCAACTGGGCGGCCTTGGACCCTGGCGGCTGCCGATGGAGGGAGCGGCCCGTGCGCCCTCCGCGCCGCCGGCCGTCACGCCCAATGCCGAGACCTGGCTCGACTTCACCGACCTGGTTTTCATCGACCCCGCCGGCACCGGCTACAGCCGGATCGACGCCACGGCGAAGGAGGTGCGGCAGCGGTTCTGGTCGGTCGGCGGCGACATCAGCAGCCTGGCGCAGGCGATCCGCCTGTGGCTCGATCAAAACGGTCGGATGCCGTCGCCGAAATACATCGTGGGCGAGAGCTATGGCGGCTTCCGCGGGCCGCGTCTGGTGCGCGCGCTGGCCGAGACGCAGGGCGTCGGCGTCGCCGGCCTGGTGCTGGTCTCCCCGTCGCTCGACCTGGACGCCGGCAGCCGGGCCTTCAACCCGCTGTCCTGGGCCGCGCGCCTGCCGACCGAGGTCGCGATCGCGCGGACGGCGCACGGGCCGGTCACGCGCACGGCACTCGCGGATGCCGAAGCCTATGCCGGCGGCGACTACGTGGTCGACCTCGTGCGCGGCTTGGGCAACCCGGCGGCGGTGGCGCGGGTCAGCCAGCATGTGGCGGCGCTGACGGGTCTCGATCCCGCCCTGGTCCGCCAGCACGCCGGGCGGATCGACGCCGCCACCTTCCTGCGCGAGATCGACCGCGCCGAGGCGCGCGTGGCCAGCCGCTACGATGGTACCGTGACCATGCCTGACCCGTTCGGCAGCGCCAGCTTCGCCCGCTTCCCCGACCCGGTGACGGACGCGCTGGCGGCGCCGTTGTCCAGCGCGATGGTCGCGCTCTACGCGAACCGGCTGCATTGGCGTCCGGATGCGCCGTATCGCCTGTTCAACGCAGAGGCCAACCGGAGTTGGAATTACGGCAAGGGCGGCGGGCCGCAAGCGATGTTCGCCTTGCGCACCGCACTGGCGCTCGACCCGCGCTTCCATGTGGTCGTGGCAGCGGGGCTGTTCGACCTGGTGGTGCCGTATTTCCGCACGCAGATGCTGCTCGACACGATCCCGGGGCCGGCCGGCGGCGACCGCGTCCGGTTTGTCGTCCTGCCGGGCGGCCACATGGTCTATGTGCGCGATGACGGCCGCATGGCGCTCCGCGACGCGGCCGGACAGATGATCGGCGGCCAGTAGGAGAGCGCGTTAGGCGGGGCGGTCGGCCGCCTCTCGCGGCGTGCCGGGTGCGCGGAACCCCGTCGCGAGCACATAGAGTTCGCTCGACTCCGCCCGGCTCGCCGGCGGCTTGGCATGGACGACGCGGGCGAAGCGGCGCTTCAGCGGATCGAGCAGCCCGCGCTCGGCGCCGCCCTGGAACACCTTGGCGACGAACGCCCCGCCCGGCGCCAGCACCTCGAGTGCGACATCCAGCGCCAGTTCGGCCAGGGCCACGATGCGGATGTGGTCGGTCGCGGCATGCCCGGTGGTGTTGGGCGCGATGTCGGACAGCACGAGGTCGGCCGGCCCGCCGAGCAGCGCCCGCAGCCGCGCCGGCGCATCCGGGTCGGCGAGGTCGCCCTGCACGAAATCGGCACCGGGCAGGGGATCGATCTCCAGCAGGTCGATGCCGACGACGCGCGCCGCGCCGCGGGCCAGCGCCACCTGCGCCCAGCCACCGGGTGCCGCACCGAGGTCGAGCACCCGGGCGCCGCGGCGGATCAGGTGGTAGCGGTCGTCCATCTCCATCAGCTTGAAGGCCGCGCGCGACCGCCAGCCCTGGCTCTGCGCGGCGCGGACATAGGGATCGTTGAGCTGGCGGGCGAGCCAGCGCTGCGAAGCCTTGGTGCGCCCCTGCGCGGTGCGCAGGGTGACGCGCTGCCCGCGCGGCGGCGGGGCACCCCGGACCGTCATGCCGGCGCGTTCATGGCGGGAGGATCAGCCCGGCCGCGCCGCGAGTGCGACAGCAAGCCGGCCGCTTCCCACGGCCTCGTTGCTTGCCTCGTTGCTTGCCTCGTTGCGGACCGTGTGGCGGCCGCGGCGCTCGCGCATCATTCGCAGCAGCATCCCCTCGCGCAGGCCGCGGTCGGCAACGGTCAGGTGCGGCACCGGCCAGATGCGGCGGATCGCCTCGAAGATCGCGCAGCCGGGCAGGACGAACTCGCTCCGCTCGGCGCCGACGCAAGGATGGGCGTTGAGCCCGCTGCGCCCGAGGCCGAACAGGAGTGCCAGCGCCGCGTCGGCGGCCTCGCTGGTGAGGACGGCGCCGTCCACCAGCGGGCGGCGGTAGCGCGTCAGGCCGAGCGAGATGCCGGCGAGCGTGGTGACGGTGCCGCTGGTGCCGACCATCCGCACGCCGCCCTGCGCGATCTCGTGGGCGATGCAGTGGACGCGCTCGAAAGCGGCGAGACGGGCGAGGGTATCGGCGACCATCGCCTCGAAGCCGGCGGCGGTGTAGCCGTCGGCGCCGAACCGCTCGGAGAGGGTCACGACGCCGACCGGCAGGCTGATCGTGCCGATCAGGCTTGGCGGAGCCGCCGGATCGCCGCCGTGGCCGCCGAGCCGCACCCAGGCGAGTTCGGTCGAGCCGCCGCCGATGTCGAACAGCAGCGCCCGCCGCCCACCACCGCGCAGCAGGGGCGCGCAGCTCTCGAGCGCCAGCTCCGCCTCCTCGCGGGTCGAGATGACGTCGATGCCGAGCCCGGTATCGCGGCGGACGCGCGCCAGGAACTCGCCTCCATTGGCAGCGCGGCGACAGGCTTCGGTCGCGATCGCACGGACGGCACGGACCGGCCGCCGGGCCAGCCGGTCGGCGCAGGCACGGAGGGCCGCGAGTGCGCGGTCCATTGCATCGGGATTGAGCCGGCCGGTGTCGTGCAGGCCCTCGCCCAACCGGACGATGCGGCTGAAGCTGTCGAGCACACGGAAGCCGTTGCCGGCGGGCGCTCCGACCAGCAGGCGGCAATTGTTGGTGCCGAGGTCGAGGGCGGCGAAGGCAGCCGGAGCCGGTGCCCTCGGCGGCGACGGCGGCTCTATCGGCCGAGCATCCATGCGGCCCCCTGATGGTAATGTGTCATCTTCCGGCAGCAATGCGGCGCGGCGCAAGCCACAATTCACGGCGAAGGCGGGTCATCCCGTCAGCGGGTCACGGCGGCGGCGGATCGCGCTGCCGCCGACGCAGCCGAGCGCCAGCAACGCGGCGCTCCCGGAGAACAGCGCCGTCGCCCGGCGGAGCGGGGACGCCGCGTAGGCGAGCGCGATCCGGCTGACCCCCGGGGCGATGGGCAGCACGATCAGGTCCATCGCGCTGCGCAACGGCCGCACCCTTTGCCCGTCGACGGTCACGACAATCACCGGGAACCAGGGATGCGCGAGCTGCACCCAGGCCGGACGGTCGGTCTCGACCGTAAGCCGCACGCGATCGAGCCCGACATGATAGCGCAGCAGGCGGGGAGCCCAGCCCTCGATGGTGCCGTCGGTTTCGGCCGACGCGCCGCGGACCAGGATCGCGGCGGCGAGAGGCCGCCCGGGCGCCAGCGTCAGGCTTGCCGCCACCCGGTGCAGGATCGTGTCGATCCCGGCAATGGCGGCCGGCGGCGGGCGCGCGTCGAAATCCTCGTTCCAGAGCGCCGGGGCGTCGAGGCCGGCGGCGGGTGTGACGGCGACGAGGCGGCGGCTGAACACGACGGGCGTCGCCGCAGGCAGCAGGATGCGGCGGCCGAGCGGGCCCTCCGGCGCCGCGTCCAGCACGGAGGGCGGGCAGCCGGCGCGGAACGAGGCGAAGCAGACCACGCGGGAGACGTCCAGCATCTCCAGGAGCTGCGCGGTTGCCGCCGAGAGCCGGCCGCTGCGGACGAGATCGCGTTCGGCGAGCTTGGCGGTCGCCTCGGCGTAGTTCAGCGCGTGCGTCGCGGCGAGATTGTGCATCCCGGCGACGAGCTGGAGCGGGTGGCTCGCTGTCATCACAGTGCCGGCCGGGCTGATATCAACCGAGAGGCCGCCGTTATTCCCGACGGTGACGGTCAGCACGCGCTGCATCGGCGCCTGCGCGGCCAGGTAGGCGCCGGCGCGGGCCATGAATTGCTTGTCCGGCCGCGCGACCGGCTGCACAGCGGTGCTGGATAGGTCGAGCACGAGCAGCGCCACCAGCGCGAGGCCGAGCCATCTGCCGCCGCGTCGCTCGACCACCTCGGCATAGCCGATCGCGGCGAACACGGACCCGAACAGGAGGATGAAGACGATGCTGCGCACCAGGTCGTCGGCGAGCAGCAGGGACAACGCCAGGCATGGCAAGGCGGCGAGCGCCACCTGCCGTCGCGGTCCCGCCTGCCGCGAGCGCGGGCCGGTGAGCACGCCCGCGAGTGCCAGGGCTGCGAAGACGATGCCGAGATAGGCCCAGGAATCAGGGCCGGCATTCTCCCGCGTGTGGTGCCAGAGCACGAGCTTGAGCAGCTGCGCCGCACTCGGCAGCACGAGGCGGATCGAGTGGGCGGACATGGCGGCCTCCGCCCAATGCCCCTCGACCAGCACGGGCACCACCGCGATCAGGCCGATGGCGACGCCGAATGCCCCGGCGCTCGCGAGCGGCGGCAGCACGGCGCGGCGCCAGCGGCCCTGAGCGAGGCTGATGCCGCCGAAGACTGCGAGATAGATCGCGACAAAGACGCCGTGCGGCTGATGGTTCAGGATCAGGCCGGCCGTCGCCAGCACGAACTCGCCCCAGGCGAGCGAGAACAGGCGCGGCGAGGCCGCCATCCGCTCCGCGGCATGGAACGCGAGCAGGAGGAACAGCAGCGTGAACGCCTGCGGCGTGATGCCGCGATAGAAGAACATGTGCAGGTTCGCGAAGGAGCCGCAGAAGCAGACCGCGCCGACCATTGCCGGGACCTGGCCGAGGCCGAGCCGCCGCAGCCAGGCGAAGGCGGCCCAGGCGCAGAGCAGCTCGGTCGCGAACAGCATCAGCTTGACGGTCGCGAATGGATCGCGGATCAGCAGGTCGAGCGCGCCGCCAATGACGAACTGCAGCGGCCCGGTGAATTCGAGCAGGTCGCTGCCGAGATATTCGTAATTGGTCCAGAGCGGCAGGTGACCCGCCTCCAGCCCCCAGCGGACCTCCACGACCTGCTGCACATGCGCGAGCATGTCGCCGCCGAGCAGCGCGCCCGAAAACAGGAACGAATGGCTGGTCCACGCGACCAGCATCAGGGTCAGAACGAGGCCCTGCGCCGGCGTCGCACTGCGCAGCAACCGCGAGAGCGCGGCCCGCGTCATCTCCAGCCAAACCAGCCCGACGATCGCGGCGAGGCCGGCCGCGGCGAGCGCGAGGTCGATCGGCCGGATGGCGTGCAGGAGCCGTGCCGGGCCGATATGCTGCCCGGCGGCTGCGGCGGCAAGCACGACATCGCGGAGATGGCCGATCGTGACCAGCGAGGCGGCAACGGCGATCAGCAGTGCTGCGCCGATCATCGAGAGGATGGGCCAGTTGCTGTGCTCGGCGACGCGGCTCCCCGGGACGGCGGTCAATCGCATGGGCGGCGTCCGTGCTCCCACGGGGGCGAGACGTTCGGCCATTGCAGCCGTTCCGTTCCGGTCTGATACAGCAACGAGCGGTTCCGTGCCAGCCCGATAGCGGAAAAATCGCCGGCATTGCCTCGGCAGCGGCGTCGCGCTATGGCTCGACCTCCCGCTTGGGGGATAGTTTAGCGGTAGAACTCCCGGCTCTGACCCGGGCAGCCTTGGTTCGAATCCAGGTCCCCCAGCCATCCCGGCGCCTCCCGTGGCGACGGAAATACGCGGTGGCCGGGCATTCGTGCGGCGGCGCGCAGGCCGCCTGGAGCGATCCCGTGGGCATGTTGATCGACGGCGTGTGGCAGGACATCGACCGCGCGGCGCGGAACGGGCGCTTCGTCCGCCGCGACAGCGCCTTCCGGCGCTTCGTGACGGCGGACGGAGCGTCCGGCTTCCGGGCGGAGCCGGGGCGCTACCACCTGTATGTCTCCCTCGCCTGCCCCTGGGCCAGCCGCACCGTCATCCTGCGCAAGCTCAAGCGGCTTGAGGCGGTGATCGGCATGAGCGTGTTCAGCCCGGACATGCTGGAGCACGGCTGGACCTTCGGCGAGGCCGCCGATCCGGCGACCGGCTTCCATCACCTCTACCAATTCTATGTCGCGGCCGATGCGGGCTACACCGGCGCGGCCACCGTCCCGGTGCTCTGGGACATGCGGACCGGCACGATCGTCAACAACGAATCGAGCGAGATCATCCGCATGCTGAACCGCGAATTCGACGCGTGGGGCGATCCGGACGTCGACCTCTATCCGGCACGGCTCGCGGACGGGATCGACGCGCTCAATGCGCGCATCTACGAGACGGTGAACAACGGCGTCTACCGCGCCGGCTTCGCGACGACGCAGGCCGCCTACGAGGAGGCGGTGGTGCCGCTGTTCGCCATGCTCGACGAGCTGGAGGGGAGACTGGCGGAGCGTCGCTTCCTGTTCGGGCCGGAGATCACCGAGACCGACATCCGGCTGTTCACGACGGCGGTGCGCTTCGACCTCGTCTATTACGGGCACTTCAAGTGCAACATCCGCCAGTTCCGGGATTATCCGAACCTGCAGCGATGGCTGCGCGAGATGCACGCGATTCCGGGGATCGCGGAGACGGTCGACCTCGCCCAGATCAAGCGCCACTACTACGGCAGCCAGCGCTGGGTGAACCCGACCGGGATCATCCCGCTCGGGCCGGCCGTCGATCTCGGGACGCCCTGACCGCCCGCCACTTCCCGCGGCACCGCCACGGTTTATGCTGCGCTGCGTGATAACGGCGGAGTGATGGTGATGGATGACGCTGAACCGCGGCGCGACGGGGCTCCGGCCGCGCGGGTCGCGCGCTTCGCCTGCGAGAAGCAGCCGGCGCTCGGGGCGCGGGGGATGGTGGTGACCAACCATCCGCTCGCCTCCGCGGCCGGCGCGGAGATGCTGCTCGGCGGCGGCAACGCGATCGACGCGGCGGTGGCGGCGCTGTTCGCGCTCACCGTGGTCGAGCCGATGATGGTGGGCGTGCTCGGCGGCGGCGTCGCGCACATAAGGCTGCCGGACGGGCGGCATACCATCCTCGACGGGCTCAGCACCGCGCCCGCCGCCGCCCGGCCCGACATGTTCGAGACAATCTCCGACACCCTGCCCGACTATCAGGAGACGGTCGGGCGGCGGAACGCGGTGGGGCCGCTCGCGGTCGCGGTGCCGGGGGCGCTCGCCGGATGGTGCGCGGCGCTGTCGCGACACGGCACGGTGGCACTCGACGATGCGGTGGCGCCGGCGATCCGGCTGGCGGAGCGCGGATTCACCGTCACGCCCTATCTCAACGACTGCGTCGCCGATTGCGCCGCCGACCTCGCCGGTGATGCCGATCTCGCGGCGCGTTTCCTCCCCGGCGGCGCGCCGATCGCGGCGGGCGCACGGATGCGCGTGCCCGCCTATGCCGAGACGCTGCGGCTGATCGCGCGCGAGGGCCCGGCCGCACTCTACGGCGGCGCGCTCGGGCGGGCGCTGGCGGCGCAGATGGCGGCGTCGGGGGGCCTGATCGACGCGGGCGACCTTGCCGCCTATGCGCTGGCGACGCGCGAGCCGGTGCGCGGAACCTATCGCGGCTTCGAGATCATCGGGCCGCCGCCGCCCTCCTCGTCCGGCGTGCACGTCGTGCAGATGCTGAACATCCTGGAGGGTTACGACATCGGCGCCCTCGGCTTCGGCTCGGCCGAGGCGGTCCATCTGCTCGCCGAGGTGCTGAAGATCGCCTTCGCCGACCGTGCCGTCGCGACCGCCGATCCCGCCTTCGTGCGCCCGCCGGTCGCGCGCCTGATCGCCAAGGACTACGCCGCCGAGCGCCGCGCGCGGCTCGATCCGGCGCGGGCGCAGGACTGGGCGGCCGGCGTCGCGCCTGCGGAGTCCGCCAACACCACGCATGTCACGGTGGCCGACGCGCAAGGCAACGTCGTCGCGACGACGCAGACGATCAACGCGCTGTTCGGCGCCCGCATCGCGGTGCCGGGCACCGGCATGATCGCCAACAACTACATGTTCAACTTCGACCCGCATCCCGGCCACGCGCTGTCGATCGCACCGGGCAAGCGCGTGTTCACGTCGATGGCGCCGATGATGGCGGTGCGGGCGGGCCGGGTCGCCTATGCGCTCGGCCTGCCGGGGGGATTGCGCATCTTCCCCTCCGCGATGCAGGCGCTGGTCAACCTGATCGACCACGCGATGTCGCCGCAGGAGGCGGTGGAGGCGCCGCGGGTCTGGACGCAGGGGCATCTCCTGGAGGTCGAGCCCGCCATCCCCGACGCGGTGGTGGCGGCACTCGCCGCGCGCGGTCACGAGGTGCGGCGGGTGCCGCGCATCGCGGGCGGGATGAGTGCGATCGCCTTCGGCGCCGACGGCATGATGACCGGCGCCGCGTGCTGGCGGGCGGACGGCACGCCGGTCGGGATCGGCGGCGGGCTCGCCCGCGCGGGCGTGCGGTTCACGCTGGCATGAGCGCCCTGGCATGAGCCCACTGGCATGAGCATCGAAACGGTTGTCGTGCTCGATCCGATCAGCGAGGCGACCGCCGACCGGCTGCGCGCATTCCTGCCGCCGGGCATGGTGCTGACCCACGGCACCGCGCGCGGCGACGATCATCTGCGCGCCATCATCGCCGAGGCGGAGTATGCGATCAGCGGCCAGGTCGCAGTCAGCGGCGACGTGCTGCGCGCGGCGCGGCGGTTGAAGCTGCTGCACAAATGGGGCGTGGGCGTCGACAATCTCGACATCGACGCGGCGCGGGCGCTCGGCATTCAGGTCGCGCGCACGACGGGGAGCAATGCGCTGCCGGTCGCCGAGTTCACGATCGGGCTGATGATCGCGACGATGCGCCACCTCGCCTACGGCCATGCCGAGCTGAAGCGCGGGCAATGGCGCGGCGGCAGACTTCCGGGCGAGAGTTTTCTGCTCTCCGGCAAGACCGTGGGTCTGGTGGGCTTCGGCGCGATCGGGCGCAATGTTGCGCGGCTGCTGGCGGGGTTCGGCTGCACGATCCTCTATCACAAGCCGACGCCGCTCGCGGCGGAGGAGGAGGTGCGGCTCGGCATCAGCTACGCGATGATGCCCGAGCTGCTCGCGCGCGCCGACATCGTCTCGCTGCACTGCCCGCTGACGCCGCAGACGGCGGGGCTGATCGACCGCACGGCGCTGCGGGCGATGAAGCGGACCGCCGTGCTCATCAATGTCGCGCGCGGCGGCGTGGTGGACGAGGCCGATCTGGCCCGCGCGCTGCGTGCGGGCGACATAATGGGCGCGGCGACGGACGTGTTCGAGACCGAGCCGCCGCCCGCGGACCATCCGCTGCTGGCACTCGACAATGCGGTGGTGACGCCGCATCTCGCCGCCGGGGCCGCGGACAATTTCGCGCCGACGGTGGGCCGCATGTTCGACAACATCGCCCGTGTCGCGCGCGGCGAGGCGGTGCCGGAGAGCGATTGCGTGGTCGGGCCGCCGTCCCGTCGCTGACGCCGGGGGCGCGGTCAGGGCGGGTCCGGGCCGTGCCCGGCGAGACGATGAGTAGGACGATGCAGGGGTGGGCCGGGAGAGGCGGGCGGCTCCGGTTCGGGGTCCGCCTGTTCGGGATCGGTCATCGGGAGCACCTCGTCGGGGAGGCCAACTCGCCCGGTCGTCAGCCACCGTTTGTGTGCACGCGGATCCGCGAACAGCCGGTTGCCGCTTCACGTACTCACGGATGGCGGCAAGCCATGCCAGGCGGATCAGGCGGCCCGGCCGAGCATCTCCGTCGCCGCCGCCCGGCGATCTACCTTGCCAAGCGAGTTGTGTGGCACGGCATCGACGGCCAACAGCCGCTCCGGCACCTTGTAATCGGCGAGCTGCTGCTTGGTGTCACTCAGGATGGCGTCAAGCGCGGCAGCA
>DATAYA010000246.1:0-3544 GCA_036272815.1 Acetobacteraceae bacterium
ATGTCGACGAGGCGGCGGTGAAGGCCGAACTGCTGTGGGCGCGCCGGCTCTGTACTCGCCGCGTCTGGCCGGTGATCGACGTGACGCGGCGCTCGATCGAGGAGACGGCGGCGACGGTGCTGCAACTGATGGATGCCTGGCACGCACGGCACCCGGCGGCGCCGGCGATCCCTGCGCCGGCCGTGTGATGCTGCAAGTGCCGATGCTGCAGGCGGGGGCGCCGGCGCTGGTGCTGGCAAGCGGTTCCGCAGCAAGACGGGCGCTGCTGGAGGCGGCCGGGCTGCGCTTCGCGGTACAGCCGGTCGCGATCGACGAGGCGGCGTTGCGCGAGACGGTGCAGGCCGAGGGCGGCGGTGCGGAGGAAGCGGCGTTGCTGCTGGCCGGGATGAAGGCCGCGCGGGGGTCGGCAGGAGCGGGCGATGGGCTGGTGATCGGCGCCGACCAGATCCTGGCGTGCGATGGCGCGTGGTTCGGCAAGCCTGCCGATCGGTATGCGGCGGCGGACCAGCTTCGGGCGTTGCGCGGGCGGACACATTCGCTGGCGACCGCCGTGGCGTGCTGGCGCGGTGGTGCGGAGGTGTGGCGGCACGTCGCGAGCCCGCGCCTGTCGATGCGGCGTTTCTCCGACGCGTTCCTGGACGCGTATCTTGCGGCCGAAGGGGCTGCGGTGCTGGGGAGCGTCGGGTGCTACCGGATCGAGGGGCTGGGCGTGCATCTGTTCGATGCCGTGGAAGGCGAGCACGCCGCGATCCTCGGGCTGCCGATGCTGGCGCTGCTGGGCTTCCTCCGCCAGCACGGGGTGGTGGTGGCGTAGTTGGATTCTCAAGGCTCGGCCTTGAGCGGGGTGCAGGGGCAGAGCCCCTGGCCTTCCTACCGCCAGCGCAGGAAAGCCCGCTCCAGCCGTCCGATCCCCCAGGCCAGCACCAATCCAAACACCGAAAGCAGGACGATCCCCGCCAGGAGGTTGTCGAGGTCGTAGAGATTGCCCGCCTGCAGCACGAAGGCGCCGATACCGCGCTGCGCGCCGATCATCTCGGCGGCAACCAGCAGCACGATCCCGATCGAGACCGAGATGCGGAACCCCGACAGGATCGCCGGCCATGCGCCCGGCAGCACGACACGTCGCAGGATGGCGGCGCGCGAGAGACCAAAACTCTGCGCCATGCGGATCAGGTTGCGCGGCACCGCATCGACGCCGGCGGCGGTGCTGATGACGGTGGGGAAGAACACGCCGAAGCCGAGGGTTGCGATCTTGCTGCCCTCGCCGATGCCGAACCAGATGATGAAGAGCGGCACCAGCGCGATCTTCGGGATCGGGAACAGCGCCGAGACCACCGCCATCCCCGGCGAGCGCGCCAGGCTGGAGAGCCCGATCGCGAAGCCGAGGGCGACGCCCGCGACCGTGCCCAGCGTCCAGCCGACCGCGAGCCGGTAGAGCGAGGGGCTCGCCTGCCGCCACAGCTCGCCGCTGATCGCAAGCGACCAGAGCGTGCGGGCGACGGCGAAGGGGGCGGGCAGGAACAGGCTCGGGATCATCCCCGCCGAGGCGGCTCCCTGCCAGAGCAGCACGATCAGGATCAGGGTGGCGGCGCCGGCGGGGACGCTCTCCCGGGGTGCGAAGCCGCCGGCACGGAAGGGGATGCGGCCGTCCACCTCAGGCATGCTCGATCTCCCGTTCGGCGGCGGCGGCGTCGTCGCGGATCAGTGCCCAGAGCCGCGCCTCGGCCGCCAGCAGGTCGGCATCATCGGCGCGGCGGTCGGTGATCGGGCGGTCGAGGCGCAGGATCGTCCGCACCCGGCCGGGCCGGCGCGACAGCACCACGATCTGGTGGCCGAGCCGGACCGCCTCGGTGAGGTTGTGGGTGACATAGACGGTGGTGGTGCCGACGCGCTCGATCAGGCCGGCGAACTCTTCGAGCAGCAGGCCGCGGGTCTGCGCGTCGAGGGCGGAGAGCGGCTCGTCCATCAGCAGGCAGGCGGGCCGCACCGCGAGCGCGCGGGCGATTCCGACGCGCTGCTTCATGCCCCCCGAGAGCTGCCTCGGCCAGGCGCGCGCGAAAGCGTCGAGCCCGGTTGTCGCCAGCACCTCGGCGACCCGCGCCCGCACCGCCGCGCGCGGCATCCGGCCTTCGAGGCCGAGGGCGACGTTCTGCGCCACCGTCCGCCAGGGCAGCAGCGCGAAGTCCTGGAACACGTAGGTCAGCGGATTGAGGCAGTCCGGTGATACCTCGCCATGCCAGCGCACCTCGCCGCCGCTGGGGGCCAGGAGGCCGCCGATGATGCCGAGCAGCGTCGACTTGCCGCAGCCGGACGGGCCGACCAGCACCAGCACCTGCGCCGGTTCCGCGACCAGATCGATGCCCTCCAGCACCAGCAGGTCGCGATAGGCGTGGCGCACGCCGCACACCTCCAGCCGGACGGAGGACGCCGCCTTCACAGGTCCCCCGCCTTCACAGGTCAATCGTGGGCAGGAACTGCGTGTCGATGATCTTCGCGGGGTCGAGCGGCACCTTCACCAGACCTTGCGCGCGGAACCAGTCGATCTGGCGGCGCACGTCGGGCACGTCGAGCGCGCCGTCGGCGTTGTAGTAGCCGATGCCGGCGCGGATCTTCGCGGGCGCGTTCGGGTCGCCGGTGAAGACGAATTTCTCGATGCTCGCGATCGCGGCATCCGTGGTCGCCGCCGGCGCGCCGGGCGTGAAGAATGCAGCGCGGTAGTCGGTGACCCCGCGCTTGTAGGCGTCGGCGAAGCCGCGCAGCTCGGCGGCGCGACGCGTGACCATGCGGTTGGTCGTGAACACGGCGGTGATCTGGTAGGGGAACAGGTCGCCGATCCAGGCGAGCAGATGCGCGCGGCCGGCGGCAACCAGCGGCTTGGCTTGCGAGGCGATGGCGAAGGTCGCGTCGACCTGGTTGGTGCCGAGAGCCGCGATCATGTTGCCGATGCCCTGCAACGGCCGCAGCACGATGCTCTTGGGATCGAAATGCTCGATCTCGGCGATCCGGCCGACCATGTACTGAAAGGACGAGCCGAACTGGGTGATGCCGACGCTGTGCCCCGGCAGCTTCGCGGGCGAGGTCAGGCCGGCGGCGAAGGCTTTCGGCGAGGCGAGCAGGGCGGTCCCCTCGATGCCGCGCCGCTCCTGCAATCCGCCGCCGATCACATGCAGCGCGCCGCGGCCGGCAAGCGCGAAGAAGCCGCCGGTGAGCGCCGTGACACCCACCTCGATGTCGCCCGCGACGGCGGCGGCGGCGATCGGCTGCGCTGCCTGGAAGAAGCGGAACCTGGCGGCGAGCCCGGCATCGCGGAAATAGCCGCGGTCCATCGCGATGTAGAGCGGCGCCGGGGAGAGCGTGTGCAGGATGCCGATGCGCAGCGGTGTCGCGGCGCGCGCGACCGCCGGCATCGCGGCGACGGCGAGCAGGGCGCGGCGGGCTATCGGCATCGACATGGGGCGTGAGATGCCATGAAAGGGGAAGGCTAGGCCAGGGGGCGGGGTGCAGGGGCAGAGCCCCTGCGTCTTACGCGACCTGCAACTCGCCG
>DATAYA010000247.1:0-11509 GCA_036272815.1 Acetobacteraceae bacterium
TACGCGGAGTGGCAGGTGCGCCTGGCGCCAAATAATTGGGTGCTCAGCGTCAGCGGCCTCGTCGCCGACCGGCGGCCCTGGACGTTGCCGGCGCTGATGGCGTTGCCGCAGCAGGGGCAGATCACCCGGCATATCTGCATCGAGGGCTGGAGCCAAATCGGCCAGTGGAGCGGCGTGCCGCTGGGCACGTTCCTGCGCCGCGTCGGCGCCGACCTTTCGGCCCGCTACGTCTATTTCAAATGCTTCGATGGCTATTCGACCAGCATCGACATGGCCAGCGCGCTGCAACCACAGACCATTCTGGCGCTCGATTTCGAGAAGAAGCCGCTGGCGCCGCAATGGGGCGCGCCGCTGCGGCTTCGCATCCCGACCAAGCTCGGCTTCAAAAGCGCCAAGAACCTGGAGGCGATCGAGGTCAGCAACAAGTATCCTGGCGGCTACTGGGAGAACCAGGGCTATAACTGGTTCGCTGGCGTCTGACAGCGCCGCCGGAAAATGCTATCAGATGGTCGAACCCTAGTCGCTCACAGCACAGACCGACAGCGGTCAGGCTGATTTCCACCCGTCCGTCACCGCGCCGCACCCTGTCCGTCACCGCATCCCCTCCTGGCGTGCCCGGCCGGCGGCGCGCCGCAGCCGTGGCTTGGGTTGCGGCGTCGTCTGGTCGAGCAGCGCGTGCATCGCCGCGACCGTCTCCGGCGGCAGGCGGCGGATCGCCTGCGACAGCCGATTGGCGAGCGCCGTCTGCTCCGGGGTGAGCCCGCTGGTGTTGACCCGCACCCGCGGACGCGAGAGCCGCGCGAGCCGCGTCAGCTCCTCCGCCTCGTCCCAGATCAGGCCGAACCGCTCGCAGACCTGATGCACCAGCCCACTGCCGGGCGCGCCCCGTCGGCCGTGCTCCAGTGCCGAGAGATACGCCGCCGAGACGCCGAGGTCGGTCGCGAGCGCGCGCTGGCTCACGCCCCGCTCGGCCCGCAGCGCCCGCAGCCGCGCGCCGAACGGCGTCATCGCTGACGGCGCAGCAGCAGCCGAACGGCACCGGGATTGGCCGGATGCGGATGGACGGCGCCGAGCACCAGCGGCCGCAGGGATGCGAGGTTGAGCCAGACCGGCAGCTCGCGCCGGATGACGCCGCCGCCCGGCCCCGCGCCGCGGCCGGTTATCACCTCGACGCAGCGCACCCGGTCGGCGTGGGCGCGTTGCAGGAAGCCGGTGAGCGCATGGAACGCCACCTCCGCCGTGCGACCATGCAGGTCGAGCGAGCGCTCGGGGACCAGCCGGCCGGAGCGCAGCCGGTGCCAGGACGCGGCATCGACGCCGGCCGGCGCGGCGCCGACGGCGAGCGGGGCGACGACGATCGGACGACGAGGCCGGCTTTTCGCCAATTCCGCCGTCGCCACGGGGACGGCGGGAGACGGCGGCGGTGGCTCCGCGGAAGCCTCCGGCACCGCTCGTCCCGACAACGGCCGAACCTGCCGCACGTAATCGGCCCAGATCACCGCATCAGGGCGCGCTTCTCCGCCCCGAACCTCGGTCCGCTCCGCCGCCCTAGCCCGCAACGGGAGGGGATCATCAGGCCCGCTCTTGCCCGCCATCCGCCTCCACCAGCACGACATGCACCCGCCGCGGCCCGTGCGCGCCGAGTTCGAGCGTGCTCTCGATATCGGCCGACCGCGACGGCCCGGTGACCAGCATCACGTTGCGCGGCATCCCCGGCAGCTCGGCGCGGAGCAGGTCCCACGCATCCTCCATCCCCGCCACCACCCGCCCGGCCCGCAGCACCACGATCGCGGTCTCGGCGAGCAGGTTAAGCGTGGTCGGGCGCTCCGGTGCCGATGGCAGCATCAGCGTCCCGGTCTCGGCGATCCCGGCAAATCCGTGCTGCACCGAGACGGCGTCGGACGCCTCGGCCCGGCCCTCGCGCAGCCGCAGCAGCGGCCGTGCGTCCCAGGGGATCGCGCGCAGCTCGGGATGCGGCGCGATCGCCAGCTCGGGCGGCAGGTTCTGGCCGACGAGATAGGTCGCGACCGCCTCCGGCACCGCATCCGGCCCGGCGACCCGTTCGATGGTGCCGAATTCCTTTTCGATATTGCGCACGAACAGCGCGATCCGCTCCGCGCCGTCGCGCCGGGCGCGCTCGGGGACCAGATGCCGTGGGTGCGCGGCCAGCCGCGCCCGCAGCATCGCCGCCTGATCCTCCGGCAGCGGACCGCGCCGCAATCCGCGCCGGATCGCGCCCAGCACCGCCTCGCGCGACATCAGCCGCGGCCGCGGCGCTGCTGGCGGGCGTAGCGGGCGAAGAATGTCTCTCCTTCCGGCGCCGGCAGGTCCCGCCCCCGCGTCCAGCCGCCGGCGAACGGCAGCGAGCGGAACCGCCCGCGTCCGCGCCCCAGCAGCCCGAGCGCCGCTGCCGCCGTCCGCGTCGCAAGTCGATAAGCCGCCGGACGGCGCGCGAACCAGGCCCAGAGGCCGAGGTTGCTGCGCACGGATTGCGGGTTGAGGTGGCGCGCGAATTCCCTCTCGCGCCAGTGCCGCATCATGCCGGGCAGCGGGATCTTCACCGGGCAGACGCTCTCGCAGCGGCCGCAGAACGTCGATGCATTCGGCAGGTTGCCGGCGCGGTCGATGCCGATGAGGCTCGGCGTCAGCACCGCCCCCATCGGGCCGGGATAGACCCAGCCATAGGCGTGCCCGCCCACCACGCCATAGACCGGACAGTGGTTCATGCAGGCGGCGCAGCGGATGCAGCGCAGCATGTCCTGAAAGCCGGTGCCGAGCATCGCCGAGCGGCCGTTGTCGAGCAGGACCACGTGGTATTCGCCCGGCCCGTCGAGATCGGCGCCGCGGCGGGGGCCGGTCGAGAACGTGGTGTAGACGGAGAGGTCCTGTCCCGTCGCGGAGCGCGCCAGCAGCCGCAACAACGCGCAGACATCCTCCAGAGTGGGGACCACTTTCTCGATGCTGGCGAGGGCTATGTGAACCCGCGGCAGGGTCTGCGTCAGGTCGCCGTTGCCTTCGTTGGTGACGATCACGCTGCTGCCGGTCTCGGCGATCAGGAAGTTGGCGCCGGTGATGCCAACATCGGCGGCGAGGAAGCGCGCCCGCAGCTGGGTGCGGGCCTCGTTGAGAATGTCGCGCCGCTCGTGGAACACGCGGTCGGGCGGCAGGTCGGTGTGCGAGGCGCGAAAGCTCGCCTCCCAGTCCTCGCGGTTGAGGTGAAAGGCCGGGCCGATCAGGTGGCTCGGCGGCTCGTGGCGGAGCTGGAGGATGTATTCGCCGAGGTCGGTCTCGACCGGCGTGATGCCGTTCGCCTCCAGGTGCTCGTTGAGCGCGAGTTCCTCGGAGATCATCGACTTGCCCTTGGTCACCGTCCGCGCGCCCGCCTCGCGGCAGATCGCGAGCACGGCGGCGCGTGCCTCGTCGGCGTCGGCGCACCAGTGGACGTGGCCGCCGGCGCGTTCGACATTGGCGGCGAAGGTCTCGAGGTAGAAGTCGAGGTTGGCAAGCGTGTGGTTCTTGATGTCGCGGCCGGTGTCGCGCAGTGCCTCGAACTCAGGCAGGGCGGCGATCGCGGCGGCACGGCGCGCCTGCAGGCCGGGGTTGCTGCGCGAGAGCGCGCGCTGCAACCCGGCATCGGCCAAAGCGGTGCGGGCATTCTGCTTGAAGGCGGGCGAGGTGGCGAGCATCGACGATCCCTGCGGATGGTGCGCAAGCGTAGCACCGGCCAGCGAAAAAGCCTTCCTCGCTTGCCGGAGACCGGCGCGATGAGAGAGGGCTGGTCGCGCCACGCGCCGCCGGTGCCGATCAGCCCCGCGCAAGCCGCTACCCTGCTCGCGCCCGCGCTGGGCACCGTCGGCGTCACGGACGTCCGCCCGGTCGCGGGCGGCTTGGTCAACACGAACCTGCGCGCCGCACTCGACCGGCCGCCCTGGGTGGTGCTGCTCCGCCTCGTCACCCGCGACCCGCCGCAATCGGTCAAGGAAGCCACCCTCGCCCGCCTGCTCGACGGGCATGTGCCGATCGCGCGTGTGCTGCACGCAGCCGAGACGAACCCGGTCACGGGCACGCCGTACGCGGTGCTGGAATGGATCGAGGGCGAGCGGCTCGACCGGGCGGCGGCCGGCTCCGGCCGCGAGGCGCAACGTGCGCTGGGCGACGCCGCCGGTGCGGCGCTCGCGCACATACACGCCTTCCGCTTCGCCCGACACGGTTTCCTGGCGTCCGACCTCCGGGTCGGGCCTGCGATCGATGTCGACGGCGATGCGCTGGTCGCATTCCTGCGCGCGTGCCTGGTGGATGGTCCCGGCGGCGCACGGCTCGGGGCGGCGCTCACGTCGGCCGTGCTCGATTTCGCCGCGCGAGAAGGGAGCCGGCTGCGCGATTGGCTGGCGCTGCCTTGTCTCGTGCATGGCGACTTCAATCCGACCAACATCCTGGTGCGCGACGGGCGCATCGCGGCGGTGCTGGACTGGGAGTTCGCGCTGAGCGCCACGCCCGCGTTCGATTTCGGCAATCTGCTGCGGCCGCCGCTCGGGACGGAGGCGGCGTTCGTCGCCGGCCTTGCCCGCGGCTACTGCGATGCGGGCGGCATGCTGCCGACGGACTGGCGCCGGATTGCGTCGATCGCGGATCTGTTCGCCTGGGCGGACCTGCTCGGCCGGCGTCCGTCGGACCCGGCGCTTGCAGCCGACGCGCGGCGGATCATCGCGGCGGCGATCGGCTAGGCAGTCAATCGGGCGGCGATGCTGCGGCAATCCCGGCCGGGGTCGCCTCGAGCACAAAGTGGCAATGCAGGTCGCCCGCGGAGAGCCGCACCGGATCGCGGATCAGCCCCCTCGCCAGCAGCCGGGCGAGCGATGCCGCGAACGCCCCCGGGTCGATTGCGGTGCCCAGCGCCGTCTCGCAGCACCGGCGTCCCGCCTCGGCGTCAGCGGCAATCGGTCGGGCACGGACCGCGAGGTCGAGCAGTGCCGCGTCGTTGTCCAAGTCAGAAGCGGCGCGGCAGTTCGCCCCGGCGCGCGGCGATGCTCAGTTCGAGGCTCGGCGCGATCCGGGGCGCGTGTTCGATCAGGTGCGCCGCCTCAGCCCTCGGGCGGAGCCGCCGCGATCGGGACCTCGCGCTGCTGGTCCGTGCCGGGCTGGTCGCCGATTCCGGGCACGCCGTCCTCGAACTGCTCGTCCATGTCCTGGCCGGGACGGCGCTGACCGCCACTCTGCCCCTGCTGGAAGCCGCCAGGTTGGCCGCCTCCCTGGCCGCCCGGTTGACCGAAGGACTGGCCGTTCTGCCCCTGCGGCTGGTTCTGCTGCTGCGCCTGGTTGATGGCATTGACGATGCGGAAATAGTGCTCGGCGTGCTGGAAATAGCTCTCGCCCATCACCCGATCACCGCTGCTGGTCGCGTCGCGGCCGAGTTGGAGGTATTTTTCGAAGAGCTGTTGAGCCGTGCCGCGGACCCGCACGTCGGGGCCGTTGCTGTCGAAGACGTGATTGCGGTTGAGCGGGATGTTGCCGCTGTGGTGCCGGATCGGTGGTCCGCCACCGCCACCCCCACCGCCAGGGCGATGGTTGCGTCCGCGCATACGTTTGATGTTCATGCGTCCGTCGCTATGCTTTCCTGTTCGCGACCCGGACCCCTCGGCGCACACTCTGCGCGTCGCCCGCAGGCGACCGGGTCCAGGACAATCGACGTTGGCTTCCTGCGCGGTGCCCCACCAAAGCCAGTTGGCAGCCGAGGCAGCCAGGCCCGCCGAACTCGCGGCGTTGCCTGCCGTGCGTGATCCAAGTTAGTCCCGCATGGCCTCGCTGCCAAATGGTTTTTCAGCTTCGGGCCAGCACAAGGGCGCGCGGGATGCCCAGGACATCGGGTCGCCGCGCCACCACCGCAAGCCCCGATGCCGCCACGATTGCGGTCACATCCCCCTCCTGCCCGGCGCCAAGCTCCAGGATCGCCTGCCCGCCGTCCGCCAGCACGGCCGACAAAGCAGGCATCAGGCGGCGATAGGCAGCGAGCCCGTCCACACCGCCGTCGAGCGCCGATTCCGGCTCGAATCGCGCGACTTCCGGCATCAGCGACGCGATCTCGCCGCGCCGGATGTATGGCGGGTTGCACAGCACGAGATCGAATCGGCAGGCGACCGGCGCCGCCCAGTCCGCGACCAGGAACGCCGCCCGTCCGCCCAGACCGAGCGCCGCCGCATTGCCGCGGGCGAGCCGGCAGGCGGCCTCGCTGCGATCGACGCCCAGCCCGAAGGCGGCGGGAAACTCGGTGAGTGCTGCCAGCAGCAGCGCACCCGTGCCGGTCCCGAGGTCGAGCACGCGGCGCACAGAGTCGCGCGCCGCCGCGCCGGCCAGCGCCGCCTCGATCAGCGTCTCGCTCTCCGGCCGCGGGATCAGCGTCGCGGGCGAGACCGCAAGATCGAGGCTCCAGAACTCCCGCCGCCCGAGGATCAGCGCCAGTGGCTCGCGCGCCGACCGCCGGGACACCAGCGCATCGAATGTCTCGGCCGCCACGCGCCGATCCGGATCGCGCAGGAGTTCCGCCTGTGTTGCGCCAAGCGCATGGCCGAGGAGCAACCGCGACTCGAGCGCCGCCCGGTCGATCCCGGCGGCACGCAGACGCGCCGCGCCCTCGCGCAGCAGCGCGCCGACTGAAATCGGGGAACGGAGGGCGAACTGCGGCGTTGGCCCCGGCATGACCATGACCTCCAAGACGCCCGATCCCAGCTCCCCCGGCCTGCCCTCAAACGTCGAGAAGGACCCCGACGAGTGGGTAACCGGCGACGAGCGGATGACCGGCGCGCAGGCGTCCTACCTGAAAACGCTTTGCGAGGAAGCGGGCGAGCCGTTCGATCCCGATCTCACCAAGGCCGAAGCGTCGAAACGGATCGACGCGCTGCAGCCTCGGACCGGGCGCGGCCGGCCGGCGCACAAGAACGATTGACCGGCGACGGCGCTGCGGATTGACCGGCCGCGGCGTCGGCGCAACATTCGCTCCATGATGCGCGTCCTGGCGCTGCTCCTGCCGGTGCTGTTCGCAACCTCGGCGATGTCGCCGGACCAGGTTTCCTTTCGCGTGATCGACCGGATGGGGCCGACCGAGGTCTCCGAAGTTACCACGCTTTATGTCGGGCTGGTTCCGGCCGGGCATTTCCGGCTCGACGCCGCGCACAGGCTGGCGACGGTGGTGGTCTCGGTGCCGCGCGCCGGCGCCTATCGCTACGGGCTTTGCGGCCGCGTGGTGACACAGGCCGCAGGTGCTGCGCCGGTGACGCATCGGGTCGACACCACCGGAACGCTCGTGCACGTCGACGGCCGCGTCTTCGAGGCGCTGACGCAGAACTTTAAGCGCTTCTACCTCGCCGACGAGACGCCCGGGCGGGCGCCGACGCCGGTGCGGATCGAGCAGGGCCGCGGCTGCGCGCCGGAAATCTCGATGCGCTGAGACGCTACAAATCCTCCGCCGCCAGCCGTGCCGCCTCGTCCTCCGCGGTCAACGCGTCGACGATCTCGTCGACCTCTCCGAGCATGATGCGGTCGATCTTGTGCAGCGTGAGCCCGATCCGGTGATCGGTCACCCGGCCTTGCGGGAAGTTGTAGGTGCGGATGCGCTCGGAGCGGTCGCCGGTGCCGACCTGGCTGCGCCGGTCGGCCGCCCTGGTCGCGTGCAGGTTCGCCCGCTGCTGCTCGTAGAGCCGGGCACGCAGGATCTTCATCGCCTTGGCGCGGTTCTTGTGCTGGCTCTTCTCCTCCTGCATCGCGACCGCGATCCCGGTCGGCAGGTGGGTGATGCGCACGGCACTCTCGGTCTTGTTGACGTGCTGGCCGCCGGCGCCGGAGGCGCGATAGACGTCGATGCGCAGGTCGGCCTCGTTGACCTGCACATCGACTTCCTCCGCCTCCGGCAGCACCGCGACGGTCACGGTCGAGGTGTGGATGCGGCCCTGGTTCTCGGTCGCCGGCACGCGCTGGACGCGATGCACGCCGCTCTCGTATTTCAGGCGCGCGAACACGCCGCGGCCGGTGATCTCGGCGATGCCCTCGCGCAGGCCGCCGAGTTCCGACGCGTCGTATTCCAGGATCTCGAAGCGCCAGCGATGCCGTTCGGCATGGCGCTGATACATTCCGAACAGCGAGGCCGCGAACAGCGCCGCCTCGTCGCCGCCGGCGGCCGGACGCACCTCCAGGATGGCGCTGCGGGCATCCGCCTCGTCGCGCGGCAGCAGCGCGCGGCGCAGCTCCTGCCCCAGCGCCGGCAGACGCTCCCGCAGGCCGGCCAGCTCCGTCTCGGCCAGCTCGCGCATCTCCGGGTCGGCAAGCATCGCCTCCGCCTCGGCGGCCGCGCGCTCGGCGCCGCGCAGCTCGGCGATGCGCGCGACCAGCGGCTCCAGCTCGGCCAGCTCCTTGGAGGCCCGCACGAACGCCTCGCCGAGCACGCCGCCCGCAAGCTCGCCGCGCAACTCCTCGGCGCGGGCAGCGATGCGGTCGAGCTTCTGCCCGAGGCCGGGGGGCGAGGCGTTCATGCGAGACGCGCCGGAAGGTCAGCGATCGCGACCTCGGCCTGCTCGCCGGTGCGCAGGTCCTTGAGCTGCACGACGCCGCGCGCCGCCTCGTCCTCGCCCAGGATGACCGCCGCGCGGGCGCCGATCCGGTTGGCGCGCTCCATGCGCCGCTTGAGGTTGCCGCGATAGGATATTTCCACCCGCAACCCCGCGTGGCGCAGCACCTGCACCAGCCCGATCGCCCGCGCCTCCGCCGCCTCGCCCACCGGCACGACCGCGACCGTCGCCGGCGGCTCCGGGGCGGACGAGAGCAGCATCCCGAGCCGCTCGACCCCGGCCGCCCAGCCGATGCCGGGCACCGGCGGGCCGCCCATCTCCGCGACCAGTCCCTCATAGCGACCGCCGCCCATCACCGTGCCCTGCGCGCCGAGCCGGTCGGTGACGAATTCGAAGGCGGTGTGGCCCTAGTAGTCGAGCCCTCGCACGATGTGCGGGTTCTCGCGGAAGCCGACCCCGAGGGCCGACAGTGCCCGGCGCAGCCCGTCCCAGAACGCGCGCGCGGCCGGCGTCAGGTGCTCATGGATGGTGGGGGCTTCAGCCACGATGCGCCGGTCGCCCGCCTCCTTGCTGTCGAGGATGCGCAGCGGGTTGCGCTCCAGCCGATCCCGGCTCTCGTCGGAGAGTGCGTCTGCCTGGGCGGCGAAATGGCGGACCAGCGCCGTCCGCCACGCCGCCCGGCTCTCCGGATCGCCGAGCGTGTTCAGCTCCAGCGTCACCTCGGCGGCGATGCCGAGGGCGGCGAGGATGTCAGCGCCGCAGGCGATCGCCTCGGCATCCGCGAGCGGCTCGGCCGAACCGAGCGTCTCGATGTCGATCTGATGGAACTGCCGGAAGCGGCCCTTCTGCGGCCGTTCGTAGCGGAACATCGGCCCGGCGTAGAACACTTTCTGCGGCAATGTCTGCGCCAGCCCGTTGGAGACCAGCGCCCGGCACACCCCGGCCGTGGCCTCGGGGCGCAGCGTGATGCTCTCGCCGCCCCGGTCGGTGACGGTGTACATCTCCTTCGTTACCGCGTCGGAGGTCTCGCCGATGGTGCGTGCGAAAACGCGCGTGTCCTCGAAGATCGGCGTCGCCCATTCGTCGAAACCGTAGCCGGACGCGATCCGGCGCGCGGTCTCGATCACATGCCGATGCCGACGCATCTCCTCGCCGATCAGGTCGTGGGTGCCGCGGGGCGGCTGCAAGGCGCTCATGGAGGCGGCTTGTAGCCGAGAGGCGGTGGCGGCGCGAGGTGGTTCCCTACACGGTGGCGAGCAGCGACTGCCCGGCGACCAAGGCCAAAAACGCGTGCCCCTGCGCTGTCGGGTGGAGGCTGTCGAAAAAGAGGTGCTGGTTCTGCGCCGCTCCGGTCGCAGTCAGCGTGCCGCTGCTGGCGTCGGTGTAGTTGCCGGTCCAAACGGGGTCTGTCGTGTTGGTCAGTCCGAAGGCGGCCGGATTGGCGGCTGCGGCATCGATGAGCTGGAACGTGTTGATCAGGTCGATGTTGAGGTGGTCGGTGACCGCGAGGCTCGCCAGCGACTGGGCGAGGTCGACGTCGTACCAGGCCGACAGGTTGGACGCGGAGACCGCATAGAGCGGACCCTGGGCGGTCTCGGAGGGCGTCTTCCCGATGTCGGGCACCATCAGGACGGCAAAGTTCTTCGCCCCGGTCGCCGCGAGGCCGGCGATGAAATTGGTCTCGTTGGTCACCGCCTGCGGAATCGCGGCAAGGCCCGCGGTGGGATTGGTGGCGAAGGTGTCGACCGCATCCAGCACGTCGTTGGAGCCGATCGAGAGCGTGTAAAGCGCATTCGGCGTCGGGTTCGGGTCCTGGATCTTGTACTGCACGAGCTGCGAGGGCAGGTCGATCGGCAGCGCGCTGTGCACGGCGGTGGTGCCGGTCTCGGCGGCGCCGTAGGCGAAGTCGGTGCCGCCCTGCGTGCTCGGCTTGACCAGCGGCTGGCCGAGCAGGGCCAGATCCTCGACCCAGGTGTAGCCGTTGCTGAAATGCCCGTCGAAATAGGGCGGCGAGACTGGGACGTTGCCGAGGGTGAGGTTGAAATCATTGCCCGCGTCGGAGAGGCTGTCGCCGAATGCGTAGATCGCGGGGAAGCCGGATGCGCCGGGTTCGGCCGCCGCCTCGCCGATGAAGCTGAGCGCGTAGGCCGAGCCGGTCGGGTCCGGGGTGATCTGCGTCATGCGACGTCCTCTTCGGTGCGGCGGCGATCACGGCGGGGCGATTACAGCAGAGAACAGGCCTCGCGGTGATGACAAACCCGTGTTCCCGGCGACGGAGGCCACGCGCCACAAGGCTCTGCACCGCGCGATGCGGCTCCCGACGGACGAAATCCGTCAGGGGGTTGGCGGGGCGCCAAGGAAATCGCGCTTGCCGATCACCACGCCGTTGTGGCGCAGGATGGCGTAGGCCGCGGTGACATGGAAGTAGAGGTTGGGCAGCGCGAAGTGCAGCAGGTAGCTCTTCCCGGTAAAGGTGAACTCGCGCTCGCCGCCCTTGAAGGTGACGGTGCTCTCCTCGCGGCCGTTGAGCTGCTCGGGCGCCGCTTCCTTGAGGAAGGCGATCGTTCCGGCCACGCGCGCGCGGAGTTCGGCCAGGGTCTTCTCGGTGTCGGCGGTCCGCTCGACCGGAAGCCCGGCGGTCCGCACCACCGCCCAGCGCGCGAAGTCGCAGGCGATCTGCACCTGCTTGGCCAGCGTGAACATGTCGGGCGCGAGCCGCGCCTCGACCAGCTTCGCGGCATCGGCACCGCCCGATCTGCAATGCGTCTCCGCCTTCTCCAGCACAGCGGAAAGGCCGCCCAGCGCCTGCAGGCAGACCGGCACGCAAACCTCGTACATCGACAACGGCATGGTTGGTCCCTTCCTCAGAGCGCGCCGCCGCGGCGGCCGGCGATCGCGCCGAGCCGCAGCCGCAGCGCATTGAGCTTGATGAAGCCCTGGGCGTCGAACTGGTC
>DATAYA010000248.1:0-8772 GCA_036272815.1 Acetobacteraceae bacterium
CCGGTGACGGAGAAGAGGGCATGGTTGAAACCCAGGAACTGATCGAGCGCCATCGGACAGGGAGCGCCAGACGCTGCCACCATGGTCCCGCCCGCCAATCTATTCAGATCGTAGCGCAAATCCATCAGCGACTGCGGCGCACGACAGCCGGGCGCGGTCATGGCGAGCGGCCTGCCCGGCTGCGGCGCCGGCCGGATGAATGCGCAGCCGGTCAGGAGCGGGGCGAGGCCGAGCAGGGCGACACCGGCAGTCCCGGCGGGGATGCGATGGTTCATGGCTCGGTAACGCAAAACGACCCGATCGAGAGAAAGATCGCCATCTTATCACGCATCCTTATGGGTTCAGTCACGGAAAGATGCCGTATCGTTGCCATGTTGCACGATCAATCTGGCCGGAGAACTCTCATGCGCCGCTGTATTGGCGCCTGCATCTGCATTCTGGCGTTCGCGTTCGGATCGGATGCCGCCCTCGCGGCGCCGTTCTCCTTCGCCTATCCGAAAGTCGGCCTTGGCACTCCGTTTACGGTGAGCGCGGGCGGGATTTCGGCGCAGTTCCTGTCGAATGGCGACCCCTATGGGTTCCATGTGGAGCCGAGCACGTTCTTCACGATCACCGGCTCGGTATTGATCGACAGCGGCATCTCTCCCGACAGCAACCTTGTCATCGGCATCGCCTTCAGCGAGGCCGTGGACAGCGTGAGCTTTGGCTTTGCACTCGATTCGACGGTATCGAGCACGTTATACCTCCTTGCCTCAAACGGCTCCTCCCTCGCAAGCGAGAGTTCCGCGGCCGGCCAGGTGCCAAGTGGCGGCGTAATCGCAGAGGGGATGATGACATTTTCGGGGATGCCGTTCGACGAATTGCTGATCGCAGATCCGACCGATCCCGCTTTCGCGATCGGGGAGATCACGGTCTCCGCTATCCCGGAGCCGGTGGGATGGGCGTCGCTCGGGCTCGGGTTGCTGGCGCTGGCAGAGGTGCGGCGGCGGCGCTAAAGCAACATCCCGCCGCCGCACCTCGCGTCTCAGGCGCCCGGGTCTTCGCCAACTCGGTCGCGGCGCGCGTCAGCGCCGCCACCAGCCGCGGCGGCGCTCCTCCGGCGGCGCCTCGGCTGTGACCAACACAGGCCGAATCCCCTGCGATGCCGGCGGCTCCGGGTCCGCAGCTTCCGGTGCGGAATCGGGCTCAGGTCCGTTCGGCGCGGTGCTCACCGGCTGATACGGGGCCGGCGGCTCGGGGATCGTCAGCGGATCTGCCTCAGCCGAAATCGGTGCGGGCCCGTGCGCCTCGCCGGCCACGGCCGGCTCATCGGCTGCCGGCTCCGGCGTGAACCGATCGGGCGGTGCGATGTCGGACAGCGCCTGCTCGGGGACGCCCGCCGCCACCGCGGCGCTCGCCGCTGCCTGCTCTGCCACGGCGTCGATCGCGTCGAACAGGTCGAAGGCGTGGCCGCCGAACGGATCGGCCGGGGTCGGGCCAAAATAGCTCGCGACCGGCTCAGACTCCGGTGCCGGGGCGGGACGAACCTCGCCGTCCTCGCGCCGACGCCGCCCACCGCGCCGCCCGCGGCGGCGGGAACGCTCGCCGGCTTCGCCGTCTGCCGCCGGTACGGTCTCCGCCGGTGCGGTCTCGAGCACGCCGTCCGCCAGCGCTGGCGGCTCCACCCTGGGCAGCGTGGCGCCGTTCGCCTCTGCCCCGGCGGCGCCATCCTCGGCCGCCTCACCACCCGTGCCATCCTGGGCCGCCGCCCCGCTCTCCTCGCGCCGACCGCCGCGCCGCCGCCGCCGCCGCCGGCGGCGGCGTTCACTGCTCTCCGCCGCCTGGACAATCTCCTGGGCGTCTTCGGCCGCATAGCGCGGCGCCGTGACCTCGGCCTCGTCCGCCGCTTCGGCTTCGTCCGCCGCTTTGTGCTCGCCCGCGTCCTCATCTGCCGCCGCATCCGCAGCCGTGTCCGGCTCGTAATCGTCGCGCATCGGCGCGTAATCCTGCCGGATCGCGGGCGGCGCGGCATCCGGGCTCTGCGCCCGCAGCCGTTCGATACGCAATTGCGGGGCCAGCAGCGTCTCGTCGGCGGCGAAGGCTACGTGCATTCCCGTCCGCTGCTCGATCTCGGCCAGGCGCAGGCGCTTGTGGTTGAGAATGTAAAGCGCGATCGAACCCGCCACATGCACCACGATCTCGGCGGCGCGGCGCTTCGCGCCCTCCTCCTCGATTGCGCGCAGAACGTGCAGCGCCGCACTCTCAGTACTGCGGACATGGCCGGTGCCACCGCAATGCGGACAGGCGGCGAAGTTGGTCTCCACCAGCGACGGCCGCAGCCGCTGCCGGCTCATCTCCAGCAGGCCGAAATGGCTGATGTGGACGACCTGGATGCGTGCGCGGTCGTTCTTCAGCGCGTCCTTTATGCGCCGCTCGACCATCGCGTTGTGCCGCCGCGCCTCCATGTCGATGAAGTCGATCACGATCAGCCCGGCGAGGTCGCGTAGCCGGAGTTGTCGGGCCACTTCGTCGGCGGCCTCCAGATTGGTCCGAAGCGCCGTCTCTTCGATGCCGCGCTCGCGCGTCGAGCGTCCCGAGTTGACGTCGATCGCGACCAGCGCCTCGGTCTGGTTGATGACGAGATAGCCGCCCGAGCGGAGCTGCACGGCTGGGCTCATCATCGCATCGAGCTGCGCCTCGACGTGCTCGCGGGCGAACAGCGGCTGGCCGCTGTCACGCCACAGCGACACCTTGCGCGCATGGGTCGGCATCAGCATCCGCATGAACTCGCGTGCGGCGCGCCAGGCCTCCTCGCCGTCGACAATGACCTCGTCGATGTCGCGCGAGTAGCCGTCGCGGATCGCGCGCTTGATAAGATTCGCCTCCTCGTAGATCAGTGCGGGGGCGACCGATGCCAGCGTGCGTTCGCGGATCTCGTCCCAGAGGCGCAGCAGATATTCGCAATCGCGCTTGATCTCAGGTTTCGGGCGGTTGGCGCCGGCAGTCCGCACGATCAGGCCCATGCCGCGGGGGATTTCCAGCTCGGCGGTGACTTCGCGCAGCCGCTTGCGGTCGGCGGCCGAGGTGATCTTGCGCGAGATGCCGCCGCCGCGTGGCGAATTCGGCATCAGCACGCAATAGCGGCCGGCGAGCGAGATGAAGGTGGTGAGCGCCGCGCCCTTCGTGCCGCGCTCCTCCTTGACCACTTGAACCAGCAAGATCTGGCGGCGGCGGATCACCTCCTGGATCTTGTAGTTGCGCAGGTAGCGCGGCGATGGGCGGCGCTCCCCGGCATCCTCTCCAGGCTCGCCGCCCATCGTCTCGGGCGGAGGCGCGTCCTCGGCGGGATCGTCGAGCGGCTCGTCGTGGCCATCGGGCGATGCCTCGGCTGCGGTGGGCCGCGACTCCGGGGCGGCTTCGGGTTCCTCGGCCGGCTCCTGCGCCTCCGGAGCCAGATCGGCCCCCAACTCGGCCGGATCCTGCGGCATGTTGGCCGGTTCGACCTGGTCTCGTTTGGACGCATCCGGCTCGGTGGCACCCGACTCGGCGGCATCCGGCTCTGGAGTGATGATCTCGGGCAAGGTCGCGAGCGGCTCGGGCTCCGGCTCGGCGGCTGCGACCACGCGGTCGGCCACGATCCCGGCTGCCATCGTGGCCGCGGTCGGCTCTTCCACCACCGTCGGCTCCGCGTCCCGCTCGAATTCCGGGTCGGCCTGAGCCAGCGGCGGCAGGCCGGCCGCCTCGCGCGCGGCATCCGCCTCCTCCTGCTCCGCGTCGGCGCGGGCTTCCGCCTCGGCCATCGCAATCAGGCGCTGCCGGTCGGCGACGGGGATCTGATAATAGTCGGGGTGGATCTCCCCGAAGGCCAGGAAGCCGTGTCGGCCGCCGCCGTATTCGACGAAAGCGGCCTGCAGGCTGGGCTCTACCCGCACCACCTTGGCGAGATAGATGTTGCCTTTGAGCTGCTTCTTGGTGGAAGTCTCAATGTCGTAATCTTCGAGGCGACTACCGTCCAGTACCACGACGCGGGTTTCTTCCGCGTGGGTGGCGTCGATCAACATGCGCTTGGTCATCGTGTGGGGAACTCCGGTGGGCCGCTTCGGCCGCGGGCGCGCAGGCGCGCGCAGCGGCGGTCGCGCGCACGGGGGCGCGGCGGCTGGATGCGTCGTGAAAGCTGGGGTGGAAGGCGGAACGGGCGAGGCGGACGGAACGGCGCGCGGCAGGCGGGGCCTGCGTGGTCTCGAGTGGCAGCGCGTATTCCATTCGCGGGAACAATCCGTCCCTGAAGAGGGGAGGCGGGCCGGAGGCCGGCGCGTCGCCCGGGTTGAATGCGGCCCCGGCCGCCGATGCATGCGTGCTCAGGCACGCTCGCGCAGTGGGCCGGGAAGGCTTGGCTACGCCCTTGCGCTTGCTCACACGAACGCGCGCGGACAACCAAAGCCTGACATTACATGGAGCAAACCGCCCGCGACCGCAAGCCTGGCTGCGCAAGGACCTCGCAAGGCGGCTGGAGCACAAGGGGAGGCCACGATCTCGTGCAGCATCTCACCATTCGCGATTCGAGGCTTCGGCTGGGTCGCGCAGGATTGCGGCTCCGCGACCTGTGGCACCACCTAGGCCGCGCGGCGACCGCGCGAACGTCGAGCGCCGCTGGTCACTGGTGGCGGCTGCCGATCGGGTAGCGGTGCGCGGG
This sequence comes from Acetobacteraceae bacterium, assembly GCA_036272815.1. Classification (GTDB taxonomy): domain Bacteria; phylum Pseudomonadota; class Alphaproteobacteria; order Acetobacterales; family Acetobacteraceae; genus DATAYA01. Next base: position 4,673 of record DATAYA010000248.1, read on the forward strand.
CGCAGGACGTGGTTGCAACCGAGCGCCATCAGGGGGTGGCATGCGCGGCCGATCCGGGCTACCCAGCGCGCCAGGAGCGACGATATCGCGAGCATGAACGGCCCTCTCAGCGCAGGCGATCGCCTGGTTCCCCCCGAACGTCCAGCTCCCCCGACCGGGGGCGGGCCCCGCCGGCCGCGAACGCCGGCGCCGGCGGGTCCGCCGCGGCGCCGCAGCGGCGGGTTCGGGCGGATGCTGGCCGCGATCGTGGCCGCGTGCTTCGCGCTGGGGCTGATCGCGCTCGTGGGCGGCGGCGTGTTCGGCTGGTACGTCTATGCCCGGATCGCTGCCGACCTGCCCAGCGTGGACAGCCTGCGCACCTACGCGCCCCCCGAGATGAGCCGCGTCTATGCCGGCAACGAGGCGATGATCGCCGAGTTCGGCCCGAGCCGGCGCATCTTCGTGCCGTTCTCGGCGATCCCGAAGCAGGTCGCGCAGGCCTTCGTCTCGGCCGAGGACAAGAATTTCTGGACCAATGGCGGCATCGACCCGGCGGCGATCCTGCGCGCCGCTGTCACCGACCTGATGCAGATGGGACATGGCAGGCGGCCGATCGGCGCCTCGACCATCACCCAGCAGGTCGCGCGCAACATGCTGCTCAACTCCGACAAGCTCTCGATCACCCGCAAGATTCGCGAGGCGATCCTGGCGATGCGCCTCGAAGGGGCGCTGAGCAAGCAGCGTATCCTCGAACTCTATCTGAACGACATCTATCTCGGCGAAGGCACTTATGGCGTCGCGGCCGCGTCGGAGACCTATTTCGACCTGCCTCTGGATCGGCTCGACATCGCGCAGGCGGCGTTCCTCGGCGGCCTGCCGAAGGCGCCCAACTACTACAACCCGACGCGCCACCCCGATGCGGCGCGCGACCGGCGAAACTGGGTGCTCGACCGGATGCGGCAGGACGGCGCCATCACGGCAGCCGAGGCGGACGCCGCCAAGGCCGCGCCCCTGGTGCCGGCCTCCTACCAGCAGCCGACGCCGATCCCCGGCAGCGCCTGGTTCGCCGACGAGGTGCGCCGCCAGCTGATCGACAAGTTCGGCGCCTCCCAGGCACTCGAAGGCGGCCTGACGGTGCAGACCAGCCTCGATACGCGGCTTCAGGCGGCGGCGGAGAAGGCGTTGCGCGACGGACTGATGCGCTACGACCGGCGCGAGGGTTCCTGGCGCGGGCCGGTGACGCACCTGGCCTCGGCGCCCGCGCTGCTGGCGGCCGACTGGTCAACCGAGCTTGCCGCCGTCGGCCGCCCGCACGGGATGCTGCCCGGCTGGGTTCTCGCGGTGGTTCTGCGCAGCGCCGGCGGGATCGATCGGCTCGGCGTATTGCAGGAACAGCCGGGCGGCGGCGTGCCGGTCGCGCGAACGCTGCCAATGTATGCCGCCGACGATCCCTGGGTCTGGAAGCTCCGCGTCGGCGACGTGGTGATGGCCGCGCCACAGGCCGCCGCTCCCGGGCATGACGGCCAGCCGGAGCGGCTTGCTTTGCGGCAGATACCGAAGGTCGAGGGGGCGCTCGCCACGGTCGATCCGCGCACCGGGCGGGTGCTCGCGATGGTCGGCGGCTGGAGCCATGAAATCAGCCAGTTCGACCGCGCCACCCAAGCGCAGCGCCAGCCCGGATCGAGCTTCAAGCCGTTCGTCTACCTGACCGCGATGGAGCAGGGCATCTCGCCGAGCCAGCGTTTCCTCGATGGGCCGTTCTACGAGGATCTCGGACCCAAGGGCGTCTGGGCGCCGCATGACTACGAAACCGGATGGCTCGGCGAGGTGCCGCTGAGCATCGCGCTGCAGAAGTCGCTCAACCTGGTGACGGTGCGGCTGGCGCAACGGATCAGCATGAGCGCCATCGCCAAGACCGCGATCGCCTTCCACATGGTCGACCGGATGCCGCACGTGCTGCCCGCTGCCCTCGGCGCCGTCGACACGACGGTGATGCGCGAGGCAGGCGCCTATTCCACCCTCGACATGATGGGCCGCGAGGTGGTGCCGAGCGTGGTCGACACGGTGCAGGACCGCAACGGGCAGGTGATCTGGCGCAATCCGGCTCTGACATGCGATTGCTCGGACCCGAGTGGACCGCCGGTGCTGAACGATGACCGCAAGCAGATCGCCGACCAGGCGAGCGTGTTCCAGATCATGACCATGATGCGCGGCGTGGTGCAGCGCGGAACCGGCACGACGGCCGTGATCGGCATCGACCGGCCGGTCGCCGGCAAGACGGGCACCAGCGACGATTTCCACGACGCCTGGTTCAGCGGCTTCACTCCCGACCTGGTGACGGTCGTGTGGGTGGGCTTCGATCAGCCGATCTCGCTCGGCAAGAACCAGCAGGGCGCCATGGTGGCGGCGCCAATCTGGAACGAGTTCATGAAGGTGGCGCTCGCCGGCCGGCCGAAGCTCGACTTCACCAAACCGCCCGGGGTCAAGCTCGCGAGCTGGGACAGCGGTTTCGGCACCATCACCGATGCGTTCAAGCCGGGGCAGGTGCCGGGCGCTTCCGGCGCGCTCGCGTCGGCCAGTCAGCCGGACGCCTCGCAGACGGCGGCGGATGCGCAGGCCTTGGCTTCGGGGGCGACGTCCAACACGCTCGACAGCCAGATGGGCGGGCTGTATTAGCCGCCATCTCATGTCCGCCGAATCCGACGCCCTCCACGAGCAGATCAAGCAGTCCGTGGCACTGCTGAGGAGGCATCTTTGACTGGGATGCCGCCCTCGCCCGTCTCGCCGAGCTGAATACCCGCGCCGAGGATCCCGGGCTCTGGGACGACCCTGACGCCGCGCAGAAGCTGCTGCGCGAGCGCACCCGGCTGGTGACGCAGACCGACGGCCTGCGGACGTTGGAGCGCGACGTGGCGGATGCCGCCGAACTGGTGGCGATGGCCGAGGCCGAAGCCGACGCGGCGATGATCGAGGACGGCACGGCCGCCCTGCGCCGCCTCGCCGAGGAGGCCAAGCGGCGGGAGATCGAGAGCCTGCTCTCGGGTGAGGCGGACGCCAACGACGCCTATGTCGAGGTCAATGCCGGCGCCGGCGGCACCGAAGCGCAGGACTGGGCCGAGATGCTGATGCGAATGTATTCGCGCTGGGCGGAGGCGCATGGCTGCAAGGTCCAGCTTCTGGAGGAGAGCCCGGGCGAGCAGGCAGGCATCAAGTCAGCAACGCTGCAGGTGAGCGGGCCCAATGCCTATGGCTGGCTCAAGACGGAAGCCGGCGTGCATCGGCTGGTGCGCATCTCGCCCTTCGACGCGGCCGCGCGGCGGCAGACCAGCTTCGCCAGCGTCTGGGTCTATCCGGTGGTGGACGATGCGATCGAAATCGAGGTGAACGAGGCCGATCTCCGCATCGACACCTTCCGTGCGTCAGGTGCGGGCGGCCAGCACGTCAACAAGACGGAAAGCGCCATCCGCATCACCCATATCCCGACCGGGATCGTCGTCGGCTGCCAGACGGACCGGAGCCAGCACCGCAACCGGGCAACCGCGATGCAGATGCTGAAGGCGCGGCTGTATGAGGCGGAGTTGCAAAGGCGCGAAGCAGCATCGGCCGCGACCGAAAGTGCGAAGACCGAGATCGGCTGGGGCCACCAGATCCGCAGCTACGTTCTTGCCCCCTACCAGCTCGTGAAGGATCTGCGGACCGGCGTGGAAAAGGGCAATCCGGCCGGAGTGCTGGACGGCGACCTCGACGCGTTCATGGCGGCGGCACTGGCCGCGCGCGTCGGCGCGACACGCAGCGAGGCCAGCGCCCAGGCTCGTTGAAGCGCCCAGGCTCGTTGGAGCGCCCAGGCTCGCTGAGCAGCGGTTCCTTTGCTACGCCGCAAATCGTACCAGCCGCCCGACGGGCGCGCCCAGCACCTCGTCCTCGCGCATCACCGGCCGCCCGCGCACGATCGTTGCCACCGGCCAGCCGGTCACGCGCATTCCCGCGAACGGCGTCCAGCCGCAGGGCGAAGCGATCCAGGAGTCCTCGATGGAGCGCCGCGCGGCAAGATCGACCAGCGTGAAATCAGCGTCGTAGCCACGCGCGAGCCGCCCCTTGCCGACCGCGCCATAGACGCGCGC
>DATAYA010000249.1:0-13686 GCA_036272815.1 Acetobacteraceae bacterium
CGCGGGGAACCACTTGCGCAGGCCCTCGACGCGCAGCAGCTGCACGGCGTTCACGCGTGCGCCTTCGCCGCGAGCGTCCGCCAGCGCACGCATCGCACGAGATGTCCCGGTCCGCAGGGCTCAATTGCGGGCACGTCGGCATCGCACAGGCCCGGCCGCGCATGGACGCAGCGCGGGTGGAAGGCGCAGCCGACCGGGTGGCGGGTCGGGGTCGGCACCTCGCCCTGGATGGCCATGAGCCGCATCTCGCGATCATCCAGCACGAGGCGGGGGACCGAGGCGAGCAGGCCCGCCGTGTAGGGCATCCGGGGTGCGGCGAAGATCGCGGCGGCAGGCCCCTCCTCGACCACCCGGCCCGCGTACATGACCGCGATCCGGTCGGCGATCTCGGCGGCCACACCGAGGCTGTGGGTGATGAACAGCACGGCCATGCCGATCTCGGCCTGCAACGATTTGATCAGCTCCAGGAGCTGCGCCTGCACGGTGACGTCGAGCGCCGTGGTGGGCTCGTCGGCGATCAGCAATGCGGGGCGGCAGGCGAGCGCCATCGCGATCATCACCCGCTGCGCCATGCCGCCGGAGATCTCGTGCGGGTAGGATGCGAGCCGCCCCCGCGGGTCGGGAATGCCGAGGCGCGCGAGCATCTCCTCGGCCACGCGGAGCGCGTCGCTCCGTCGCCTTCCCTGGTGCAGCATCACGCTGTCGGCGATCTGGTCGCCCACGGTGTAGACCGGATTCAGGCAGCTCATCGGCTCCTGGAACACCATCGCGATCTCGCGGCCACGAATGCGGCGCATCGCGCGCGGCGGCAGGCGGGCGAGATCGCGCACCTGCCCGTCTTGGCCGCGGAACGCAATGCGTCCGCCGATCGCGACATCCGGCCCGCGCGGGACCAGCCCCATCACCGCGAGACCGGTGACCGACTTCCCGGCGCCCGATTCGCCGATCAGCACCACCGTCTCGCCGCGGCCGACGACGAGCGAGAGCCCCTCGACCGCGCGAGCGGTGCCGGCATCGGTCTGAAAGCGCACGGTGAGGTCGTGCAGTTCGAGCAGGTGGTCGGGATTCAACGGTTGATTGTTCCGCGGGCAGACAGGGTGGCGACGGCGCGATCGCTCAACTCGCTACGATGCGAGACCCTGCCGCAGATCAGGGCGGCGATCCGTACGCGCGATCCGGCTGAGTTTTCCATGGTGCCGCAACGCGCGCAACCCCGGACCCGTGGCACCCGTGCGGCGGCCTCGCAATCGTCAACAACGCCCGCTCTTGCGCGCGGCGCGGTGCGGCAACAAAGTGCGGCCGAAGGGGAAACGACCATGAAAATTGCCGCGTCGCTGGCCGCCATCCTGCTTGTGCTTGTGCCCAACCTCGCGCGTGCGGCCGGGCCCGCGGCGGCCGGAAAGCCGGTGAGAATCGCCTTGATCGAGGACGAGACCGGGCCGCTCGAGGCCTACGCCAAGCAGTCCGCCACCGGTTTCCGGATGGGCCTGGAATACGCCACCCACGGCACCGGCATGGTCGCCGGCCGCAAGATCGTGGCGATCGAGAAGGACAGCCAGAACAAGCCCGACCTCGGCCGCTCGCTGTTGGAACAGGCCTACAGCGACGATCACGCCGACCTCGCCGTAGGCGGCACCAATTCGGCGGTCGCACTCGCCATGCTGCCGGTGGCGCAGGACTACCAGAAGGTGCTGATCGTCGAGCCCGCCGTCGCAGACAGCATCACCGGCGCGAAATGGAACAAATACATCTTCCGCACCGCCCGCAATTCGAGCCAGGATGCGATCTCCAACGCGCTCGCGATCGGCAAGCCGGGCGAGGTGATCGCGACGCTGGCGCAAGACTACGCCTTCGGCCGCGACGGCGTGGCGGCATTCCGCCGCGCGCTGGCCGCGACGGGCGCGAAGCTGGTGCATGAGGAATACGCGCCGCCGACGACCACCGACTTCACTGCCCCCGCGCAGCGCATCTTCGATGCGCTGGCCAAGCAGAAGGGCAAGAAAATCATCTGGGTGCTGTGGGCCGGCGGGAATCCGCTGCCCAAGCTCGCGGCGCTGGACCCGCAGCGGCTGGGCATCACCATCGACACCGGCGGCAACATCCTGCCCGCGCTTGCTTCCTACAAGGCGTTCCCCGGGATGCAGGGCGCCACCTACTATTATTACGGCATCCCGAAGAACCCGGCGAACGACTGGCTGGTGGCCCAGCACATGAAGCGCTTCCATCAGCCGCCCGACTTCTTCACCGCCGGCGGAATGAGCGCCGCGATGGCAGTGGTGACGGCGCTGAGCAAAACCCACGGCGTCACCGACGCGGCAACGCTCATCCCGGCGATGGAGGGCATGTCGTTCGAGACCCCCAAGGGCACGATGATGTTCCGCAAGCAGGACCACCAGGCGCTGCAATCCATGTATGGCTTCCGCATCACCGTCGATCCGAAGCTGCCCTGGGCGGTGCCGGTGCTGACCCGCACCTTCACCATTCAGGACATGAACATCCCCGTAGAGAACAACCGCTGACCACCCCGGCGCTGAAAACTCGGCCGCTGAAAAGTCGGGCGCTGGAGACGCGCGGCCTGACCATCCGCTTCGGTGGTCAGGTCGCGGTGGACGGGGTGAGCTGCGGCTTCGATCGCGGCACGCTGACCGCGATCGTCGGGCCGAACGGTGCCGGCAAGACGACGTATTTCAACCTGATCTCCGGCCAGCTCCGCGCCAGCGCCGGCGAGGTGCTGCTGGACGGCGTGCGCATCACGGCGCTCTCGGCGCCGCGCCGCGCCCGGCGCGGGATCGGCCGCGCCTTCCAGCTCACCAACCTCTTCCCCGAGCTGAGCGTGCTGGAGAACGTGCGCCTTGCGGTGCAGGCGCGGGCGGGCGAGGGCCTCTCCGTGCTCGGCCTCGCAGCGTCGCGCACCGCGCTCACCGAACAGGCGCAGGACTGCCTCGCCCGGGTCCGGCTCGGCGCGCGGGAAGCGGCACCGGCCGCCAGCCTGAGCCACGGCGACCAGCGCAAGCTGGAGGTTGCGATCCTGCTGGCGCTGCGGCCGGTGGTGTTCATGTTCGACGAACCGACCGCCGGCATGAGCGTCGACGAGGTGCCGGTGGTACTCGACCTGATCGAGCAGATCCGTGCCGACCCGGAAGCGGTCGTGCTGCTGGTCGAGCACAAGATGGACGTGGTGCGCCGGCTTGCCGACCGGGTGGTGGTGCTGCACCAGGGCGCGCTCGTGGCCGAGGGTTCGCCGGCGGAGATGGTCGCTTCCGACATCGTGCAGCAGGCCTATCTCGGAGCCGCGCCTTCGCCCGGAGCGGCGCATGCCTGACCGCGCGTTGCTGCGGCTGTCGGGCGTGCATACGCATATCGGCCGCTATCACATCCTGCAGGGCGTCGATCTGGCGGTGCCTGAAGGCGGGCTGACGGTGCTGCTCGGCCGCAACGGCGCCGGCAAGACGACGACGCTGCGCACCATCATGGGGCTGTGGCGCGCCGCGGCTGGACGGGTGGAGTTCGACGGCGCCGATATCACCGCGCTGCCCACGCCGCAGATCGCCCGCCTCGGCATCGCCTACGTGCCTGAGACGATGGGCGTGTTCGCAGGGCTCACCGTGCGCGAGAACATGCGGCTCGCGACCGCCAGCGGCCGCTTCCACGCCGGCCGGCTGGACGAGGTGTTCGACCTCTTCCCAGCCCTCCGCGCCAAGTGGGACATTGCGGCCGGCGCGCTCTCGGGCGGCCAGAAGCAGATGCTGGCGATCGGCCGCGCGCTGGTCGAGCCGCGCCGGCTGCTGGTGATCGACGAGCCGACCAAGGGCCTCGCCCCCGGCGTCATCGCGCACCTGACCGCCGCCTTCCAGCGTCTCAAGCAGAGTGCCACCACCGTACTGCTGGTCGAGCAGAACTTCGCCATGGCGCGGGCGCTCGGCGACGGGGTTGCGGTGATGGACGACGGCCGCATCGTCCATGGTGGCGGCATGGCGGCGCTCGCCGCCGACGCGGCGTTGCAGGCCCGCCTGCTCGGCCTCAGCCTGGCGAGCCACCAGTGAGCAGCCGCGCTGCGTGGCTCGTGGTGCCGGTGCTGGCGGCGCTGGCGCTGCCGGTGATGCCGCTCCCGACCTGGATCACGCTCACCGTCGCCGGGGCTGCGATGGGCATGATGCTGTTCCTGATGGCCTCCGGCCTGACGCTTATTTTTGGGCTGATGGACGTGCTGAACTTTGCGCATGGCGGGTTCATCACGCTCGGTGCCTTCGCCGCGGTCAGCGTGTTCGCCGCTCTCTCCGGCTGGGTGGGCGCGCCGAGCCTGACGCTGAACCTGCTCGCGCTGACGATCGCCGCCGGGCTGTCGGGGCTTGCCGGCGGCGTGCTCGGTGCCGTCTTCGAGCGGCTGCTGGTGCGCCGCGTCTATGGCGCGCATCTGCGCCAAATCCTGATTACCGTCGGCGGGCTCATCATCGTCGATCAGGCGATCGTCGCGCTCTGGGGCGCCGAGCCGCTGCAACTCGTCAAGCCCGCGACGCTGCGCGGCAGCTTCACCCTGGGCGGGGCGGCGATCGAGAGCTACCGCATGGTGGCGCTCGCGCTGGGGCTCACGGTGTACGTGGCCATGCAGGCGGTGCTGACCCGGACGCGGCTCGGGCTGCTGGTGCGAGCCGGCGTGGAGAACCGCGAGATGGTGGAGGCGCTGGGCTTCTCCGTTCGCCGGCTGTTCGTGGGCGTGTTCGTCGCCGGCACTGCGCTGGCCGGCATCGGCGGGGCGATGTGGGCGGTCTATCAGGAGCAGGTGACGCCCGCGATCGGCGGGGAGATGACGATCGCGGTGTTCACCATCGTCATCATCGGCGGCCTGGGCTCGGTGACCGGCTGCTTCGTCGCGGCCGTGCTCGTCGGGCTGACGGCCAACTACGTGGGGTTCCTCGCACCCCAGCTCGCGATCGGCGCCAACCTCGCGCTGATGACGGCGGTGCTGCTGTGGCGGCCGCGCGGGCTGTTCCCGCTGGGCGCGCGGTGATCCGGCACCTGCTGTCGGGCGACCGCCCGGGCCATCCGGCGGTGGCCGCGCTACTGGTCGTGATGGTGGTGGCGCTGGCCGCCGCGCCGTGGCTGTTCCCCGGCATCGGCGCGTTGAACGCGGCCGGGCGCATCTGCATCTTCGCCGTGCTGGCCGGCAGCTACGACATCCTGCTCGGCTACACCGGCATCGTCTCCTTCGCCCACGTCGTGTTCTTCGGTATCGGGGCCTATGCGGTCGCGTACCCGCTGTCGCTGGGCTGGACCGGCTGGGGCGCGGTGCTGGTCGGGGCCGCTTGCGGGGTCACGCTCTCCGCCGCCGCCGCCGCCGCGATCGGGCTGCTCTCGCTGCGCGTGCGGGCGATCTTCTTTTCGATGATTACCCTCGCTGTGGCGAGCTTCGCGCAACTGCTGGCAACGCGGCTGCGCGGTATCACCGGCGGCGAGGACGGGCTGACCTTCTCGGTGCCGCGCGTGCTGACGCCTGCCTTCCGGCTTTTGCCGCATCCGTTGCTGGGGGTACGCATCGACGGGCGGGTGCTGACCTTCGAATTGATTGTCGTGATCGGGCTGGTGCTGTTCCTGCTGATGCTGCGCATCGTGAACTCGCCGTTCGGCCGGGTGTTGCAGGCGATCCGCGAGAACGAGTTCCGCGCCGAGGCGCTGGGCTACCGCACGATCGTCCATCGCACGCTGGCGGGGGTACTGGCGGCAGCGATCGCGTCGCTGGCCGGCGGGCTGCTGGCGCTGCAACTGCGTTATGTCGGCCCGGATACCACCCTCTCTTTCGCGACCATGATCGACATTCTGCTGATGGTGGTAATCGGCGGCATGGGCACGCTGTACGGCGCCGCGTTGGGGGCGGCGGTGATCGTGCTGGCGCAGACCTTCCTGCAGCCGGCGATGCAGGGATTGTCGGACGCCGCCGCCGGGCTGCCGCTGCTGCCCGTGCTGGTGCATCCCGACCGCTGGCTGCTGTGGCTGGGGGTGCTATTTGTGCTGATCGTGATTTTCTTCCCGGCCGGCATTGTCGGCACGCTTCGCGCACGGGCCGCCGCACGTCCCGCGGTGACGGCTGCCCGGGATGTCGCGATGGACCGGACAGCGGTCGGAGTGGGTCGGCCGCCCGATTGATCGTGTGTTCCCGAGGTGCCGTCGCACCTTCAACCGTCGGCGGTGGTGCTGTCTGCGATGGTGCCCATGCGCCGTGCCGCGATCCGTGCGGCGGCTTCGGCGGCTGCCATGCCGAGCGCCCGCCGCGCGACCGCGGCCGGGAAGCCGGCGCGGGCCAGCGCGGCGGCCTCGCGCATCCGGGTCCGAGGGTTCGCCTGGGCAGCGGCGGGGGCATGCGCCCCGACTGCACGGAACGGGCCGATCCGCCGCCGCCGCGCATAGGCCAGCGCCGCGTCGAGCTCGGCTTCCGGATCGTCGGGCAGGGTCGCGCGCGCGGTCTCGGCATCGACGCCCCGGGCCGCCAGATGCGCCCCGATCGCGCGCCGCGACCGCCCCGCCCGGCCGAGCCGGGCCGCGCGGGCGGCGGCGAAGGCTGCGTCGTCCACCGCGCCAGACGCGGCCAGGCGACGTACCAGGGCGGCGGCCTCGGCGCGGGCGCGTCGCGCGGTCTCGGCCGCCGCTTCCGCCCCTTCATTGGCAGGATCTGCGGCGCCGCGGGCCCAGGCATCGATGCGGCGGGTCAGCACGCGCAGCAGCCCGCGCTCGGTCGCGGCGTAGCGGGCCAGATAGGCCAGCGCCGCCTCGCGCAGCAGCGCCTCGGTCGGCGGGGGTGTGGCGCGAGGCTTGCGGGGCGCGCGCGGCATGGCGGGCAGCGTCGCACGAAGCGGCGCGTCGGACAAAATCCGCAGCCCGCGGTTGACAGCCGGCGGCGCGCCAGTCCCGATGCCGGCCTATGCGCATCCATATCCAGAACGACCCCGACGATCCCCTTTTCGAGATCACGCAAGCGGATTGGCAGGCCGCCGCCGCGCGCGCCCACGGGTCCGGGCTCGACGGGTCCCGGCACGACATCAGCATCGCCGCGAGCGCGGCGGGTTTTGCCGCCGCGATCGGCGAAGCGGAGGCGCTGGTCAGCGCCTCGCCGCTGGTGCGCCGGCTGTTCCCCGCGCCGGCCCCGGCGTTGCGGATCGTGTTCTGCACCTCCGCCGGCCTCGACCGGCTCGCCCCCTTCGACTGGCTGCCGGAGGGGGCGGAACTCTGGAACAACAGCGGCGCGCACGCCGCCAAAGGCGCCGAATACGTGCTGATGGCGCTGCTGATGCTGGCCTGCCGGATGCCCGAGATCGCCGCCGACCAGCGGGCGCGGCATTGGCAGAAACGCTACGGCAGCGCGCTCGCGGGGCGGCGGGTGGTGATGGTGGGCCTCGGCCGGATCGGCGCGGCGGCGGCGGCGCTGGCGGCGCGGCACGGCATGGTCGTGATCGGCTGCCGGGCGAGCGCCACGCCCCACCCGGATTGCGCCCGCGTCGTCGCCCCCGACGCGCTCGACGACGAATTGCCGAGGGCCGACGCCGTGGTGCTCGCCTGCCCGCTGACCGATGCGACACGCAACCTGCTCGATGCGCGGCGGATCGGACTGCTGCGGGCGGGCGCCGGCGTGGTCAATGTCGGCCGCGGCGCGGTGCTGGACCAGGACGCGCTGTGCGATGCGCTGGCGGCAGGGCGGCTCGGCGGCGCGGTGCTCGACGTGTTCGTCCCCGAGCCGGTGCCGCCGGAGCATCGGCTCTGGACGACGCCCAACCTGGTGATGACGCCGCACGTTTCCTGCGACGACCCGGCCAGCTACAACGCGATCAGCCTCGATATCTTCCTGGCCAATCTGCGCGCCTGGCGTGCGGGCGAGGCCGCCCCCAACCGGTTCGATCTGGCGCGCGGGTATTGATGCGAACCCTCGAGGAGGGCCCATGCGAATCGGCGAGATGAACTGGATGCAGGTCGAGGCCTATCTGCGCACCGACGATCGCTGCGTCGTCCCCCTGGGCAGCACGGAGCAGCACGCGCAGCTCAGCCTCGCGGTGGACAGCATCCTGAGCGAGCGCGTCGCGGCGGAAGCGGCCGAGCCGCTCGGCGTGCCGGTGTTTCCCGTGCTCGCCTATGGCGTCACGCCGCAATTCGGCGCCTATCCCGGCACGGTCACGTTGCGGCTGGAGACCTATCTGCGCGTGGTGCGCGACATGCTCGACGGGCTCGCCCGCAGCGGGTTCCGGCGCATCCTGCTGTGCAACGGCCACGGCGGCAACGCGCCGGCGGCAGCGCTAGCCCTCGAATGGAACGCGGACCACCCGGGCTTTTGCGTGCGCTTCCATAACTGGTACAACGCGCCGCGCACCTGGGCGTGCGTGCAGGCGATCGACCCGGTGGCTTCGCACGCGTCCTGGATGGAGAACTTTCCCTGGACGCGGCTGCCCAATTTGCGCGGGCCGGAGGTGGCGAAACCGATGGCGGACCTCGATCGCCTCCGCCTGCTGGCCCCACAAGCCGTTCGGCAGACGCTGGGCGACGGCAATTTCGGCGGCCGCTACCGGCGCGACGATGCCGAGATGCAGACGATTTGGGAGGTCGCGGTCGCGGAGACGCGCAGCCTGATCGAGGGACCGTGGCAGTGAACCCGGCTCACCATCGGCGGTCCTGGATGAACCCCTCGGTCGCCTCGACGAGCCGCCGTGCGTGACGCGCGGCCGCAGTCTGCCCGCGCATCTCGTCCGGCTCGTGCGGGATGTAGTGGTCGTCGGGCGTGTAGCCGATGGCGTCCTGAGTCGCGGTCAGATCCCAGCGCATTCCGTCGTTGCGGGACATCAGATTGAGTACGGCGAAGCGCAAGTCGGCAGGAGCCAGCACTGCCTTTTCGAACCCCTGACAGAGGTCGCGGTTCGACAGCCACATGCGCTGGCCCCATAGCCCCCAGCCCATGTGCGGACCCGGGCGGTTCTCGCCCCGCTGGCAGTAGCCGATGCGGAAGCAGATGACGGACAGTCCGGAGCGATCACTGTACGATCGGCCGAGGCGTTCGCCGACCAGCTTCGAGACGCCGTAGGGGTTCACCGGATAAGGCTCGACGTCGGTGCGCAGCGGCCACGCCTCGAAACGGTGCCCGGCGACCACCCAATTGGAGCTTGCGAAGACGAGCCGATGTGCGCCGGCCCGCACCGCCGCCTCATAGACGTTCATCGTCAGATCGAGGTTGAGCCGTTGCGCCGCTTCCCAGCTCGTCCGCGGGCTTGGACTGGCGGCGAGATGGAAGACCGCGTCCGCGCCGGTGAAATCGGCCGCCCAGGCGTCGTTCCATTCGGCCAGATCCGCGACCCGGATCGCAGGGTCGCCCGTGTCCTGCGCGTCCAGCAGCCGCAGCTCCCAGCCGAGGCTCTCGCAATGCCGGCGCAGCTTGGTGCCGAGATTGCCGGCGGCGCCGGTGATGACGATCCTGGTCACGCGGTCGGTCCTCCACTTGCTCTCCCGCGACCGTATCATCAGCGGTGCGACCCGTCGCGACCCGCTTGACAGCCGCCCGCGTTGCGGGAGCAAAGTGGAGTTCACGCGGCGGTGTCTGCGAATGGGGAAAACGGGGCCGAAGGGTCCGGAGGAAACGACGATGGCACAGCAGACAATGCGGCCTGGCACGGGCCGGCGCGTCCTGATCCAGGGCGGCATCGCGGCCGCGGCGGCGGTGATGCTTCCGCCGGGCATCGGCGCCTCCGAGGCCGAAGCCGCGGAGATCGCCCGCAACCGCACCCTCGTCCTGATCGGCATCAACAGCCGCGACGGCCGCTGGGTCGATCATGGGCTGTGGAACCCGTACGCGATCGGCGCCAACCACCAGAACGGCCCCAACCTGATGTACGAGCCGCTCGCCTATTACAGCGCCTTCGCCGACAAGATGTACATGTGGCTCGCCGAGAGCTTCCAGTACACGCCGGATTTCAAGCAGCTCACGATCAAGACGCGCCCCGGGATCACCTGGAGCGACGGCCAGCCGTTCAGCGCCGAGGATGTCGCCTACACCTTCAACACGCTGCGCGACCTCGGGCCGAAGGTGAAATGGGGCATCGACGTGCATCAGGCACTCGACCACGCCGCCGTTACCGACCCGAACACGGTCGTGTTGACGTTCAAGATCCCGTCGCCGCGGTTCTTCTTCTTCGCGGCCTACAAATACGACATCGGCATCTACATGGTGCCGAAACACATCTACCAGGGCCAGGATTGGGCGAGCTTCCCGCATTTCGATATCGCGAAGGGCTGGCCGGTCACCACCGGCCCGTGGAAGGTCACGGAGTCTTCGCTCCAGCAGAAAGTGTTCGAGCGCCGCGATAGCTGGTGGGCGGCGGAGCACAAGCTCGCGCCAATGCCGCAGGTGTTGCGCAACATCTGGCTGCCGATGGTGGGCGAGCAGGAGACCGCGCAGGCGCAGATCACCAACCAGTCCGATTTCGGCGGCCCGTTGCAGCCGGCGACGTTCCCGACCGTGATCCGGCAGAACCCGAAGATCACCACCTATTCCGGACAGCAGCCGCCCTGGGGCTATGTCGACTGGTGGCCGATATCGCTCTACGTCAACACCGAAGTGAAACCCTTCGACGAACCCGACGTGCGCTGGGCACTGAGCCACTACGTCGATCGCCAGCAGATCATCCAGGTTGCCTATCTCGGCGCCGAGACGATCTCGACGCTGCCGATGCCGCCCTATAAGCCGCTGCTGCCGTATTTCGCAGCCGTGAAGGACCTGCTCGCCAAGTACAATACGATCGAGTTCAATCCAAAGAAAGGCGATGCCCTGCTCGCGGCGAAGGGATTCAAGAAAAAGGGCGCCATGTGGGAGGGCCCCGACGGCAAACCCTTCACGATCGACATCATCGGCTTCGGCGCCGCGGGGTCGGCGATGGGGCCGGTGCTGTCGGCGATGCTGAAGCGGCACGGCGTCGCCGCCAGCATGAGCCTGCCGCCCGATTTCGACGAGCGCTTCCAGAAAGGCGAGTTCGTCGGCTCGATCTACGGCCACGGCGGCAGCATCCGCGAACCCTACGACACGCTACGGCTGTACCAGGGCAAGAGCATCGCGGTGCCGGGCGCCCATCTGGTGAACTTCAGCCGCTGGCACAACCCGGAATACGACAAGATCGTCGACGAGGTGTACATCACCGACCCCCACAACGTGGCGAAGCTCAAGGACCTGTTCCGCGCGGCGATGGAGATCTGGCTGCCGGCTCTGCCGGACATTCAGCTCGTGCAGAACTACCACCGCCTTCCCTACAACCTGACCAACTGGAAGAACTATCCGACCGACCACAACAGCTACATCAACAGCGCTTCCTGGCACCTCACCTTCAACCTCGTGCTGTGGAACCTGCAGCCCGTGCAGACCTGACAGCACAGCGATGCGCGTCGCCTATGTCGGCCGTCGCTGCGTCGTGTTCCTGGTGATTGTGTGGCTGGCCGCGACGCTCAACTTCTTCCTCCCAAAGCTCTCCGGCCAGGATCCGGTGCGCACCAAGCTGCTCGAACAGGCTTCCCTCGGCGGCTATGTCCAGGGCGGCATCGAGGACATGGTGAAGGTCTACCAAAAACAGTTTGGCCTCGATAAGCCGCTCTGGCGCCAGTACCTCACCTATCTGAGCAACGTTTCGCGGGGCGACTTCAACTACTCGATCGCAAACTACCCACGCACCGTCGCCGGCATGATCGCCGAGGCGGCGCCCTGGACAATCGGCCTGCTTGGCACCACCACGCTGTTCTCCTTCGTCCTCGGGACCGTGCTCGGCGCGCTGCTCGCCTGGCCGGGTGCGCCTGCCTGGATGCGCTGGCTGATGCCGCCGTTATGGGCGCTACACGCGATTCCGTTTTTCCTTCTCGGCCTGATCCTGATGTACCTGCTGGCGTTCCAGTTCCAGCTCCTGCCGATCTTCGGCGGCTACAGCGCCGGCGCGCATCCGGCGCTGACGTTCGGCTTCGTCCTTGACGTGTTCCGCCACGCGATCCTGCCGGCGCTTTCCATCATCCTGGTCTCAATCGGCGGCTGGGCGCTGGCGATGCGCGGGATGATGGTGACGACGATGGGCGAGGATTACGTGACCTTCGCGGAAGCCAAGGGCCTGCGCAGCGCCACCATCTTTACGCGTTATTGCATGCGCAACGCGATCCTGCCGCAGACAACCGGCCTCGCGCTCGCGCTGGGGCAGATCCTGTCGGGCGCGGTCCTGGTGGAGGTGATCTTCGGCTACCCTGGCATCGGCTCGCTGCTGTTCCAGGCGATCGAGGAGAATGACTTTTTCCTGATCCAGGGCATCGTGTTCACCGTCATCGTCGCACTCGGCTTCACGACGTTCCTGCTCGACGTCGTCTATCCCTTGCTTGATCCACGCATCTCCTATCGGCGCACCTGAATGCTCGGCTATCTCCGCCGCAACGTCTCGCTACTGGTCGGGGTGGTACTGCTCACCATCCTGGTGTTGTTCATGGTGGTGGGCGCCTTCGTTGTCGATACCGCCAACGCGCAGCCGCTTTCGGCGCCGGCCTTACAGGCGCCGTCATGGGCCTATCCATTCGGCACCGATCGGCAGGGGCGCGACCTGCTTGCCGTGATGGTCGCGGGCACGCCGCTGACCTTGCGCATCGGCTTCATTGCGGGTTTCATCGGCGTCGGCGTCGGCGCCGTGCTCGCCTTCACCGCCGCGTTCTATCGCGGCATGGTCGATGCGGTGATCCGCGGCATCGCCGATGTCGGCCTCACCGTGCCCGGCCTGCTGGTGCTCATCATCATCGCCGTGTCGCTGAAGGGCAGCCTCACGGTGAACCAGATGGCGATCGTCGTCGCCTCGCTTGCGTGGCTCAACCCGACCCGCACCATTCGCGCGCAGGTGCTCACGCTCCGCGAACGCGGCTATGTGGAGATTGCGCGGCTCAACGGCATGAGCGGCCCAGAGATCATCTTCCGCGAGCTGATGCCGAACCTGCTGCCCTATCTCGCGGCGACGCTGGTGAGCAGCGTCTCGGCCGCGATCCTCGCGTCGGTCGGCCTGGCGGTGCTCGGGCTCGGGCCGGTGGAGGCGCCGACGCTCGGGATGACGCTCTATTGGGTCAACTTCAACGCCGCCATCATCAATGGCTGGTGGTGGTGGTGGACCGCGCCGCTGGTTGTCATCGTCATGGTGTTCCTCGGGCTTTTTTTCTTGACCGTGGGACTCGACGAGGTCGCCAACCCGAGACTGCGGCGCACCGCATGAGCGGGGCGGTGCTCCGCGTCGAGGGCTTGCGCGTCGCCTACGACCATCCGCGTGGCGCCGTCCACGCGGTCGATGATGTCAGCTTCACATTGCAGCCGCGCGAGCGCTTCGGGCTGGCGGGGGAATCGGGCTCCGGCAAATCCACGATGGCGCTCGCCATCCTGCGCATGATAAAGCCGCCCGGCCGCATCGAGGGCGGCGAAGTCTGGCTTGAACAGACCGCACTCTCCGGCCTCGGCGACGACGCGATCCGGCGGCTGCGGCTTGCCGGAATCGCGATGGTGCCGCAGGGTTCGATGAACTCGCTCAACCCGGTGGTGCGCATCCGCGATCAGATCGCCGACGCGCTCGCCGATCACGGCAGCCGCCTCTCCGCCCGCGACGTCACGGCGCGGGTGCAGAACCTGCTCGGACAGGTCGGGTTGCCGGGCGACGTCGGGGGAAAATA
>DATAYA010000250.1:0-32848 GCA_036272815.1 Acetobacteraceae bacterium
CGGCGCTTCTTCACCACCGAGATCCCGGAGGGGGTGAGAGAGCGGGCGCAGCGTGGCGAGCATGTCGGCAAGGCCGACCTGATCGCCACGCAGCGGACGTTGAACGCGCACGGGCTTGCGGTGCCGAACTGGCCGACGGAATGGGGCGGCCGCGAATGGTCCTCGGTGCAGCACTATATCTGGCAGGACGAGATGCAAATGGCAGGCGCGCCGCCGCCGCTCGCGTTCAACACCAGCATGGTCGGCCCGGTGATCGCGGAATTCGGGTCGGACGCGCAGAAGCGCCGGTTCTTGCCGGGCGCGGCCAATCTCGACGATTGGTGGTGCCAGGGATTTTCCGAGCCGGGAGCAGGCTCCGACCTCGCCAGCCTGCGCACGACAGCCAGGCGCGACCGCGATGCGTATGTGGTGAACGGGCAGAAGACCTGGACCACGCTCGCGCAATATGCCGACTGGATTTTTTGCCTCGTGCGCACCGACCCGGCGGCGAAGAAGCAGGAGGGAATTTCTTTTCTGCTGATCGAGATGGGGACACCGGGGATCACGGTGCGGCCGATCCAGACGCTCGATGGCGGCCATGAGGTGAACGAGGTTTTTTTCGATGACGTGCGTGTGCCAGCGGAGAACCTCGTCGGTGAAGAAAATAAGGGCTGGGACTACGCGAAATTTCTGCTCGGCAACGAGCGCACCAGCATCGCCCGGGTCGGCGTCTCCAAGGCGCGCATCCGGCGGATCAAGCAACTCGCGGCGCTGGAGCGGGTCGGCGACGCGCCGCTGATCGAGGATGTGCGGTTCCGCGAAAAACTCGCGGCCGTCGAGGTCGAGCTGAAGGCGCTGGAAATCACGCAGCTCCGCGTCGTCGCCGACGATCGCGGCCGGGTGCGCGGCAAGCCCAATCCTGCGTCGTCAATCCTCAAGCTCAAGGGTTCGGAAATCCAGCAGGCGACGACGGAGCTTTTGATGGACGTGGTCGGACCGTACGTGCTGCCGTTCCAGCACGACGACGAGCCCGGCCGCAACGAGCCGGTGATCGGGCCGGACTTCGCGCCCGAAGCGTCGCCTACCTATTTCAACTGGCGCAAGATCTCGATCTATGGCGGCTCGAACGAGATCCAGCGCAACATCGTCGCGAAGGCGATCCTGGGGCTTTGAACGATGGATTTCGATTTCACCGAGGAGCAGCGGTTGCTGCGCGACAGCGTCGAGCGGCTGCTGGCCGACCGCTACGATTTCGAGGCGCGAAAGCGCCATGCGGCCGAGCCCGACGGCTGGAGCCGCGCGCTGTGGTCACAGTATGCGGAACTCGGGCTGCTTGGCGTGCCGTTCTCGGAAGCGGATGGCGGGTTCGGCGGCGGCCCGGTCGAGACGATGATCGTGATGCAGGCGTTCGGTGCTGCATTGGTGCTGGAGCCATATTTCGCGACCGTCGTGCTCGGCGGCGGGCTGCTGCGGCACGCGGGGGCGACCGCGTTGCTGCCGCGAATCGCGGCCGGGGAGCTGCTGCTGACGTTCGCGCAGGCCGAGCGGCAGTCGCGCTGGGATCTTTGCGATGTGACGACAGCGGCGAAGTGCCACGGCGCTGCGTGGCGCATTAGCGGCGAGAAGAGCCTCGTGGTGCACGGCGACGTTGCCGACAAGCTGCTCGTGACCGCGCGCACGACCGGCGGCCGGCGGGATCGCGACGGGATCGGGCTCTTTCTGGTCGATGCCGATGGGGCTGGAGTCACGCGCCGCATCTATCCGACGCAGGACGGGCGTCGCGCGGCCGAGATCAGGTTCGCCGATGCGCCGGCGGAGGCGGTCGGCGATCCCGAGAATGCCGCGCCTGTCGTCGCGCGCGTCGCTGACGAGGCGATCGCGGCGCTCTGCGCCGAGGCGGTGGGCGTGATGGGGGCGATGCAGACGCTGACGGTTGATTATCTCAAGACGAGGAAGCAGTTCGGCCGGGCGATCGGCGAGTTCCAGGCTTTGCAGCATCGGGCGGTGGACATGTACGTCGCGCTCGAACAGGCACGCAGCATGGCGCTGTTCGCGACGCTGATGGCGTCCGAGGACGATGCGGGCGAGCGCGCCCGCGCGATGTCGGCAGCGAAGGTGCAGATCGGGAAATCCGGCCGGCATGTCGGGCAGGAGGCGGTGCAATTGCACGGCGGCATTGGCGTCACGATGGAGTACGCCGTCGGGCACCACTTCAAGCGGATGACGATGATTGAAAAGACGCTAGGCGACACCGAGACGCATCTGGCACGGCTCGCCGCCGCCGGCGGCCTGATCGCACCCTGAAGGGTCCGGGGGCAGAGCCCCTGGCGCTTGTTATTCCAGCACCCCCCGCCGCGCCAGATTGCGCATCAGCGCACTGATGCCGAACCGCCAAGGCTCGCATTCGCCGCACGGCGCCATCCGGTTGACCAGCCGCCCCAGCTCCGGGGCCGAGACCGTCACCACGTCGCCCATCCTGTGCGTAAAACCCGCGCCCGGTGCTGCGCGATCCTGCGTCGGCGCGAACATGGTGCCGAGGAACAGCACGGCACCGTCCGGATACTGGTGCTCCGTCCCGAGCAACTGATGCACGAGGTCCTCGGGATCGCGGCTGATGCGCGCGATCGGCGAATGGCCCTCCATCACGAACCCGTCCTCGCCGGCGACGCGCAGCGAGACCGTCATCGCGCGCACCGCATCGAGGGTGAAGCCGCGGTCGAACAGGCGCAGCAGCGGGCCGATCGCGCAGGAGGCGTTGTTGTCCTTGGCCTTGCTCAACAGCAGCGCCGAGCGACCCTCGAAATCGCGCAGGTTGATGTCATTGCCGAGCGTCGCGCCGACGATGCGGCCGGACGATGCGACTGCGAGCACCACCTCCGGCTCGGGATTGTTCCACACGGATTTCGGATGCAGCCCGGCGAGAACCCCGGTGCCGACGGCGGAGAGCGGCTGCGCCTTGGTGAAGATCTCCGCATCCGGGCCGATGCCGACTTCGAGATACTGGCTCCAGGCATTGTGCGCGATCAGCGTCGCCTTGAGTTGCATCGCCTCGGGCGAGCCGGGGCGCAGGCGGGAGAGATCGTCGCCGACGAGGCGCGTCACCTCGGCGCGGATCGCGGCGGCGGCTTCGGGCTCGCCATGCGCGCGTTCCTCGATCACGCGCTCGATCATCGAGACGGCGAAGGTGACGCCGGCGGCCTTGATCGCCTGCAGGTCGATCGGCGCCAGCAACCACGGGCGGCGGCGGTTGCGCGTCTCGGAGGGCGTGTTGGCGAGCAGCGCCTCGAACGGGCCGAGATGCCGCCCGGCGGCCTCGCCTAGCGTTGCGGCGGGGTCGGTCGCCTCGCAGAGATCGCTGATCGTGGCGCAGGTTGCGGTGATGTCGAACACCTCGCCTTCGCGTACCGCGACCACCGACGGCCCGCTGTGCTCGGGGCACCACGCCCGCCCGGCGAGTGTCGCCGCTTCGGCGTCGTCGGGCAGCGAGCCTGCGAGAGCGGCGGCGAGCGCGGTCACGTTGGCGCGCCTTCGCCGAGATCCCACCAGAGGCCGGCGAAGGCGGCGATCCCCTCGCGCGCCGGCGCCTTCAGCAGGTGCTCGTTGGGTCCGTGCTGCTGACAGCCGTTGTAGCTGTGCGGCACCCAGACCAGCGGCACGCCGAGGTGATCGACGAACACGTCGCCCGGAAGGCCGCCGCCGGCATTCGGGATCACCTGCACGCGCGCGCCGAGCGTGCGCTCCATGCTCGCGGCCGCCCAGCGCACCCAGGGGTTCGCGGGGTCGGTGCGGCTCGCCGCCATGCGGGCAATGGTGGCACCGATCTGCACCTCGGGGAAGCCGGCGGCGTCGAGGTGGCGGCGCAGCGCCGGCATGAAGGTCTCGGGATCGACGTCGACGGTGTAGCGGAGCTGGCAGGTCGCCCGTGCGGACGGAGCGACGGCGTTGACCGGGTTCTCCGGCCGGCCGGCGAGCATCGCGAGGACGATGAAGCTGGTCCAGGCATAGACGCGCTCGGCGGCGGAGAGGCCGGGTTCGCCCCAGGCGGGGTCGATGGTCGCGACGTCGCCCTCGCTGCCGGGCGCGCAACCCGCGAGCGCCGCGCGCACCGCATCGGGGATGCCAGATGGCGGCACCCAGTCGCGGAGGAGGATGCGGCCGTGGCGATCGGCGATAGAGGCGATCGCGTGGGCGAGGATGATGGCCGGATCGGCGATCAGGCCGCCCCAGTTGCCGGAATGCACGCCGCCCGGCCGCAGCGAGACCGAGAGATCGAAATTGTAGGAGCCGCGCGTTCCGCAGGAGAGCGTCGGCACGGCGCGATCGACGCGCGGCCCGTCGCTCGCCAGCAGCAGGTCCGCGGCTAGCGCGTCCCGCTGCGCCGCGACGAAATCGCGCAGGCCGAGCGAGCCGCGTTCCTCCGACGTTTCCAGGACCAGCTTGATGTTGGCGCCGAGCCGGCCGCCGCGCTCGGCGAGCACCGCTTCCAGCGCCGAGAGGTTCAGCACGTGCTGGCCCTTGTTGTCGGCGGTGCCGCGGCCGTACCAGCGGTCTCCCTCGTCGCGTATCGCCCACGGCGTGCGGCCCTCGCTCCACTGGTCGTCGAGGCCGCGGACGGTGTCGCCGTGGCCGTAGGTGAGCACGGTGGGCAGGTCCGCGCCCTCGCGCCGCTCGGCCGTCAGGATCGGGCCGAAGCCGGGTTCGGGATTGTCATGGATGGCGACGGAAAACCCCATGCGGTCGAGCCAGTGGCGGATGCCGATCTCCAGGTAGCGGCGTACGTCCGCCTCGTGGCCGGGGTCCTGCGAGGTGCTCGGGATCGCAACCAGCGTTGCGAGGCGCTCGGCGAAGCCGCCGTTGTCGAAGAAGCTTCTCGCGCGCGCGATCGCGCCGTCCCGTGTGCCCATCGTCGCCCCCCAAATGCCAAGCTCCGGCAGGCTTGCGCCAACGGGCGCGCGGCGCAAGCGGCTACTCCGCGCCGGCAGTCGCCGCCTCGGCGCCCATGCGGGCATGCCGCGCCTCCCGCCCGAGGCCGATCAGCACGATGATCGCGACCGCCCCGAAGCCGCAGGTCATCGCCAGCGCCGCACTGTAGTCGTGTCCCATACGGGCGGCGATCATCGCCTGGATCGTCGCGTTGGCGGCGGCGAACAGGTTGCCGAGCTGGTAGGTGAAGCCGGGGAAGGTGCCGCGCACCTCCGGCGGCGACATCTCGTTGAGATGCGCGGGCACCACGCCGAACGCGCCTTGCACCATGAACTGCATGATGAACGCGCCGAGGCCGAGCCAGACCGGGCTCGACGCGAACGCCCAGAGCGGGATCACCAGGATGGCAGCCGTCGCGCACAGGATCATCGTCCGCCGCCGCCCGAGACGCTGCGACAGCGCGCCGGCCGAGAGGCAGCCGATGATCGCGCCGATGTTGTAGATCACCGCGACGGTCGCGACCTCGCGCACCGAGAAATGGTGCTGCCCGCGCAGGAACGCGCTCGGATAGAGGTCTTGCGTGCTGTGGCTGAACAGATTGAACGCGGTCATCACCAGGATCGCGTAGACGAACAGCCAGGGACGCCGCGCCGCGGCCGCGAGGATGCTCGACGAGGTGCTTCGGCCGCGCCGCAGCAGCCAGTCCGGGCTTTCAGGGACGCTGGCGCGGATGTAGAGGACCAGCAGACCCGGCAGCGCGCCGA
Source organism: Acetobacteraceae bacterium (assembly GCA_036272815.1). Classification (GTDB taxonomy): domain Bacteria; phylum Pseudomonadota; class Alphaproteobacteria; order Acetobacterales; family Acetobacteraceae; genus DATAYA01. The sequence continues at coordinate 5,667 of DATAYA010000250.1, forward strand.
GCATGAACATCCCGCGCCAGCCGACGAGCGGGAACGCGACGCCGTACAGAATGGCGGCGAGGAGATAGCCGAACGAATAGCCCGATTGCAGGATACCCGAGACCGTGCCGCGCCAGCTGGCCGGGATGCTCTCCATCGTCAGCGAAGCGCCGACGCCCCATTCGCCGCCCATCGCGATGCCGAACAGCGCGCGCATGACGATGAACGCCGCAAGCGTCGGGGCGAAGCCGGACGCGAACTCGAGGAGGGAGAAGCAGATCACGTTCGCGATCAGGATCGACCGCCGCCCGAAGCGGTCGGCGAGCTGGCCGAAAATCAGCGCGCCGACCGCCCGCATCGCGAGCGTCAGCGTGATCGCCCAGGTGACGGAGGTAATGCCCGTGCCGAAGCTGTGCGCGATCGCGCCGAGGGCGAAGATCATGATGAAGAAGTCGAACGCATCGAGCGTCCAGCCCAGGAAACAGGCGATCACGACATGGCGTTGCTGGGCGGGACTGGCCATCGGGCGCTCCTTCGTAACCACGCGGTTACTACCGGCTTGCTTGCCCCGCAAGGGCCACTGCGGCAGGCTCGGCGGATGGATGCCGAGACCGACCGCCACGCCGTGCCGCGCGCGCGCATCCTCGATGCGGCCGCCGCCGAGTTCACCGCGTGCGGCTTCGCCGGGGCGCGTGTCGATGCAATCGCGGCACGGGCGGGGATCAACAAGCGGCTGATCTATGCCTATATCGGGAACAAGGACGCGGTGTGGCTGGCGACGCTGGAGCGCGTCTATGCCAGGATGCGCGCACAGGAACGCGCGCTGGCACTGGACCGGCTCGGCCCGGTCGAGGGGATGCGGGTGCTGGTGCGGTTCAATTTCCGGTTTCATGCGGAGCACCCGGAGTTCATCGTCATGCTCAATGACGAGAACATGCAGCGCGCCCGGCATGTCGCGCGCTCGACGCGGGTGCGGGAGATGTACTCGCCGCTGCTCGCGCTGATTGCCGACCTGCTGCGGCGGGGTGCTGCAGAGGGTGCGTTCCGCAGCGGCGTCGATCCGATGCAGCTCTACATCTCGATCGCGGCCCTGAGCTATTTCTACATCGCCAACCGCCACACGCTCTCGGCCATCTTCGACCGCGACCTGGGTGCTGCCGACGCGATGCTGGTCCGCGAGCAGGAGGCGGTCGATACGATCCTCGGCTACCTGCGTCCTTGACGACAGGCAGCAGCTTAAGTAACTGACTGGTTACTCGCAGGGAGGCACGGCACATGGCGCAAGCCCGCATCGGCATCGTGATGAACGGCGTGACCGGCCGGATGGGAACGAACCAGCATCTGGTGCGCAGCATCGCGGCGATCCGGGCCGAGGGCGGGCTGCTTCTCGCATCCGGCGATGTGCTGATGCCGGACCCGATCCTGGTCGGCCGCGACGCGGGCCGCCTGGAGCGGCTCGCGCGGGCGCACGGGGTCGAGCGCTGGACGACGGACCTCGACGCCGCACTTGCCGATCCGCGCGATGCGATCTTCTTCGATGCCGCCAGCACCGCCTTGCGCGCCGGCCTGCTGCGGCGCGCAATCGAAGCCGGCAAGCACGTCTATTGCGAGAAGCCCGTAGCCGAGACGCTGGCGGATGCGGTGGACGTGGCGCAGCGCGCGCACCGTGCCGGCATCAAGCACGGGGTGGTGCAGGACAAGCTTTTCCTGCCCGGCCTGCTCAAGCTGCGGCGCGTGATCGAGAGCGGCTTTCTCGGGCGGATGCTCTCGGTGCGCGGGGAGTTCGGCTACTGGGTGTTCGAGGGCGACTGGCAGCCGGCGCAGCGTCCGTCGTGGAACTACAAGCATGCCGAGGGCGGCGGCATCATCCTCGACATGCTCTGCCACTGGCGATACGTGCTCGACAATCTTTTTGGGGACGTGCGCGCGGTCTCCTGCCTCGGCGCGACGCACATCCCGCACCGGGTGGACGAGGTGGGCCGGCCGTATGACGCCGATGCCGACGATGCCGCCTATGCGACGTTCGAACTGGCGGGCGGCGTGGTGGCGCAGATCAACTCGTCCTGGACGACGCGGGTGCGGCGCGACGATCTGGTGACGTTCCACGTCGACGGCACGCACGGATCGGCCGTCGCGGGCTTGCAGAAGTGCTGGACGCAGGCACGGGTGAACACGCCCAAGCCGGTGTGGAACCCGGACATCGCGCAGCCGATCGACTTCTTCGCCGGCTGGCAGGAGGTGCCGGACACGGAGCCGGCGCCGAACGGATTCCGCGCGCAGTGGGAGCTGTTCCTGCGGCATGTCGCGGGCGAGCTGGAAGCGTTTCCGTGGAACCTCGATGCCGGCGCGCGCGGCGTCCAACTCGCCGAAGCGGGACTGCGGTCGTGGCGCGAGCGGCGCTGGATCGATCTTCCGGCTCTGGAAATCTGAGCGATGCCCAGCATCATGCTCCCGGATGCGGGGCGGGCGCTCGTATCGTACACGACGGCGCCGCCACGCCTGTTTGAGCGCGCCGCACCGCCCTTCCCGCGCGTGGCCTACGCCGCCGCGCATGTAGTCGCCGATCCGCTGGCCGACGCCGACCCATGGATTGCGTCGGCGATCGACTGGGATCGGACGATCGCGTTCCGCCGGCATCTCTGGTCGCTCGGCCTCGGCGTCGCGGAGGCGATGGACACGGCGCAACGCGGGATGGGTCTCGATTGGCCGGCGAGCCTGGAACTGATCAGGCGCACGCTCGATGCGGCGCGGGATGTGCCGGGAGCGCTCGTGGCATCCGGGGCCGGCACCGATCACCTCGCGCCGGGCGCGAGCCTCGACGACGTGCTGCGCGGCTATGAGGCTCAATGTGCCGCAATCGAGGCGCTGGGCGGCCGCATCATCCTGATGGCCTCGCGCGCGCTGGCTGCGGCGGCGCGCGGGCCGGAGGACTATCACCGCATCTATGGCCGCGTGCTCGGCGGGCTGCGGGCGCCCGCGATCATCCATTGGCTCGGCGACATGTTCGATCCCGCACTGGCCGGCTATTGGGGATCGCGCGATCTCGACGCGGCAACCGAGACCTGCCTCGCGATGCTGCGCGACAATGCCGGGAACATTGACGGGATCAAGGTCTCGCTGCTCGACCGCGACCGCGAGATCGCGCTGCGTCGCCGCTTGCCGCGGGGTGTGCGGATGTACACGGGCGACGATTTCAACTATCCCGAACTGATCGCGGGCGACGCGGCGGGATATTCCGACGCGCTGCTCGGCATCTTCGACCCGATCGCGCCGGCGGCATCGGCCGCACTCGGCGCCTTGCAGCGCGGCGATGCGGCGGAGTTCCACGCGATCCTCGCGCCGACGCTGCCGCTCTCGCGTCACGTCTTCCGCGCGCCGACGCGATTCTACAAGACGGGTGTGGTGTTCCTCGCCTGGCTCGCCGGGCACCAGGAGCATTTCGTGATGGTGGGCGGGCAGCAATCCGCGCGCTCATTGCTGCATTTGTCCGAGTTGTTCCGGCTTGCCGATCGCGCCGGGCTGCTGCCTGATCCGGAAACTGCGTGCAGCCGGATGGAGATGCTGCTCGCGCTGCACGGCGTCGGCTGATGGCGGATATGGCACGGCTGGCGCTCAACACCGCGACGGTGCGGCAGCGCTGGAACCTTGCGCGCTGCATCGAGGGCTGCGCGCGACACGGCGTCGCCGGGATCGCACCCTGGCGCGAGGGCCTGGCCGAGATGGGCGTCGCCGCCGCTGGCCGGCAGATGCGGGACGCGGGGCTCACAGTGACAAGCCTGTGCCGTGCGGGGCTTTTCACCAGCGGCGCCGACGCGATCGAGGAAACACGCCGCGCGATCGGGGATGCGTACGCGATCGGCGCGCGATGGCTGGTGATCCTCGCGGGCGGGCTGCCGCCGGGCTCGAAGGATCTGCCGGGCGCGCGGGCGGCAGCGCTGGAGGGACTCGCATCCGTGCTGCCCGAGGCGAGGGCGGCGGGCGTAGGCCTCGCGATTGAGCCGCTGCATCCGATGACCTGTGCCGACCGCTGCGTGGTGAGCACGATCAATCAGGCGCTCGACTGGGCGGATGCGCTCGGCACCGGTACCGGGGTCGCGATAGACGCCTATCATGTGTGGTGGGACCCGGCGCTGGAGGTCGCGATCGCGCGGGCACGCGGGCGCATCTTCGGGCTGCATGTCTGCGACTGGCTGGTGCCGACACGCGATCTCGTCTTCGATCGCGGCATGATGGGAGACGGGATCATCGACCTTCCACGATTGCGCGCGCTGGCGGAGGCGGCCGGCTATGACGGAATGATCGACGTCGAGATTTTCTCCGCGGCGGACTGGTGGGTTCGTGATCCCGACGATGTGCTGCGGATCGTGAAGCAGCGCTTCGCCGACGCGGTATAGGCTCAGGCGACGTCGCGCTTGAGGACTTCGCCCGCGAGATAGAGGCTGCCGCAGATCAGCACGCGCGCCGGCGGCCCGTCCGGCGGCAGTAGCGCGAGCGCCGCCTCGACCGTCGGGCCAGATTGCGCACGTCCGCCGGACGCCTCGATGATCGCGGCGATCGGCTGCGCCATGTGCTGCCCCGGTTCGGCGACGGCCCAGAGCGTCGCCGCGTGCGGCAGCAAAGGGGCGAGGAAATCGCGCGCGTCCTTGGTCTGCTTCATGCCGACGATCAGGTGCAGCGGACGATCGGACCAGCTTGCGAGATGGTGGCCGAGCGCCTCACCCGCACCCTGGTTGTGGCCACCGTCGAGCCACAACTCCCAACCGGTCGGCAGGAGCTTCGCGAGTCGTCCCGAAAGGCGTTGCAGCCGCGCCGGCCATTCCGCGCGCGCGATCCCGGCGAATGCCGCATCCGGCACGCGGAGCCCGGATGAGCGCAACGCGGCGATCGCAAGGCCCGCATTGGCGAATTGATGCAGGCCCGGCAATGCGGGCGGCGGCAGGTCGAGCGTGCCGGCGGCGTCGCGGAACCGGAGCCGGTCCGGCCGCACCTCGGCGTTCCACGCGCGACCCTCGACCAGCAATGGCGCACCGCGATCGGCGGCGCACGTTGCGATGATTTTCGCCGCCTCCTCCGGTTGCGCCACCACGGCGACCGGCACGCCCGGTTTGATGATGCCGGCCTTCTCGAACGCGATCTTGCCGAGCGTGTCGCCCAGCATTTCTCGGTGGTCGATCGAGATGGACGCGATCGCGCAGGCGGCGGGAGTCGCCACGACGTTGGTCGCGTCGAACCGGCCGCCCAGCCCGACCTCCAGCACGCAGAGATCGGCCGGCGTCTGCGAAAAGAGTTCGAACGCGACGGCGGTGATGACCTCGAACACGGTGATCGGCGCGCCGGCGTTGACCTGCTCCACCGCTTCCAGCGCATCCTCCAGCGCTGCGTCGGAGACGATGCTGCCGGCGACGCGGATGCGCTCGTTGAAGCGCACAAGATGCGGCGAGGTGTAGACATGCACGCGCCAGCCGGCCGCCTCGGCGATCGCGCGCAGGAAGGCGCAGGTGCTGCCCTTGCCGTTGGTGCCGGCGACGTGGATCACCGGCGGCAGAAGCCGCTCGGGATGGCCGAGCTTGGCCAGCAGCGCCTCGAGCCGGCCGAGGCTGAGGTCGATCAGCCGTGGGTGCAGACCGTGCAGCCGCTCGATGACCGCCTCTGCACGGCCGGTGCCGACGCTTGCGTCGCTCACGTCATGCGGCCTCGGCCGGCTCCGGTCGGGGCTCGGTGTCCGGCGCCCGCACGCGCAGGAGGTCGATCACGCGCGCCAGCGTCTCGCGCAACTCGGTGCGCTTGACCACCATGTCGAGCATCCCGTGCTCCAGCAGGTATTCGGCACGCTGAAACCCCTCGGGCAGCTTCTCGTGCACGGTCTGTTCGATGACGCGGCCGCCGGCGAAGCCGATCATGGCACCGGGCTCCGCGATGTGGATGTCGCCGAGCATGACGAAGCTCGCCGTGACACCGCCGGTGGTGGGGTCGCACATCACGACGATGAAGGGCAGTCCCGCCTCTTTCACCATGCGCGTCGCGATCACGGTGCGCGGCATCTGCATGAGGCTGACCGCACCCTCCTGCATTCGCGCGCCACCCGTGGCCGTGAACACGACCAGTGCGGCGTCCTGCAGCACGGCGAGCTTCGCCGCCGTGACGATCGCCTCGCCGACGGCCGCCCCCATAGAGCCGCCGATGAAGTCGAATTCCATCGCCGCGACCACCGCCTTGTGGCCGCCGATGGTGCCGTGTGCGACCGCGGCGGCATCATCGAGTCCGGTCTTGTCGCGCGCCTCGCGCAGGCGATCGGCATAGCGCTTGGTGTCGCGGAAGCGCAGCGGGTCGGGTGGCACCTTCGGCAACTCGATGCGCGCGGCACTGCCCTCGTCGAGCGTCCAGCCCAGCCGCTCGGTCGCGCGCGCGCGCATGTGGTGGCCGCAATGCGGGCAGACTTTCTGGTTTTTCTCAAGGTCGCGCTGGAAGATCATCTGCTCGCAGGCGGGGCATTGGTGCCAGAGGTTTTCCGGCACGTCCCGCCGGCCGAGCAGGGTGCGGATCTTCGGGCGTACGAATTCGGTGAGCCAGCTCATGCCGCAACCCTCGCACCGCGCACGCCCGCCGCGAGCGCACGCACTTCGTCGAGGACGATCCCGGCGGCGCCGGAACACGCGCGCCCATCCGCATCGAGATGCCGTGACAGCGTTTCTATGAGTGCCGAGGCGACCACCGCGCCGTCGGCGATCCGCGCGATCTCGGCCGCCTGCGCCGGCGTGCGGACGCCGAAGCCGACCGCGATCGGCAGGTCGGTGTGCCGACGCACGCGCGGGATCGCGGCCGCCAGCTCCGCCGTGGTCGCGGTGCGCGTGCCCGTGATCCCGGTGATGCTGACGTAATAGACGAAGCCCGAGCTGCCTTCGAGCACGCGCGGCAGCCGCGCCTCGTCGGTCGTGGGCGCCACGAGCCGGATGACGTCGAGCGCGTGCGCCGCGGCGTGCGGGGCGAGCAGGCCGGCCTCCTCACTCGGAAGATCAACGACGATCAGGCCGTCGACGCCGGCTGCCGCCGCATCGGCGCAGAACCGCGCCGGGCCGTAGCTCGCGATCGGGTTGAGATAACCCATCAGGACTACTGGCGTCGCATCATCGTCCGCGCGGAAGTCGCGAACCATGCCCAGCACGCCAGCAAGCTTGGCGCCCGCCGCGAGCGCACGCTTGCCGGCCGCCTGGATGATCGGACCGTCGGCCATCGGGTCGGTGAATGGCATTCCGATCTCGATCAGGTCCGCGCCCGCCGCCGGCATCCCACGCAGCAGCGCCATGCTGGTGGCGCGGTCAGGGTCGTAGGCTTCGAGGAACGGGATCAGCGCGCCGCGGCCCTCGCGCTGCAGCGCCGCGAACCGCGCGGCGATGCGGCTCACAGCTCCACCCCGAGATGGGCCGCGACGGCGAAGATATCCTTGTCGCCGCGGCCGCAGAGGTTCATCAGCACAAGCGCATCCGACGGCATTGCGGGCGCGATCTTGCGCACATGCGCGAGCGCGTGCGCCGGCTCCAGCGCCGGGATGATCCCCTCGGTGCACGTGCAGAGCTGGAATGCCTCCAGTGCCTCCGCATCGGTCGCGGCGGCATATTCGACGCGCCCGATATCGTGCAGCCAGGAATGCTCGGGGCCGATGCCGGGATAGTCGAGGCCGGCGCTGATGCTGTGCGCCTCGATGATCTGGCCGTCGTCGTCCTGCAAGAGATAGGTGCGGTTGCCGTGCAGCACGCCGGGCCGGCCACCGGAGAGGCTCGCCGCGTGCGCGCCGCTGTCGAGCCCGCGTCCCGCCGCCTCGACGCCGATCAGGCGGACCGAAGGATCGTCGAGGAAGGGATGGAACAGGCCCATCGCATTCGACCCGCCGCCGATCGCGGCGACGCACACATCCGGCAGGCGCCCCTCGGCCTCATAGAGCTGCGTGCGCGCCTCGGTGCCGATGATGCTCTGGAAATCGCGCACCATCGCGGGATAGGGATGCGGGCCGGCGACGGTGCCGATCAGGTAGTAGGTGTCGCGAACGTTCGCGACCCAGTCGCGCATCGCCTCGTTCATCGCATCCTTCAGCGTGCCGGCGCCGGAGGTGACCGGGACCACCTCGGCGCCCAGCAGCTTCATGCGGAACACGTTGGGCTTCTGCCGTTCGACGTCGGTGGTGCCCATGTAGATCGTGCATGGCAGACCGAACAGCGCGCAGACGGTTGCGGTCGCGACGCCGTGCTGGCCGGCGCCGGTCTCGGCGATGATGCGGCCGCGACCCATCCGGCGCGCGAGCAGGATCTGGCCCATGCAGTTGTTGATCTTGTGGCTGCCAGTGTGGTTCAGCTCGTCGCGCTTGAGATAGATGCGCGCACCGCCGAGCGCGCGCGTCAGGCGCTCGGCGAACCAGAGCGGGCTCGGTCGGCCGACGTAGTCGCGCAGGTACGCGTCAAGTTCGGTGCGGAAGGTGGGGTCGCGCCGCGCTGCCTCGTAGGCCTGCTCGACCTCCAAAATCAGCGGCATCAGCGTCTCGGCGACGAACCGGCCGCCGTACTCGCCGAAGCGGCCGCGCCCGTCCGGGCCGTTGCGCAGGCTGTTGGCCCCGGTGGGGCTCGTGGTGGTCTGGTTCAAGAGGCGTCTCCGGTCAGGCGCGCGTTCTAGCGCAGGCGGCGGGCGGGGTCACGGGGCCGCCACCCACACCCGCGGCCATCGCCCCTGACACGGCGGCCGTGGCGCCCTATCTTCGGCCGATGACCAAGTTCGACTTCGACCTGTTCGTGATCGGCGGCGGCTCGGGCGGGGTGCGCTGCGCGCGCATCGCCGCCGGGCACGGGGCGCGGGTGGGGATCGCCGAGCAGCGCTTCTGGGGCGGCACCTGCGTCAATGTCGGCTGCGTGCCGAAGAAGCTGATGGTGCTCGCGGCAGGCTATGGTCCGGCGGCAGACGATGCGCGCGGCTTCGGCTGGGACACGCGGCGCGGGAGCCACGACTGGGGCGGCTTCATCGCCACCAAGGATGCCGAGATCGCGCGGCTCAACACGATCTACGTCAAGCTGCTGGCGGGCGCCGGGGTCGAGACGTTCGAGGCGCACGCGCAATTCCTCGATCCGCACACGCTCGATGTCGGCGGCCGGCGCGTCACCGCCGAGCGGATCGTGATCGCGACCGGCGGCCATCCGCACCGGCCTGATCTGCCCGGCGCGGAACACGCCGCCGTCTCCGACGACATCTTCCACCTGACTGCGATGCCGAAGCGCATCGCGATCCTCGGCTCGGGCTACATCGCGGTCGAATTCGCCGGCATCTTTGCGGGCCTCGGCGCGGCAGTCGACCTGATCTTCCGCCAGCATCACCCGCTGCGCGGCTTCGACGAGGATTTGCGCGAGGCGCTCGCAGAGGCGATGGCGACGCAGGGCATAAGGCTGCACGCCGCCCGCCTGCCGCGCCGGATCGAGGCCAAGGGTGCGGCACGGGTCGTGCATCTTGATGACGGCGGCGCGGTCACGGCGGACTTCGCCCTGCTCGCCCTCGGCCGGACGCCGAACCTGCGCGGGCTCGGGCTCGATCGCGCCGGCGTGCGAGCCAACGAGCGCCATGCGATCGTGGTCGACGCCGAGTGGCGGACGAACGTGCCGCATATTCACGCGATAGGCGACGTCACGGACCGGATCAATCTCACGCCCGTGGCGATTGCCGAGGGGCATACGCTCGCCGATCTGCTGTTCGGCGCGCTGCCGGGCCGGTCGTGGTCTTTCGCCGCGGTGGCCAGTGCGGTTTTCTCCAGTCCGCCGATCGGCACCGTCGGCCTTACCGAAGCGCAGGCCGCGGCGCACGGGCCGGCGGACGTCTATCTCTCGCGGTTCACGCCGATGCGCCACACGCTGAGCGGCCGGCCGCTCAAGACGATGATGAAGCTGATCGTCGATCAGGCGTCCGACCGCGTGGTCGGCGCGCACATGCTGGGCGAGGACGCGCCGGAGATCATCCAGGGCCTCGCGGTCGCTATTACCGCCGGCGCCACCAAGCGCGATTTCGACCGCACGATCGGCATCCATCCCACCGCGGCCGAGGAGTTCGTCACGTTGCGCACCCGCACGCGCGCGGTTGGCGTCGCAGCCGCCGCCGATTGATGCGAACGGAACGCGCCGAAAGTCACCGCCAGCTATAGGTCAGGACCGGCCGGCGCCGGCTTCCGGTCAGCTGCACGATCGCGGTCCTGCGAACACGCGCCGATCGCGGCCCGCGCAGGTCGGCGACAATGGTGAAGACGCGACCGAGCTTCACGGCCGCCGGCCCGGGCGGCGCAGGCAGATCAAGCACGTCCAGCACGCCCGGAGGTGCGGCACCGACGTCGACCCACGGCGTCTGCGAGTAGATCGTCAGAAGCGGTGCCACGCGCGCGTAGAGCGCGGGCGTCATCCCCATGACGAGCTGCAACTCCTGCACCGACTCGAATGGTCCCTCGCGCGGGCCATAGGCCAGCCCCGCGGCGGCGTAATCGGCAGCATCCGCGCCGTTGAGATGGTGACCCGGACCGGGCTCGCGCCAGTCGAGGATGTTGTCGACCAGACGCTGCGCGCGCGGCAGGTCAAGCCCGGCCGCCATCAGCAGCCGCAGCAGCAGCGCCGGCTGCGCGGCGTTGAGGTCGATCCGCCCTGCCTCGTCCTGCACACGGACGCGGATCGTGCGGCCGCCGAACGCGACCGCAAACGGCGTCGCGTCGGTGAGCGGCTGCATCGCGGGATGGGCGTCGAGCATGCGGAGGATGGTGATGCTGATCGCTGCGTCGGCGAGCGCACCGAGTTGCGCGTGCATCAAGCGGGTGTTCGCAACCCGCATCTCGCGGCGCGCGGTGTGCAGGACGCTGGCGGTGATCGCGGCCAGGATCACCGCGGCCCAGAGCACGGTGACCAGCGCGAAGCCGCCCTCGCGCGACCGCCGCGCCGCGTTCATCGGCGCAGCACGGGGATCGTCAGCCGCAGCTTGCGCCGCAACTCGTCGGTGACCGCCTGCGCGTCGCTGCCGTCACGAATGACGTGCGGTGTGATCATCACGATCAGCTCCGTCCGGCTCAGGTTGTTGGTCGTGGTGCCGAACAGCCAGCCGACATAAGGGATGTCGTCCAGCACGGGGATGCCGCTGTGGGCCGTGGAGCGGGCATCCGAGATCAGGCCGCCGAGGGCGATCGTCTGGCCGTCCCGGACCGCGACCGAGCTCGTGACGCGCCGTTGCGAAATGGTCGGCGTGTTGAGGGTCGAACTCGTGGTCTGCGACACCTGGCTCACCTCCTCGGAAATGTCGAGCAGCACCAGCCCGCCGGCATTGACGCGCGGCGTCACGTTCAGGATCACGCCGGTGTCGCGATACTCGATCGAGTTGACCACCGGCGCACCCGGCGTCAGCACGCTGGTCGCCGACTGCGTCTGGATCGGTACCTGGTCGCCGACCTGCAAGCGGGCCGGCTGGTTGTTCAGCACCACCAGGTTCGGCGACGACAGCACCTCCACATGGGTCAACGCTCTCAGGGCAGTGAGGATTACCGCACTGCCGCCGTTTGCAGCGACGGCGAGGTTGGCGCCGGGCAGGAAGCCGAAGCCGGGAAACATGGTGGAGGTGCCGAGGACGGAGGTCGGCGTGCCGTTTGCGGACGTGCTGCTCGGGGCCGTCGTGGCATTCTGGATATTCGGGCTGAACACCGCCTGGAAATTGCCGGACCGAAAATAATACTGCAGCCCGAAGCTGAGCTGGTTCGTGAGGCTCACCTCCGCGATCGTGGCGTCGATCAGCACCTGAAGCGGGCGCACGTCGAGCCGTTCGAGGGCGGACTCGATCACGCTGTAATCCTGCGGCGTGGCCGAGATCACAAGCGCGTTGTTCGCATTGTCGGCCGTCACCCGGATCGCGCTGCCGCCGGACGCGCTGGTATCGAACGGATCGCGCGGGCTCGCCGTATCGTTGGGCAGGCCGCCGGTCAGGATCGCCGGGATGCGGCCCGGTTCCTGGGCACCGCCCAATTCGGCGGAAAGTCCCGACCCGGCGGAAAGACCCGACCCGGCGGAAAGCCCGGGCATCGTCGGCTGCTCGGGCGCCGGCGGAGCGGCCGACCCCTGGGGCGTGGCGACGGCGGACGCCGGCCCCGCGGCGGGCGCGCTGATCCCGAGCGCCTGGCGCAGCACCGACGCGAGGTCGGCCGCCCGACCGTTCTGCACCCGATAGACGTAGAGCTGCGGCTCGCCGTTGCCGCCGGCCCGGTCCAGATCCGCGACCCAGCCTCGCACCCGCGCGAGATAGGCTGGACGCATCGAGGTGACCAGCACCGCGTTGAGCCGGTCGATCGGCACCACATGCACGAGGGTCGCGATGCCGCCACCGGCCGCCGCGATCAGGGTCGCGACCTCGCGCGCCACGTCGCCCGCTTGTGCGTTGGCCAGAGGCAGAAGCGCAAAAGACACGCCGCGCAAGGCGTCCACGTCGAAGATGTCGATATCGTCGAGAATGTCGATCACGCTCTGAGTGGTGCCGCTCACGATCAGCACGTTGCGCGACGCATCGGCCCGCGCCGTGGCGCCGGGCGGCAGCAGCGGTCCCAGCACGCGCGCGAGGTCGGTGGCAGCGACGAAGCGGGGAGAGACGACGCGGCTGATGAAGCCCGACCCGCCCGTGCCGCCCAGCCGCGCCTCGCGGGTTGCGTTGGCGATCGGCACCAGCCGCCAGATGCCGTCCCGCTCGACCACGGCGATACCATCGAGCGCCAGCGCGTTCTGCAAGGTCGGCAGAACCGCGCTGCGCGGGATCGGCCGGCCGGTCTGCAACGTCACGGTTCCCTGCACCGACGGATCGACGACGAAGGAGAGCCGCAGCAGGTCGCCGAGGACGCTGCGCGCGACGTCGCGCACATCGACCTTGACGAAGTTGAGCGTCACGTCGGCGCCCTCTGTCGGCGTGCCCTGCGCATCCTCGCCGATCCCCGTCTGCGGGGTCACGAAATATCCGGTCCCCATGACGACCACCGGCGGCCCGGACGCCCGCGGGCGCGCGAGCGGAATCGCGGCTCCGTTGCCGCTCGCATACGAGCGCGGTGCCAGCATCGCGGGCCCGCGGGAGACCGGCGGCGGTGCGGCAGCCGCCGCAGGCCCGGTGCCGTTCGGCGACCCGCTGCAACCGCCGAACACGGCGGTTAGAAGCACGATCGGTGCGGTGCGGTGCAGGCGCGGCACGGTTATCGTCCGGCCTGCGTGACGTGACCCGATCCCGGCGGGGAAAGGCGTAGTTGCCAGGTCGCGGCGGCGCGTTCAAAGCGCAGACCCTCCGGGCCGATGCGTCGCAGTGTCCAGCCCTGCAACTGCTGCCCCTCGGCGAGCAGAATCGTCGTGTCGCCGTTCGGAGGCCGCACGATCGCGCGGCGGATGCCGCCGCCGACGACCGTGCCGATCACGACAAACCCGGCGGGCGGGGCCGGCGGCGCATGGCGGGCGCTGTCGACGGCGGCAGGCGGCGGCACCCAGGGCTGCCGCGTCGGCGAGAACAGCGGGTGGCGGCCGATCGCGGAATAGGCGGCGTGCGCCGGCGCCGCAGCCACGGCGCTGGCGGAGCCGGCGATTGCGGCGTGCGGCGGCGGCGCTGCAAGCGGCAGCGTCGTTGGCGCGGACAGTTCCCAGCCGACCGACGCGGCACCCAGCAGCACCAGCGTCGATCGCCACGCCAGCGACAGCGCGGGAAGCAGCATCACGGGTGGCGGCCCTGAACCGGAAGCGGCGGCCGGTAGCCGGTGACGGTGAGATCGAGGTCGAGCGTCGGCGGATGCGCGGGATCGCGCGCGGCTGGCGGCGCGGTGATCGCGAGATGATCGACGAACAGCGCCGGCGTCTCGGCATCCACGGCCGCGAGCGTCCGCTGCACGGTGGCGAGCGGCCCGGTGATCTCGAAATGCACCGCAAGCCCCCGGTCGCCGATTTCCGTGGTCGCGGCCACCTCGGCGCTGCTCTCGACCCGGCCGCCGCTCGCCACGACCACGCGCCGAAGGCGGTCCTCCACGTCAGCCGCGATCACGGCAGCACTCGGGCCGCTCCAGAACCCACCCACCTGCGCGAAGCGCACGCCCAGGACCGACGCGCGACGGTCCAGCTCGGGCTGCCGAGCGATCAGCGCATCGAGGTGGCGCAGCCGTTCGGCCGCGCTGGCGATGTCCGCCTGCCGTGCGCTCGCGAGGTCGATCAGCGGCATCGCGACATAGCTCCACAGCAGGCCCGCACAAGCGGCCAGGATCGAAAGCGCCAGCACGCGTCGGAGCAGAGGCGAGGCGAGTGCATTCATCGCCCAGCAGCCGCGCGCAGGTCGAACGAGATGTCGAAGTGTTCCGCGCGGCCGTCCGGCGACAGCGTGATCGGCGAACGGAACTCGGGTTGCGCGAACTGCCTCGACCGCTCGATGCGGGCGATCAGGTCGGTCGCTCGCGGCGCGTAGCCGGCGATCTCCGCCTGCTGCCCACGCAGGGAGAACCGCGTCACCCACGCGTCGAGCGGCACCAGCCGCGTCAGTTCGTCCAGCACGAGCAGCGGCGGCACACTGTCCCGGCGGCGGTCGAGGAACGCGAGCGCCTGCCGCGTCTGCACGATCTCGCGCCCGACATTGCGTGCCGCGTCGGCCGCCAGCTGCGCGTGTGCGACGCGGCGGCGCAGATCTTCGCGGATGGAGTCGAGGCGATGGATGTGCAGCGCGTATGCAGCCAGGAACAGGGCGGCCGCGGTCGTTTCCATGACCCGCCGGAGCGTGCGGCCGCGGGCGGTTCCGGCGGTTCGGGTCGCCGCCCAGAGGACCAGCGGCAGCCGGTCGGCCTCCGGCGCGAGCACACGGCGGGGGCGCAGGCCAAGGTCGCGGGCCAGAGCGAGCGCGCCCTCTATCGTCGTGCGCCTGGCGACCACCACCTGCACGTCGAGCGTGCGGGCGCCGGGCGTCCGTGGCGCGGCGCGGCAGTCGAAGCAGGTTTCCGATGCGTCGATCGGGGTCAGCCGCTCGATCTGGTGCTGTACGATGCCGCGCAGCGCGCCCTGTGCCGAGAACGGCAGCGCAAGCCTCGCCTCGAAGACCAGCGAGCTGTCGAGCCGCACCGAGACGCGGTTGCCGCGCCGATGCCGTCCGAGCGCCGACCGCACACGCGCTCGCAGTTCGGCGGCGGCCATCCCGTCGAGCGGCAGCCGCATCGGCCCGGCCCGACCGCGGGCCGCCGACACGAGCACGGCGTGATCGCGCGCATATTCCAGCACGTTTGCCGAACCGTCCGTCGCGGCCACGAGGTGCAGCAGCCAGTGCGGCGCCAGGCCCGCGAGTTCGGCGATCCACCAGCCAAGAAACCGGCGCACGGCGAGGCTCGCAGCCTGCGCGGGCCGCAGGAGAAGCGCGCCGCTCATCGCGTCCGGGTGCATGTCGCGGCGGTGGCATCGTAGCGGCAGGACAGGCTCGCCGTCGCCCTGGGGGACGCGATCAGATCGGGCCAGCGCGAACGCGCCACGCCGTCGCGCGTGATCCGCACGCGGACCAACTCGGGCATTCGCGCACGACCGGACCAGAGGCGCTGCCACGCGGGGGGCTGTGCCGGCTCCGTCGCACCGAAATAGGCGAAGCGCACGCGGGCGACGTGATCCAGCAGCACGACCCGGTTCTCGGGAAGGGCGCCGCCGTCGCTGGCCGGCAGGTCGAGCCGCCACAACAGCACCAGTTGCCGGGACCGGCCGGCGGGCTCGACGAGGAACGTCTGCTGCGCACGCACACCCGATGCGATGGCCTGCGGCAGCGGCGAGACCAGCGCGAGGGCGTCCGTGCCGCCATCGAAGGCAAGCGTGCGATCGCCAAGCGTCGCCGAGGCGAAGGCGGGCTCGGCGTCCCGGATGGCATGGCGTAGCACGTCCTGCACGGCGGCCACGTCTGCCGACCCCGCCGCATCCCGATCGACCGAACGCCAGGTCCGGGTGCCGAGCCGCAGGCCGCCGAGAATGACCACCATCATCAGCCCGAGAACCGCGAGGCTGACGATCACCTCGATCAGCGTGAAGCCGGCCTGCCGGTCGCGCGGATTGCTCACCAACCCTGTCCGGCGGATTGCGGCGCCAGCCGCACTGTCACCAGTCGAATCTGCCGCGTCGCTGCGCCGTCCGTCCAACCGACCACAATTTCGACCTGGTGCGCGGCGACAGCGGCGAAACGTCGCCGCCCTGGTGCGCCGTACGGCGCCACGTCGATCTGCCAGGAATATCCATCGATGGTCCGCCCCGAGAGCGCGCCGTCATGCAGCGGTATGTCGATCCCTACGCGTTCGAGCATGGAGTCGGCAAGCGAGAGCGCCCTTTCGTCATGACGACCTCGATCCATCCAGCCGACGCCTCCGGAAAGTCCCTGGTAGGCGAACCCGAACGTCAGCGCCAGGATCGCCAGCGCCACCACCACCTCGATCAGCGTGAAACCGTCCTGCGCGCGGTGGGCCGGGCGCATCACCCGCCATGCACCGCGCCGGTCAGCCAGTCCACGTGGATCGCGGCCGAGCTCCGGATGCCGCTCAGGATGACCGTGCCGCCGGTCGATGTGCCGTCGGCGAAGAATTGTATGCTGCGGCCGCCGGCGTTCTGCATCCCGATCCGCGTCACCGAAGCGGGCAGGCCTCTTGGCGCCGTGCCTGTGGCGGTATAGCTGCGCGCCGCAGGATCGATGAGAAACGCCGTCGTCGCGTCCCGTCGGATCGCCGCATCGCGGAGGTCGCGCAACACCGACGCGATCCGGTCGGCCTCCGCCCGCAACCGGACGCCGGGCAGGCCCGCGCCGAGCATCGGCAGCGCCGTCGCGGCGAGTGCGATGATCGCCAGCACGACCAGCATCTCGATCAGCGTGAAACCGGCTTTAGAGCGCGAGGTCATTGATCGCGAGCAGCGCCGTCATCACGGACGCGACGATGAGCGCGATCACCGCGCCCATCGCGATGGTCAGCACCGGGACGAACAGCGCCAGCGCACGCTCAATGATGCGCTCTACGTCCCGGTCGTAGATGTCCGCGACCTCCGCAAGCATCTCCTCCAGCCGGCCGGTCTCCTCGCCGATGCGGAGGAGTTGCGTGGCAAGCGTCGGGAAACGTCCGCCGAGCGCCAGCGGCGCGGACAGGCCCTCGCCCTGCTTGAAGCGCGTGGCGGCGACGCTGACGGCGTCTGCGATGACGCGGTTGCCGATCGTCTCGCCGCACAGCGCCATTGCCCGCGGCGCGCCGACACCGTTGGCCAGCAGCACCGAAAGGGTGCGGCAGAACCGGCCGATCTCGCTCTTGGTGACCAGCGTGCCGATCAGCGGCAGCGCCAACAGCACGCGGTCGCGCAGCCGCGCGGCGGCCGGCCGGCGCAGCAGCCGTTGCAGCGCGAGGGCCGCGACCAGCACGCCTGCCAGCAGCGTCCGGCCGTGCCGGCGCAGGAAGTCGCCGAGCGCCATGATGATGCGCGTGCTGGCCGGCAGGGCCGCGCCGGCGTTGCGGAACATCGGCTCGAACTGCGGCAGCACGACGGTGAGGACGAGGACGACGGACCCGGTTGCGGCGATCATCAGCACCACGGGATAGATCAGCGCGGAGGCGAGCTTCTGGCGGATCGCCTCCGACCGCGCCAGGAACCCGGCCGCACGGTCCAACACTGGCTGCAGGGCGCCGCCCGCCTCGCCGGCACGGATCATGGTCACGAAGGCGGCGGGAAACCGGCTGTCGGGAGCCGCCATTGCCTCCGCCAGCGCGGCGCCGTCGCGCACCCGCGCCAGCGTCTCGCGGATTGCGCGGCCGAGCGGGCGGCCCGCCGCAAGCGTCGCGAGCATCTCGAGCGCGCGGTCGAGCGGCAGGCCGGCCCGCAAGAGGCGCGAGAGCTGGCCGCTGAACAGCGCGAGTTCGGCGCCACGCAGCGGGTGCGCGCGACGCCACGGCAGTCGGAGTTGCGACGCAACGCCGGCGCGGTGCTCGGTGGCATGAATCGGCAGCAGAGCCCGCTCGTGCAGCCGCGCGATGATGGCGGCGGCATCCGGTCCGTCGAGTTCGCCCGCGACGAAGTCGCCGGTGGCCGAGAGCGCGCTATAGTCGAAGCGGGGCATCGCGTGGGCGTCAGGCGTCGCGGGTGACGCGGATGACCTCCTCCGCGGTCGTCTCGCCGGCCAGCGCCTTGCGCAAGCCGTGTGCGTACATGGTCTGCATCCCGCCTCGTACGGCCTCGGCCTGAATCTCGCGTGCCTCGGCGTGGCGCATCACCAGTGCGCGGATCGGATCGGCGTTCGCCATCAGCTCCAGGATCATGGTGCGGCCGCGATAGCCGGTGCCGCTGCACTGCTCGCAGCCGCCGGCGCGCTGCAGCACGAACGGACGGCCGCTGGCCAGCGCCGCGAGGCCGAGGCGGTCGGCCAGGTCGGCGGCCGGCTCGTAGGCGGTGCGGCAGGCGGGGCAGAGCCTGCGGACCAGCCGCTGGGCGAGCACGCCGTTGATGGTCGAGCTGAGCAGATAATCCTCGATCCCCATGTCGAGCAGCCGCGTGACGGCGCTCGCGGCGTCGTTTGTGTGGACCGTGGAGAGCACGAGATGGCCGGTGAGCGCCGCCTGCACCGCGATCTGCGCGGTCTCCAGGTCGCGGATTTCGCCAATCATCATGATGTCCGGGTCCTGGCGCAGGAAACTCCGCAGGGCGCTCGCGAAGGTGAGGCCGATCTCGGGCTTCACCTGCACCTGGTTGATGCCCTCCAGCACGTACTCGACCGGGTCTTCCACGGTGAGGATCTTCCGCGACGTGTCGTTCAGCGTGGCGAGTGCCGTGTAGAGCGTCGTCGTCTTGCCGCTGCCGGTCGGGCCGGTGACCAGGACGATGCCGTGCGGCCGATCCAGGATGGCGCGGAACGGCGGCAGCAGCGCCGCGTCGAAGCCGAGATCGGCGAAGTCGAGCGAGAGGGCGCCGCGATCGAGGATGCGCAGCACGACGCTCTCGCCGTGGATCGAGGGCGTGGTCGAGACGCGGAAATCGATCTCCTTGCCGCGTACCGCGAGCCGCATCCGACCATCCTGCGCCAGCCGCCGCTCGGCGATGTTGAGCCGCGCCATGATCTTCACCCGCGAGATGATGGCGTGGCGCAGCCGCGCGGGCGGCGGCTGGATCTCGGCCAGCGCGCCGTCGATGCGGTAACGCACGCGCAGCCGCGCCTCGGCGGATTCGAGGTGGATGTCCGACGCGCGCATCTCGACGGCGCGGCTGACCAGGCCGTTGACCAGCCGGATCACCGGGGCCTCGCTGGCGAGGTCCTGCAGGCGTTCCAGATCGGCGTCGCGATCGTCGTCGTCGCGCTCGCCCGCCGCCTCGCCCAGCCGTTCGGCTGAGGATCGGCCCTCACCGTAGAGGCGTTCGCAGGCCGCCTCGATGTCGGCGGGCAGCGCCACGCGGCGCAGCACCGGCTTGTCGAACGCGAAGGCCAGCGCGCGCGCGGCGGTGTCGTCGAGCGGATCGGCCATCGCCACCACCAGCATCCCGTCGCTCTCGGCGAGCGGCAGCACGCGGGTCTGGCTCAGGAACGCGCGGCGGGTGCGGGCCCCTTCGATCGGGACGGCGGGGAACTCGGCCGCGGTCAGGACCGGCGAGCCGATCAACTCGGCATAGGCGTGGGCGAGGTCGCGTTCGGACACGAGCCCGAGCTTGGCGGCGATGTGGTCGATGCGTTCGCCGCTCTCCGCCTCCAGCCGCCGGACGCGATCGAGCGAGGCCGCGCCGAGCAGGCCTCGCGCCACGAGCACGGCCTCGATCCGGGTCGCAGCTGCATCGTGCTGCTGATCCGGCATCGGCCGCGCGCTCAGTTCGACAGCGGACAGTCCGCGGCGCCGGGGATCTTCGGATAGTAACAATCCGAAGCCGGCGTCGACATGCTGTCCGGCGGCAGCGCGGTGCGCAGGAACTGCGTCGCCCAGCCCGAGGCGACCGCGGTCGAAAATTGCACGGGCGCCGGCCGGTGGTTGACGCCGGTCGCGAACGTGCCGTCGCTCGGGAGCTTGAAGCTGAACCCGAAGCAGCCGCCCGGCGGGCAGTCGAGGTCCTTGACCGCCCAGGTGCCGCAGGCGTGGACGCTGCGTGCCACCAGGCCGGGATCGGCCAGCACCCGCGGGTCGTTCGGGTTGTTCGTCAGCTTGCTGTCGCAGGTGCTCGTGCTCTCGTTCCATGAACAGAAATTATGCGGCTCGCATAGGCCGTTCGGGCCGGTCGGCGACAACTCGCCCGCGACCGGCGAGAGGTCGATGGTGACGCTTAGCACGCCGTTCGCATCGACGCTGGCGCCGGTCATCGGCGAGGAGCCCGTGCCGGCCGAGAACTTGGTCGGGATGCCGGCGATGTCGCCGCGCACATAGGCGAGGTCGGTCGCGACGTTGAAGCCGCTGCCGACGTAGATCTGATACGTCTGCCGCGTCGTCGGCCGGCCATAGACCAGGAACACGTAATAGGTCTGCCCCGGCTGGAACACGTTGAGGCTGCGCGTCTGGCACACGGCGGGCGCGGGGCTGCACGGCGGATAGATCGCCGGGTCGGTGAAGGCCTCGGTCCGCTGCGTGGTGTCCGGCACGGTCGTGTCGAGATAGTAAGTGCCGTGGTTGGCGGTGAGCGTGCTGCGCTGATAGGATGACTGGCCGGACATCCGGATGAACGGGAACTTGCAGGCGGCGCTGTCGCGGGCGGGCTCGTTCGCGCAGCCCAGCGTGGTCCAGTTCGCCCACTCGCCGCCGGTCAGGTACTGCCGATACAGCGGCACGCCATAGCAGAACGGGCCGCCGCAATTCTGCGACCAGACGCCGCCGGACCCCGGGACGGTGCGGAGCTTGCTGCTCCCGCAGAGCGTCTCCACGTCGCCGCCGGTCTGCGTGCAGCCGGCGATGACGACCGAGGTGACATACTCGTAGGGGCTGGTGTCCGCCGTCTGCGGGGTCGGGTATTTCGGTGGCGTGTCGCACGCCTTGTTGGGATTGACCCCGAACGCCGACTTGCATTCCGGGGTGAAGATTGGAGCCTGGAAGAACGGGTCGCCGTTGACCGAGATCGTGGTGATCGGGGGCGCCAGCGGGTTGCCCAGATCGGCCACATTGTTGTTGATGAGGCCGGTCAGCGTGCCGTCGTCGTCGCTGAGTTCGGTCTGCCGGTCGATGTCGGTATAGCCGGCGAAGGTGAAGCCGGTATTGCCGCAGTAATCAGCCGTGATCAGCCCTGCCGCCGTGTTGTAGGTTCCCGGCGTGAACAGCGGCTCGATCACGAAGTGCCGGATATCGACGTTGTTGAAGAACAGATTATCGGAATGGAACGCCGGCGGATAGTAGAACCCGTTCGGCTGCTTCCAGCCGATCGCGGCGTTCGGCATGTAGCAGGTAAGGCCGTCCGTCGTCCCGACGCGGCCGTCCGTCGTCGCGACGCGAAGGCCGACGACATTACGATAGAGGCAGGCAGCCGACGTGCATTGGGTTGCCCTGATGTCCAGGTACGCATTCGAGTCCTGATAGACGGGACCGTCGTAGATATTGAACATCCGCTGGTTGACGCCGAAATTGTCGAGCGGGATTGTGACGCCCGCGTCCGCGTTGACGCAGTGGTTGACGTTCTGCACGCACTGCGAGTCGGTCGGGGCCGACCCGGTGACAGGGCTGAACGGCCCGGTGGTCAGCGCATAAGGATTATAGTCCACCCCCGGCGTCTTGCCGGTCTGCGCCTGGGTGGCGCCGATGAAGACGCTGTCCTGCGCCAGCGCCCAATAGCCGCCGATCACGGAGGCTTTCGTGTAGTCGCCGCCGGAGACGAAGGTGATGCCGGCGCCAAGCGTGTCGGTGATCGCGCTGTCGGTCACCATGTACCATTGCGGCCGGAGCCAGAGGGCCGAGAAATTATATGGCGCCGAGTTGAACGAGGTCGTGAAATGGTCGAGCACGGTGACGTCGCAGGTGTCGGGGTCGCCGTTCGAGCATGGCACCGTGATCCCGCTGCAATCGTACGCCTGCGCCATCCCGGGCGGCGTCGTGGTGGCGGGACAGGTGGTCGGTGCCCGACCCTGCGCGCCGGGCACCTGCGGGTAATATGTCTCCTGATCGATGTTCGCCGAATGGTCGGGCGCGAAGCTCTGGATCGCAACCATATCGCCCGGCGGTACCGGAAAGGCGGGATTGTTGGCCGCCGCGAGGCCGGCGGTCACGACGCCCTGCACGGCGGCGGTGCTGCCGACGGTCTGGAATGCGTTCGGCGCCGACGAGCAGGAGTTCTTGTAGAACGATTTCAGCGGCGTCGAGCCGGCGAACAGGCCGTTCTTCTGCAGGCCGGCATAGCCCGACCAGCGCTGGGCCATCGGATTGGCGCCCGGTGGCGCGTTCGTGATGTTGGTGTCGTACGCGCCCACCAGCCAGTAGCACGATCCGCCGGTGCCAGCGCCGACCGCCATGTTGCCAATGAAGTCGTTCCAGCCGTTGGTGATCCAGAACACCGTCGGCTGCGCCCAGTCCGATACGTAGGGGAAACCGTCCACCGCGACCTGGTTGAACGTCCGCACGCCGTTGTTGTCGACGACCGATCCGACGTTGTTGTCTGCGAGAATGCCCGGCACCATGCGCGGGTTCTGCGCATTCGCGACCGCCGCTCGGGCGGAGATGCCGATGTTCGAATAAAGCTTGTTGTCGGTCTCGGTCCCGTCCTCGAGATAGAAGCCGTGGCCGATGGAGTCGAAGCCGACGTTGCGCGCCACCTCGACGCCGAGCGTCGAATGCACGACGATCCACCGCGTCATCGACTCGTTGATCGAGCTGTCGCGGATGTAGGTGTTCTGCGGCGTCTGCCGCGCCATGTGGAAATGCACCGGATAGTGGCCGATCCGGCCGCCCTCGCCCAACTGCTTGAAGTCGACGCCCTCGACATGGAACGCCTTGAACCCCTGGCGCGTGACGGTCTGGCCGCCGAAGAAGTAATGCGTGCTGGCCGCCGGGAAGTTGCTGGCGCCGGCCGCGTCGGGTGTGTCGCCCTCGGAGACGATGCGGATGCTGCGCGACAGCAACGCGACGGCGGCCCGCGTGTCGATGCCGTTGGCGACCAGGTCGGGCGCGAAGCTGCTCTTGAGACGGTCGTCGAGCCGGGCGCCGAGATCGACCTTGTTGCCGTTGTGCAGCCACAGCGCGCCGCATGTATCGCCACCGGTCGGCGTGCAGCCGGTGCGGGTGAAGGTGATCGTGGCGCCGCTGACGGCGGTGATCGTCAGCTCCTCGGAATGGCTGGGGAGGAAGTCGGTGGTGGTCACGACGATGTGGTCGCCGGCCCGCCAGTTCCCTGCGATCGTCTTGTCCGGCAGCGGATTGCCGTTCTTGTCAGTGGCGGAGAGGTCGACCTGAAGCGTGTTCTCGCCCTTGGTCAGAGAAACCCCGCTCTGCAGACGCAGCCAGCTCGTCCCGGTGTCCAGCGGATTGTCGGTCGCGGCAGTCACCGGGGTGCTGCCGATCGCCGCCGTGTCGAGACCCTTGTAGCCGTGCAATTCAAGTACGCCGCCAAACGACAATCCGATGCTCTTGTAGCCGAAATAGCCGACCCGGCCCTCGCTGTCCGCGGCCCCGTCGCCAAACAGCGGAGCATAGTCGTAGAAATAATCGGCGACATTGCCCGGCAGCGCGGTCGCACCATTCCAGAAGGTCTTGCCGTTGTCGCCCCAATAGGTCGCGGGAATGCCGCAGGGCGGGGTGTCTCCGGACTGCGGTGGATTGTGCAGCACCGGCTGCGGCGTCGCGCAGATCGTGCCCTGATCCTGCTTGCCGTTGAACGTGCCGCCCTGGTCGGCGCCGTAGAGATGGATGGTCAGCACGTTGCCGGCCTTTCCGAACGGCGTGACCGGCGTGCCCGCTTCCATCGTGCCGTGGTTCTCGACGATGATCGTGTCGGCCCAGAAATCGGTGTTCCCCGCCGGCTCGTCGGCAAACAGCAATTCGCTGGGCAGGAACTTGCCCGGAAATTTCGGGTCCGGGAGCGCGATGACGTTGACGTTGTGATAGAAATACTGGGTGTTGGCGTGAACGACGCAGACGCCCTCGATGAGCAGGTCCGGCTGCACCGCGCC
Source organism: Acetobacteraceae bacterium (assembly GCA_036272815.1). Lineage (GTDB taxonomy): Bacteria > Pseudomonadota > Alphaproteobacteria > Acetobacterales > Acetobacteraceae > DATAYA01. Next base: position 29,748 of record DATAYA010000250.1, read on the forward strand.
GGACGCGCCCGCACCGACCGCCTGCGACGGCACGTCGCCGCCGGTGCAGATCGTCGGCTCCGGCGGAGTGCCTTGCGCGTGCGCCGTGCTCGCCATCGCCGAAAGCACAAGCAGGCCCAATCCCGTCACGACGCCGAAAAATCTGCCCATTGCTTCCCCACCCTGCCTCACGGGCAGTTTACCATCCAATAGCATTTCATATGTGTCACGGGCAAGCGCGTCTTTGGCGAATCGATTCGCAATCCGGCGACCGATGGGCGGCGGCGCAGCATTATCGGCACGCGCGAGCGCCGTCAGGCACGAGGCCCGTGCGGCTATCGCCGGCTTCGCACTGCGTTGATCGCGATGCGATGTTCCGAAGCGCTGGGATCTGCGGCCGCATCCCGGAGCGGCAGCCTGTACCGGCCTCCCACTCCGAGATGCAGCGCCACCGTGAGCGGCGCCGAAATTCCGGAGAGCGCCGCCGCCGGCATCAGCGCATCGCCGTCGGTCCAGCGAAGTCCTTCGGCCGGCTCCGGCGTATGCCAGCCGTGGCCGGGGGGCAAAAAGTCGAGGCCCAGGTCGCGCACGCCGTCGCGGCCGGCGATCACGATGCGCCGCAGTGCCACTCCGAGTCGGCGCTGGTCGGCATTGCGGCCGATCAGCGCCGGCACCGCGCTGCGCGAGACGATGCGCAATTCGCGCGGCAGCCGGCGGAGGACGAAGCTCGCGAAAGACAGGTCGCTCTCGATCGCCTGCGCGTCGATGCGCTGCCCGTCGGCGAGCAGATGCAGGTCGGGATCGGCGGTGAGCGGCAGCGACCGATGCGGGCCGGCATGGCGCCACAGCCGGCGCCAGACGCGCTCCACCACCGGCCCGCCGGTCACGATCGGCGCGCAGGGCGGCAGGCGGCGCGCGCCCGGCGGCCGGGCGTTCTCGAACAGCAGCCCGTTGCCGTCGTCGCGAAAGCTCTCGGCGGGGGCGCCGTCGGCGAGCAGCACCGCGTGGTGGTCCAGTTCGACATGGAACAGTTCGACCACCTGCGGCCGGTCGTCGAATGCGATGCTGCTTCCGTTGACCAGGTTCTCCACCGGGATCAGCACGTCGTCGAGAAACAGCGCGTGGCCGCGCGAGACACGGAGATCGCGGATCGGCACGCCTGGTTCCAGTGCGCCCGCCCGCACCACGACCGGCGCCGCCGCGGCTCCGCTGGCGCCCGACACGAGATGCCGCCCGAGGCCGATCCAGCGCACCGGCAGCGGCGCACGGTCCGGCAGGGTGAGCACCAGGTCGCCCGCGCGCAGCGCTTCGACCGGCACTTCGCCTGCCGGTGTCGCGATGCGGGTGCCACGCAGGAAGCACAGCAGGTCGATGCGCGTGCCCCCTGCCCCGTCGGTCGCGATCTGCACCGTTCCGGGCGACGCGAGAGCGAGGTCGAAGCTTTCGCTGCCGGAGCCGGGGAGCGCGTAGGTGATCTGGCCGGCGGTGTACTGGACGCCGGTGGAGGCGATGCCCGCGAGGTCGATCGCGTCGCCGAGCGCGAAACCGGCGATGCCCGCGGTGAACGCGACACCGTTGGCGACCGAGTTGACGTCGAGCGCCGCCGGTCCGCCGAAGGTGATCCCGGTGGAAATCATGGCGGCCATGTGCGTGGCGTCGCCGATCGCGAGCGTGCCGGATTCCAGCATGACGGTGCCGGACAGGTCCGTCGTGCCGTCGAGGGCCACGTTGCCGGCGCCGTTCAGAACCAGCGAGCCGCCGCCGGTGCCGCCATGCGCCGCCGCGTCGGTGACGTCGTCCGCGACGACGAGCATCTCGCCGGCGACGGGGGACAGGGTGACCGATTGACCTCCCTGGAGGAACATGCCGCTGCCGTAGCCTTGGCCGTCGCCCGCGTCCGAGCCGCCTCCAGCGCCGCCCGAGACCGAGCCGCCCAGGAGGTTGCCGCCCTCGATCGTCAGCGCCGCGCCCTGCTGGACGAACAGGTCGCCGCCCGCGCCGAGTCCGCCGCCGCCGCCGCCCGCGCCGAACCCGCCGCCGGACCCGGCCCCGAAACCGCCCTTCCCACCGCTGATGAACGCGGCGGCCCCGCCGCCGCCGCCGAAGCCGCCTTGGCCGCCCAAAGTAGAGCCGCCGCCGCCGCCGCCACCGAAACCGCCCGAGCCGCCGGTGCTGAAGGCGCCGCCACCGCCGCCGCCGAAGCCGCCCCGGCCGCCGGAGTACGGCGAGGGACCGTCCTGCCCCGCGACCCCGCCACCGCCCGCGCCACCTGGATCGAAGCCGCCGTCAAATGCGCTGCCGCCGGCGCCGCCGGAGAGGCCACCGATGCCGCCGGTCGCCGCTTGGCCCCCACCGGCCGCGCCCGGCACGACGCCGCTCTGCCCGTCGCCGCCGCTGCTGCCGCCGCCGGCGTCTGCACCGATCCCGCCGCCGCCGCCAAAGGCAGCGGCCTGGGTCGAGGGAATGCCGCCGTCGTCGCCGCCGGCGCCGCCCAGTCCGCCGCCGCCCCCGGCGCCGTTGCTTGCAAGGACGCCGCCCGCGCCGCCGATCGCGGCATCGCTGCTGAACGTGACGTCGTCGAGGGTGACGTTGGCACCCGCGGCGACGAACAGGCCGCCGCCCAGACCGGCACCGCCGCCGCCCGCGGCCGCGCCTGCTCCTCCGGCCCCGCCGACCGCGTTCGCGTCGGTGATCGAGAGATCGTCCACGCTGATGTTGCCGGCATAGCCAAGCAGCCCGCGATACTGGCCGGCGCCGTCGAGGGTGAAGCCGGCCCCGTCGATCGTGAGGCTGACGCCCGGCTGCAGGTTCAGCGCGAACAGGTCAGGCGGCAGATCGACGGTCTGGCCGCCGATCACGGTCGTGCTGCCGGTATCGGTGCCCTCGGTGATGCTTTGGGTGAAGCGGATCACGAAGCTGCCGGAGGTTTCCGCATCGGCCGCGGCGATCGCCTGATTGAGTGCCGCCTCGGTGCCTACGTCCATGCTCATCGTGTGACTTCCCCTTGGCTGCGACAGGTCCGCAGGCCGGCATATCGCTCTCGGGTAGAGATAGCAACTATTGCTTTGCCGCAACGCGCGTGCTTGCGAGAATGTGGCGGAGGTGATGCCCGCCCAATGTCA
>DATAYA010000251.1:0-6413 GCA_036272815.1 Acetobacteraceae bacterium
ACCTGGGCACCACGAACTCCTGTGTCGCCATCATGGAAGGCAAGGACGTTCGGGTGATCGAGAACAGCGAGGGTGCCCGCACCACGCCCAGCATGGTCGCCTTTACCGACGGCGGTGAACGCCTGGTCGGACAGTCGGCCAAGCGTCAGGCCGTCACCAATCCATCCAACACCCTTTACGCCATCAAGCGTCTGATCGGTCGCCGCTACGACGACCCGATGGTAGGGAAGGACAAAGGCCTGGTGCCCTACGCCATCGTCCGCGGCGACAACGGCGACGCCTGGGTCGAGGTGAAGGGCGAGAAGCACTCCCCGTCCCAGGTCAGCGCCTACATCCTGGGCAAGATGAAGGAGACCGCCGAGAACTACCTCGGCGAGAAGGTCGAGCAGGCGGTCATTACCGTGCCGGCCTACTTCAACGACGCGCAGCGGCAGGCGACGAAGGACGCCGGCAAGATCGCGGGCCTCGAGGTGCTGCGCATCATCAACGAGCCGACGGCGGCAGCGCTGGCCTACGGCATGGACAAGAAGACCAGCGGCACGATCGCGGTCTATGACCTCGGCGGCGGCACGTTCGATATCTCGGTGCTCGAGATCGGCGACGGCGTGTTCGAGGTGAAGTCGACCAACGGCGACACCTTCCTCGGCGGCGAGGATTTCGACAAGCGCGTGATCGACTACCTCGCCGACGAGTTCAAGCGCGAGCAGGGCATCGATCTGCGCAATGACAAGCTGGCCTTGCAGCGGCTCAAGGAAGCCGCCGAGAAGGCGAAGATCGAGCTGTCGTCGAGCAAGGAGACGGAGATCAATCTGCCGTTCATCACTGCTGACGCCGCGGGGCCGAAGCATCTGGTGATGAAGCTGACGCGCGCGAAGCTGGAGAGCCTGGTCGATGACCTGGTGCAGCGCACGCTCGGCCCGTGTCGCGCGGCGCTGAAGGATGCGGGCGTGTCGGCGGGCGAGATCGGCGAGGTGATCCTGGTCGGCGGCATGACGCGGATGCCGAAGGTGATCGAAGCGGTCAAGCAGTTCTTCGGCCGCGACCCGGCGCGCAACGTCAACCCGGACGAGGTGGTCGCGATTGGTGCGGCGATCCAGGGCGCGGTGCTCAAGGGCGACGTCAAGGACGTGCTGCTGCTCGACGTGACGCCGCTCTCCCTCGGCATTGAGACGCTGGGTGGCGTGTTCACCCGGCTGATCGACCGCAACACGACGATCCCAACGAAGAAGAGCCAGACCTTCTCGACCGCCGACGACAACCAGGGCGCCGTCACCATCAAGGTCTATCAGGGCGAGCGCGAGATGGCGGCCGACAACAAGCTGCTCGGCCAGTTCGACCTGATGGGCATCCCGCCCGCCCCGCGCGGCGTACCGCAAATCGAGGTGACGTTCGATATTGACGCGAACGGCATCGTCTCCGTGCAGGCCCGCGACAAGGCGACGGGCAAGGAACAGCAGATTCGCATCCAGGCATCCGGCGGCCTGTCGGAGGCTGACATCCAGCGCATGGTGCGCGAGGCCGAGGCCAATGCCGTGGCCGATAAGGAGCGGCGCGAGCAGGTCGAGGCGCGCAACCAGGCCGAGGCGCTGATCCACCAGGTCGAACGGAGCCTCAGCGAACTCGGTGACAAGGCGCCCGCTCAGGAGCGGGGCGAGGCGGAGGCGGCGGTTGCCGCGGCCCGTTCGGCGATGGAGGGCTCGGATGCCGCAGCGCTGAAGTCCGCGACCGACCGGCTGCAACAGTCGGCGATGAAGATCGGCGAGGCGGTCTATCGCAACCAGCAGGCGGCCGAGGCTGGCGCTGGCGGTCCGCAGGGTGCCGAGCCGAGCGCGCAGCCGGGCGGCGACGACAAGGTGGTCGATGCCGAGTTCGAGGAAGTGGACCAGAAGAAGAAGTCGGCCTGATCCGGCTCGGAAGAGGCACTTTTCTCCGCGGCGCCCGCGCCTTACTCAAGGTCGGGCGCCGCAATGATTCTGTCATACGGTTCCGGCATGGCGGGCGGGCGCGCCAGGCGGCGGTGAGTGGGCGAGGCTGAACGGGGAATGGCGAAGCAGGACTATTACGCAATGCTCGGCGTCGCGCGCGACGCGGGCGCCGACGACCTGAAAAAAGCCTATCGCAAGCTGGCGATGCAGCTCCACCCCGACCGCAACCCCGGCGATGCGAAGTCGGAGGCGCGGTTCAAAGAGGTGAGCGAGGCCTACGAGGTGCTGCGCGACGACCAGAAGCGCGCCGCCTACGACCGGTTCGGCCACGCTGCTTTCGAGCAGAGCGGCGGCCCAGGCGGTTTCCAGGCGGGCGGGTTCGATGCCGGCGGCCTCGGGGACATCTTCGACCAGATGTTCGGTGACCTAATGGGTGGTCGCCGTGGCGGCGGCCGTGGCCGGAACGGGGCCGACATCCGCGTGCAGGTCGAGATCGATCTCGTCGCCGCCTTCGCCGGAACCAAGGCGACGGTTCGCGTGCCCACGCGCGTCGTCTGCGAGGCCTGCGCGGGCACCGGGTCGGAGACCAAGGACCGCGCCGCCGAGACCTGCCCGACCTGCAACGGCACCGGCAAGGTGCGAGCGGCGCAAGGCTTCTTCGTCGTCGAACGCACCTGCATCACCTGCGGCGGCCGGGGTCGGGTGATCCGCAATCCCTGCCGCGTCTGCCAGGGAGCGGGCGCCGTGCCGCGCGAACGGTCGTTGCAGGTCGCGATCCCTGCGGGTGTGGAGGACGGCACCCGCATCCGGCTGCCTGGCGAGGGCGAGGCCGGCGGCCCTGGCACCCAGCCCGGCGACCTCTACGTGCATGTCGCGATCCGTCCGCATCCGCTGTTCCAGCGCGATCAGGCCAACATCTTCTGCCGCGTGCCGTTGCGCATGACGCAGGCCGCCCTCGGCGGCGACATCGAGGTGCCGGCGATCGACGGCAGCGCCGCGCGCGTGAAGATCCCCCCCGGCACTCAGAGCGGCGAGCAGTTCCGGCTGCGCGGCAAGGGCTTTTCCGTGCTGCGCAGCGCCGCCCGTGGCGATATGTTCATCCAGGTCGCGGTCGAGACCCCGCAGCACCTGACACGCCGCCAGCGCGAGTTGCTCGAGCAGTTCGAGGGGGAGGAGCAGGGCGTCGCCAAGCACAGCCCCGAGCACGAGGGCTTCTTTGCCAAGGTACGCGAGTTCTTCGAAGGTCGGGGTTGAGGAGGCAGGCTGATCGCGATGCCACCTGTTGCCGAGATGGCACGCGCCTGAGAAAAGATTAACCGCGCTCTCGAATCCGTCACCAATTGTCTTGACATGCGCCGTTGAAACTTCCTGCGCAGGCGCTATCTTCGTTTTATCTACGGCGCCGTCCCCCCCCACCTGCGCCGTGGACCGGGTGCCGGCGGCGCGATCCTTCGAGGGTCGCGCCGCCTCGCCCGGATTTTTGCGTCCGGCGATTGCCAACCGGAGCTCGCTGCGGCAGGTGGCGTCATGGACAAGCTTGTGACGGACATCGGGATTGCCGGCATTGCCGGGCGCATGGGCTGCCTTTTGGCGGACATGGTGCGCGCGGATCAGTCGCTGCATCTTGCGGGCGGAACGACGCATCGGCGACCCGCGCCGGACGGCGTCGTGGTGGCGCGCGACATTGCCGCTCTCGCACTAGCGTCCGACGTAGTCGTCGATTTCACAACCGCGGCGGCGGTCGCTGACCATGCCGCGGCACTGACGCGATCTGGCACCGGCTGGGTGCTTGGTACGACCGGCCTCGACGCTGAGGCAGAGGCTGTCGTCGCAGGTGCGGGCCTGACGATTCCCATCGTCTACGCAGCGAACTTCGCGCCCGGCGTCGTGGCGCTGCTTGCGGTCGCCGAGATGCTGGGGGCTGCTCTGCCGGCCAGCGAGTATGACGCCGAGATCGTCGAGATGCATCATCGTCAGAAGGTCGACGCGCCCTCGGGCACGGCAATCGCCCTTGGACGGGCCGTGGCCACTGGCCGGCGCGTGGCACTCGAAGATGTGCGCGCGAGCGGCCGTGACGGGCATACCGGCGAGCGCCCTACCGGCGCGATCGGTTTCGCGGCACTCCGTGGCGGCCAGGTCGTGGGAGAACACACGGTGCTGTTCGCAGGTGCGAGCGAGCATGTGGCACTCAGTCACCGCGCATTCGACCGTGCCGTGTTCGCGGCCGGCGCATTGCGCGCCGCGAGTTGGCTCGCCGGTCGGCCGGCCGGGCTGTACACAATGCGCGACGTCCTCGGTCTCGGCGGCGCCGGTCCTCCGTTGGCTTGACCCTCCGCGGGGTTTCCGCCACACACAAGGCGCCCGGCGAACGGCTGGAGCGACGCCGGCGCGTTCGCCGGAACCTTGCGCGACAAGAGGGGAACCCATGCGCGATACCGGCGAGTATCTGTTCACGTCCGAATCCGTGTCGGAAGGCCACCCCGACAAGGTGGCAGACCGCATCAGCGACACCGTGCTGGACGCCTATCTTGCCGCCGATCCGCAGTCGCGCGTCGGCTGCGAGACGATGGTGACCACCAACCGCGTGGTGCTCGCGGGCGAGACCCGTGGCCCCGAGAGCGTGACGCCCGATCTGCTCGCGCATCTCGCCCGGCTCGCGATCCACGACATCGGCTACGACCAGGACGGCTTCTCCTGGCGCCGCGCCGAGATCGAGTGCCTGCTGCACGCGCAGTCCTCCGACATCGCGCAAGGCGTCGATGCCGCCGGCAACAAGGACGAGGGTGCCGGCGACCAGGGTATCATGTTCGGCTACGCCTGCTCCGAGACCGAGGCGCTGATGCCGGCGCCGATCCACTACGCGCACCTGATCCTCCGCCGCATCAGCGAGCTTCGCCGTGCGGGGGACAAAGCCGCCGCCGGCCTGCTGCCGGACGCCAAGAGCCAGGTGACGCTACGCTACGTCGACGGCAAGCCGGTCTGCGCCACCAGCGTCGTCGTCTCCACCCAGCATGAGGAGGCGCTCGACCAAGCGGACATTAAGCGGATGCTCTGGCCGATCGTCGAGGCCGCGCTGCCGGCCGACTGGATGTGCGCCGAGCGCGAGTTCTTCGTGAACCCAACGGGCAAGTTCGTGATCGGCGGCCCCGACGGCGATTGCGGCCTGACCGGACGCAAGATCATAGTCGACACCTATGGCGGCGCCGCCCCGCATGGCGGCGGCGCGTTCAGTGGCAAGGACCCGACCAAGGTCGACCGCAGCGCCGCCTATGCCTGTCGCTATCTGGCGAAGAATGTCGTTGCCGCCGAGTTGGCCAGCCGCTGCACCATCCAGATCAGCTACGCGATCGGCATCTCGCGCCCGCTCTCGGTCTATGTCGACCTCCATGGCACCGGCCGCGACGTGGATGAGCGAAGCATCGAGCGCACGCTGCGCGAAGTGGTCGACCTTTCGCCGCGCGGCATCCGCGAGCACCTGAAGCTGAACCGACCGATCTATGCGGCGACCTCCGCCTACGGCCATTTCGGCCGCGCGCCGGAAGAGGACGGACGCTTCTCCTGGGAACGGACCGACCTCGTTCCGGCGCTGCGGGCCTCGCTGGGTCGCTGAGCGGGACGCTCAAGCCGCCGCCCGACCGGCTCTATGGCCGCGCCCGCGGCCACGCGCTGCGGCCGCGGCAGCAGCGCTTGCTGTCGGTGACGCTGCCGCGCGTGCGCTTCGACGCGGCGCAGGCGGCCGCGCCATGTGCAGCCTTCGCGGCGCCGGTGCGCGCGCTGTGGCTGGAGGTCGGCTTCGGCGGTGGCGAGCACGCGCGCGCGTTGGCCGCCGCGCATCCGGAAGCCGGGCTGATCGCGTGCGAGGTGTTCGAGAACGGCATCTGCTCCATGCTCTCGGCGTTGGTCCCGGAGGGCGCCGAGGCGACCGCGGCGCTTCCGCCAAATTTGCGGCTCTGGACCGAGGACGCGCGGGCGTTGTTGCGGCGTCTCCCGACGGGGGCGCTCGACCGGCTGTTCCTGATGTTCCCCGATCCCTGGCCGAAGGCGCGGCATGCCAAGCGGCGCTTCGTCCATCCGGCGCTGCTGCCGCTGGTGGCGCGCGCGCTGCGGCCGGGTGGCGAGTGGCGGATCGCGTCGGACGATCCCACCTACCAGCACTGGGTCGCCGAGGTGTTGGCCCGGCAGGATTTCTTCGAAGCTCCGTCGCCCGCGGAGACGCGTCCGGAGGGCTGGCCGCCGACACGGTACGAGGCGAAAGCGCTGGCGGCCGGCCGGCGCCCGCTCTACTGGCCGCTGCGCCGGTGCGATTAGGGGACGACGGTCACCGAGACCGGCACCGGCAGGTTGGTTGGCAGCACGTTGACCGTGAACCCGTCCGGGCCGAGGTAGCCCGGCACCGACTGGTAGATCACCGTCACGGTCTGGCCGGTCTTGCCCAGGGTCGCGGTGCCGTGTCCCGGCGGGGTGGTGACGCGCGCGCCGGTGACGGAG
>DATAYA010000252.1:0-21190 GCA_036272815.1 Acetobacteraceae bacterium
CGCCGCGTCCGGCTCGGACACCAGCCTCGCCCGCGCCGCCGATGCGCTGCGCGACGATCCCTGGACGAACACGGTGGAAGCCTGGGAAGGGGCGATTGTCGCTGACGCCGATGCCGATGGGCTCAGCCTGCGGGACTGGGCGGCCAACCTGCTCGGCGGGCGAAATCTCGCGGTCGGGGGCGGCGTGGGCGCGCTGGTGCTGCGCCGGCTGGCGCCTGAAGCCGGCCCGGTCGCGTTGCGCACGCCGGCGACCGGCATCGACTGGTCCGGCAGAGGCGTCCGCGTCGAGACGCCGCGCGGCGGCCTCGCGGCGCCGGCCTGCATCGTCACCGTCTCGACCGGCGTGCTGGCGGCGGGCGCGATCCGCTTCGACCCGGCGCTGCCGCAAGCGACCGCGGCCGCGATCGAGGGCCTGCCGATGGGCCTGCTGAGCAAGATCGCGCTGCCGGCGTCGGGGTCCGACCGTCTCGACCTGCCGCGCGGCACCGGCAGCGACCGGATGCTGGCGCGGCCCGGCGAGACGCTGCTGAGCCTGCACGCGTGGCCGCAGGGCTTCGACCACGTCGTCGGGTTCTTCGGTGGCCGGGCCGCCTGGGCGCTCGCCGCCGAGCCGCCGGACGCGACCGAGGCGTTCGTCCGGGCCGAGTTGCGCCGCCGCTTCGGCGCGCGGGCGGACGCGGCCCTCGGCGGCCCGGCGGTGGTGACGCGCTGGGGCACCGATCCGTTCTCGCGCGGTGCCTACGCCTATGCCCGGCCGGGGCAGGCCGGCGCACGCGCGGTCCTCGGCCGCCCGCTCGCCGGGGGCCGGCTCTGCTTCGCCGGCGAGGCGTGCCACACGGAGGGGCTCGCGGGGACCGTGGGCGGCGCCTGGCTGACCGGCACCGCCGCCGCCGACGCAGTTTGCGGTTGATGCGACTCCGTCCCGACCGGCACGGTGGTCGGGTGCGTACCGCCGCCTCGGAAATCCTCGCTCTGCCGCATGGTCCCGCGACCATCCTGTGGCGCCGCAGCGCCCGCGCGCGCCGGGTCAATCTGCGCATCGACCCGCGCGGCGGCCAGGTGATCGTGACCCTGCCGCTGCGCGCCGGCCGTGCCGCCGGGATGGCGCTGCTGGCCGACCACGCCGCCTGGGTCGCGGCCGGCCTCGCCGCCCTGCCCGGCGCGATCCGGTTCGCCGACGGTGCCAGCGTGCCCCTCGACGGCGTGCCGACGCCGATCCGCCACGTCCCCGCCGGCCGCGGCGGCGTCTGGCTAGAGGGCGGCGAGATCCACGTTGCGGGCGAGGCCACGTTCCTGCCGCGCCGCGTCGCCACCTTCCTGCGTGCCGAGGCACGGCGGCGTCTCGCACGGCAGGCGATCGCGAAGGCGGCTGCCGCCGGGCTGCAACCGCGCCGGATCACGGTGAAGGACACCCGCAGCCGCTGGGGGAGCTGCGGGCCGGACGGGACGCTGATGTTCTGCTGGCGGCTGGTGATGGCGCCGCCGCATGTGCAGGACTACGTGGTGGCGCACGAGGTCGCGCACCTGCGCCACCTCAACCACGGCCGCCAGTTCTGGGCCCTGGTCGCGACGCTGACGCCGCACGCCGAGGCCGCGATCGCCTGGCTCCACGAGCAGGGCGCCGGGCTGCTGCGGATCGGCTGAAGCCCGGATCGGCCGAAGACCGGACCGCGCCGCTTAACATATCCGCAAGCCCGGCCCGGTAGCTTCCTCCGCAGTCCGATCCGGAACCCGCAGAGCGCCATCCATGTCCGTCCGCCTGAGCCGCCGTGCCGCCATCGCCGGTGTTGCCTGCCTGTCTGCCGGCGTGCTCGCCGCGCCGCCCATCGCCCGCGCCGCGGCACAAACCGTGCGTCTCGGGCACAACAACACCGCGACCTCGCACTACGGCCAGGCCACCGCTGCCTTTGCCGCCGCCGTGGCCGAGCGGGAGCAGGCCAAGGCGGAGGCTGCGGTCGTGCAGCGGGGCGGCGCTGGCTGGCACCGCGGCGGCGTTCGAGGGGCGGGTGAGCGGCATTGCCACCACCATCGCCTCGGCCGTCGAGGAACAGGGTGCGGCGACTGCGGAAATCGCGCGCAACGTGCAGCAGACCGCCGCCAGCACGCAGGACGTGACCGCCACGATCGGCGGTGTCAGCCAGGCCGCCGGCGAGACCGGCGCCGCCGCCGGTGACGTGCTCGGCGCCGCCGGCGCGCTGTCGCGTCAGGCCGGGCAGCTCTCGGCGGAAGTCAGGGAGTTCGTCCGCGACATCCAGACGGCGTGAGCGGCGGCATCGCACGCGGCTGCGTGAGAGGAGACGGCATGATGGCGGAACGCATGATGACCAGCGTCACGGCGCAGGCCGCCGCGGATCAGCCGACCCGCGGCGTGTCGCCGAGCATCCGGGCGATGGTGGGCTCGATCACCGCCGCCATCCGCGCCTGGGATTGCGCGGTCGGGTGCAGCGGCGGGTCGGGCGGCCGCAGCATCGGGTCGAGGAAGTCGGCCGCATCCACCCGCCCGTCGCGCATGAACAGCCCGCCCACATCCATGTAGGTGACCGGCGTGCCCGACCAGTCGCGGGCCGCGAGCGCCCGGTTGGTGAGCGCCGTCTGCTCGCTGATCCAGGGGCTGCGGATGCTCGGCAGCACGCCGAGCAGCAGCACGCGCATCTGCGGCTGGCGCGCGCGCAGGCTCGCGAGGATGGCGTCGATCCCCTGCACCGTGTCGGCCGCCCCCCAATGCGTGGCGCCGAAATTGTTGGCGCCGATCAGCACCACCGCCGCCTTCGGGCGGATGAAGTCGAGTTCGCCGTGCGTCACCCGCCAGAGCAGGTGGCTGGTGCAGTCGCCGATGAAGCCGAGATTGACCGCGTGCCGGCCGCCATAGAAGCGCTCCCAGATCGGCGCGAAATCCTGCCACGCTTCCGGGCCGTGCCGTTCCCAGTCCTGCGTGATCGAATCGCCGAGCCACAGAAGCTCGACCGGACCGCGGCGCAGCTCGGCCTGCTTGGCGTAGAAGCGCGCCTTCCACCACGGCAGATAGAAGCGGTCGTACGCCCGCGCCGCCGGCGGCACGCGGCGCGCGGCGAGGGCGGGGGAGGCTGCCGCGAGCAGGGGTGCGGCAAGCAACGCACGGCGGGCGATCATCGGCACGGCAAGCCTCGTCGGGAGGGAGATGCCCTATACCGCGAGCAGCAGCACCAGCGCCACGACTCCCACCGTCGCGCAATACCAGGCGAAGGGATTGAGCGCCCAGCGGTCGTTGTTGCGGAAATAGCGCATCAGGAACGCGGTGCTCAGGAACGCGGTCACGCCGGCCACCACCGCCGCGATCGCCGCCTGCGACAGCGCGCCGTGCGGCATGCCCGCGTGCAGCAGCTTCGGCACCTCGAGCACGGTCGCACCGAAGATGATCGGGGTCGCGATCAGGAACGAGAAATGCGCCGCCCCCTCGTGGTCGATGCCGCGCAGCAGCCCGCCCACGATCGTCGCCCCCGAACGCGAGATGCCCGGGATCAGCGCCGTGCATTGCCAGAGCCCGATCGCGATCGCGTCGCCGACTCGCAAGCTGTCGAGCGCGCGCCGCTCGCCGCGCCGCCGCAGCCGCTCGCCCGCGACCAGCAGGGCCGCGTTGACGATCAGGAACACCGCCGCGACGACGGGCGAGCCGAACAGCACGCGGAAGAATTTCTCCAGCACGAAGCCCACGATCACCGCGGGAATCGTCGCGACCACGATCAGCCCGAAGATGCGCCGCGCCTCCGGGGTGCGCGTCGGCCCCGAGAGGCCGAGCAGGCCCAGCAGCAGCGCCCACCAGTCGCGCCAGAAATACAGCAGCAGCGCGGTTGCCGTGCCGAGATGCAGCATCACCAGGAACGGCAGGAAGGCGGGCGCCTGCTGGTCGATGCGCCAGCGCAGCACCGCCGGCAGCACGACGGCGTGGCCGAGGCTGCTCACCGGAAACAATTCGGTCGCGCCCTGGACGAGCGCGATCACGATCGCCTGCAATGTGGTCATGCGAAGCCCCCCGGCTCGCCGCGCAGCGAAGCTGCGGGCCGTCAGTCGTTCATCGGATAGGACGCCATCAGCCGCTTCTGCCGGCGCCAGAAGCCGAACAGCGCGCGCAGCCCGGCGGCCTTGTGGCCGCGCGCGCGCATCTCGCGGCCGATCTCGAAGGCGGCGCGGTAGTGGAAGAACTGCGCCGCATAGGCGTCCCGCAGCTGCGTGTCCGGGTCCCAAACATGCGTCGCCTCGGAGCCGACGCCGTTGATCTCGATCACCGTGAACTCGCCGCGGCGGAGTGCCGCCAGACTCTCGTAACGCGCGTCGATGCGGCCGAAATGGAAATCCGGGATCGCGCGCGCGATGCGATCCACCCGCTCGGTCAGCGCCGGCGTGACCTCGGCGGTGCCGTCGCGGAAGATCGACCCCTTGCAGTGATTGCCGCTGAACACCAGCCGCACGCGCGCCCCCAGCGCCGGCACGTCGTCGAGCCGCCCTTGCAGCCGCGGGAGATAGAGCTGCGGGATGCGGCCGGCGCGCGGATCGGCCAGGATCAGGTCCCGGAGTGTCGAGCGGCCGTCGCCGATCACGAAGGGCGCGAATTTCAGCGTGACCGACGTCACCCGGCCGCGTGGCTCGCCCGGGCGGCGGATCGTGAACAGTCCGACCTCGCCCTCGTGCGGGATCAGCCGCTGCACCACGAGGCCGACACCGCGCGGGAACCCGGCGAGCACGCGCGCGAGCGTCGCCGCATCCGGCACCAGCCGCACGCCGGTGCCGTTGCAGCCGATGTCGGGCTTGACCACGACGGGGAAGCCGATGCCGGCGCGCGCCATCGCCGCGCGCGCCGACGCGAGGTCGGCACCGCTGTCCGCGGCGCCATTGGCCGCGCCGGCGGCCGCGTCGCCATTTCCTGCCCGGCCGGCACCGGTCCGGAACGTCGCATAGGGCGCGATCCAGTCGCGCGCCTCGCCCTGCACCAGATCGAGGATGTCGCTCTTGCGCTCGCCGCAGAGGCCGCCGGTATCGATCCCGGGATTGGCGGCGCAGGGCAGGGTGAAGTCGCCATAGCGCAGGCCGAGGCCGATCCACTGCGCCACGATCGGCGCGTAGAACAGCCAGGCCGGCCAGAACTCGAACGGCGAGACGACGCGGCCGGTTGGCGCGCCGGCCTCGCCGAGGACGTCCGCGAGGATGGTCTCGCTCATTTCTTGCCGTCGATCATCTCATTGCCATCCTGCAGCTTCGCCGCGATTCGCCCGGCGACGATGATGAACACCACGAAGCCGACCGCCCCGGCCCAGCGCCAGACCCCCAGATGCTCCTGCATCACCCGGCCGACGCGCAGCGAGAGGGTGAACAGCGCGGTGGTCCAGATCAGGGTGGCGAGGCTGGTCGCCAGCGTGAAGGTCTTGAAGTTCGCCCCGAGGAACCCGCATGCCGTGTAGGTCGGCAGCCGCGCGCCGGGCAGAAAGCGGCTGATGACCACCACCTTGAACACCCGCGGCTTGAGCCAGCGCTGGCTGCGCTGCACCCGCTCGGACGGGATCCAGCGGTGTGCCCAGGGGAACATCGCCGCCAGCTTCCCGAGCCCGTAGAGGCCGATATCGCCCGCCACGATGCCGACATAGAGCGAACCGAGCGCGAGCCAAACCCAGATCGCGCCGGCCTGCGCCTGCAATGCAGCCAGCACGGTCGCCGCATCCTCCAGCACGAAGGTGCCGAGAACGATCGCGCCGACCTGCAAGGCCGGGTGGCGGCCCGCCACGTTCAGCAGGCCGGAGACAGACGTGTCGAACACCGCCGGTCAGTCGCCCGAGCCGCGTCGCATCAAACCCGTCGCCCCGCACACACGGAGCGTGCTGAACCCTCTGCTGGCGTGCTCGCCCGATCCAAGACGCTGTCACCGATGTCTGACGTGCCGGGTCCAGATACAGGCGCCACGCGCCCGCGGCAACCCGCGGGGAAAGCCGTTGGCGCGACCAAAGGTTCGTTCGCCCGCGCAGTCACGACTGCGTGATTTTCCGCCGGCCGCGCGGCGCCGGTCACGACATTGCGCGCGTGCCCCGTTCGATCATCGGCTGGTTCGTCCTCTGCTGGTCCGCCTTCCTGATCGTGGCGCTCGCGGTCGGCGGGCTGCTGGTCTCGCTCTATGACCAGACCACGGCGGCGCAGATACGGCGAGGCGAGGCGGCGGTGGAGAACGGCTGCGCGGCGGTCGCCGGGCGGGTCTCCTTCCTTCTCGCCGGCGGCGGGACGCTGCCAGCCCCCGGCTCGGCGGCGCTCGATCGCGGGCTGCACGCGGCGGTCGTGCTGGCGTTGCGCGGCGAACGCGGCGTGCAGGGCGGGGTCTGGAGCCTCGATGCCGGCGACCTTGCGGCCGCGGCACCCGGGCTCTCCGTCCCCGGGCTCTCGGTCGCGGAGCGCGCCACGGTGCAGGGGCTCGCCGAGCGCGCGGTGCTGGACGGCGCCGCGGCCACGGAGCGCGCCGATGCCGGCAGCCGCGTCGTGCTGGCGGCGGCCTGCCCGCTGCCGGTCGCGGTGCCGCACCTCGCGGGCTGGACGCTGCTGCGGGTCGAGACCGCGGGCGGCTCGGCCTATCTCCAGGCAGCGGGCGGGCTCGGTATTCTTGTCGTGGTACTGCTGGCCTCGGCGGCCTGGCTCGGCGTGCGGCTGCGGTTCTGGGGCGCGCGGCTGCGGCGGCTGGAGGCGGCGCTGGCGCAGGGCGAGAGCCTGCCGGCGCTGGCACCCACCGGGCAGCGCGACCTCGACCGGATCATCGCCGCGCTGAACGGCGCCGGCGCGCGGCTCGCGGCGGCGCGGTCGCGGGAGGCGGCGCTGGCGGGCGAGGTGGCACGTTCGGAGCGGCTGGCGGCGCTGGGCCGGATTGCCGCCGGCGTCGCGCACGAGGTGCGCAACCCGATCGCGGCGATGCGGCTGCGGGCGGAGAACGCGCTCGCGGCCGGCACCGGGGCGGGTGCTGCGGCAACAGGCCGGCAGGAGGCGGCGCTGCGGGCGATCCTGACCCAGATCGCGCGGCTCGACGCGCTGACGCGCGACCTGCTCGGCTCCGGCACGCAGGCCGCACCGTGGCCGCGGACGGTCGCCGACGTGCGCGGCTTCCTTGCCGCCCGGCTGGATGCGCTCGCCGAGGCGGCACGGGCAAGCGGCGTCGTCCTCTCCCTGGAGGCGCCCGAGGGGATCGCGGCCCGCTTCGACCCCGAGCGGATCGGCCGCGCGATCGACAACCTGGTGCTCAACGCGGTCCAGAACACGCCGCATGGTGGCCGCGTCCTGGTCGCCGCAAGGCGCGCGGGCGAGAGTTTGCAGCTTTCGGTCAGCGACACCGGGCGCGGGGTGCCGCCGGCGCTGCGGCCGCATCTGTTCGAGCCGTTCGTCACCGGCCGCCCGGACGGCACCGGTCTCGGCCTCGCCATCGTGCGCGAGACGGTCGAGGCGCATGGTGGGCGGGTCCGCGCGCTGCACCCGCAGGAGGGCACGACCATCACGATCGATCTGCCACTAGCAGGACGGCCAATATCAGAACGGCCGTTATCAGGACGGCCGGCATGAGCACGATCCTCGTCGTCGACGACGACGCGGCGCTGACCGAGGCGCTCGCGGAGACCGTCGCAGATCTCGGCCACCGGCCGCTGCTGGCGGCAGGCGGCGAGGCGGCGCTGGCGCTGGCGGCCAGTGCGGCGCCCGACGCGGTGCTGCTCGACCTGCGGATGCCCGATCTCGACGGCATCGCCGTGCTGCGCCGGCTGCGCGCGTCGCCGGCGCCGGCGCCGGTCGCGATCCTGACCGCGCACGCGACGGCGGCCAACACGATCGATGCGATGCGGCTTGGCGCCTTCGACCATCTCACCAAGCCGATCGGCCGCGACGCACTCGCCGATCTCCTCGCCCGGATGCTGCGCGCCCGCCCCCCGGCCGCTCCGGCGCTGGAGCAGGCGACCGACGAGGACGCCTTCATCGGCGCCAGTGCCGCGATGCGGGAGGTGCAGAAGACGATCGGCCGCGTCGCCGACACCGATGCGACCGTGCTCGTCACCGGCGAGACCGGCACCGGCAAGGAGGTCGTCGCCCGCGCGATCCACCGCCACGGCCGCCGCGCCGCCGGCGCCTTCGTCGCCGTGAACTGTGCGGCGATCCCGGCCGAGCTGCTGGAAAGCACGCTGTTCGGCCACGTCCGCGGCGCCTTCACGGGTGCGGTCGCCGACCGCGCGGGCGCTTTCCACGAGGCCGCCGGTGGCACCCTGCTGCTCGACGAGATCGGCGACATGGACACGGCGATGCAGGCGAAGATTCTTCGCATCCTGCAGGAGCGGGTGGTGACGCCGGTCGGCGGCCGCGCGGCTGCCGTGGATGTGCGGATCGTCGCCGCGACGCACCGCGACCTGCCGGCGCGGGTGCGCGAGGGACGGTTCCGCGAGGACCTCTTCTACCGCCTGAGCGTGGTGCCGGTGGCGCTGCCGGCGCTGCGGGAGCGGCCCGGCGACGTCGCCTTGCTGGCGGCGCATTTCCTGCGACCGCTCGGCCGCCGCCTCGGCCCGGATGCCGCCGCGCGGCTTGCGGCGCATCCCTGGCCCGGCAACGTCCGCGAGCTGCGCAACGCGCTCCAGCGCGCCGCCGTCCTTGCCTCCGGCGAGGAGTTGCGGGCAGACGATTTCGACTTCCTCGACGCGGCGCCCGATACGGCGCCAGACGCGGCGCCAGACGGGGCGGCAGTGGCGCCAGACGACCTGCCCGCCGCGGTCGCCCGGCTGGAGGCGCGGATGATCGCCAGCGCCCTGCACGAAGCGGGCGGCAACCGGGCGGCGGCGGCGCGCCGGCTCGGCATCCACCGCCAGCTGCTCTACGCCAAGGCACGCCGCTACGGGCTGACCGTGCAGCCGGCGGAGGAGGTCGGCGAGCCGGACGACGCGGCGTGAAAGGCGGCAATCACTCTTCCGCGCGAGACGGACGAACCGCCGCCGCGTGTGACCTGCATCACTGAGGCGCCGGCGCGCCGTCCCTCAGGCTGCGATGGCGGAGCCGGCTATTCCGTGGCCAAGAAGCAGGAGGAGATAGATTATGCCGCCAGCACCCTCGTGCATCGGACTGATCGCGGCCTGCGTCCTTGCGTCGGCCGCCCATGCCCAGACATTGCACGCGCGACAGGGCGAGACCATCACGCTCGGGACGATGAGCGCATCCGTCTATTTCGACGATTCGGGCGGTGATTTCCGGGTGACCACCACCGTCGCCGACGGGTACGCAAGTACTCCGGTCCGTTTTGTCGCGTCCCTCGGGCTCGGCCAGGTGGTCCTCATCTCGGTTCCCCTGTCGGTCGGCCATCCGGCCAGGCAGGTGCGCCTGATGCGCACGTCCGACGGTCTCGACGTCGCCTATCTGCCGTTGACGATCAACTGAGCGCCGCCGTCCGGTCAGCGGACGGAGCCTGTCGTCGAACCGGACGGGGAGGGATGTCGGCACGTTGTCCTCCCCCGTCTAGAATGCCGCCGGTCCAGGAGATCCAAGCTCCTGCAAGAGTGGCACGGCGGTTGCTTTCCCTCCTTCGGCACCGCTTCGGGCGGTGTGGTCCTGAAGGAGTGACGATGATGAACACTATCTGGCGCAACCGGCTCCTGGCCGGCGTCGCCGCAACCGTGCTCGGCACCGGCGCCGCGTTCGCGCAGGCCCCGGCGGCCCCGGCGGCCCCGGAGGCGACGACCGCGCCGCAGCCGCGGGCGCGTCCAGCCGTGGCCCAGCTCGACACGCAGTCGCTGCCGGCGGTCTCCGGCACCGTCGCCCACTACACGCTGACGCCGCGCGGCGACGTCGACGGCATGGTGCTGACCGATGGCACCGAGATCCACGTCCCGCCGCGCCTCTCCGCGCAGCTCGTCTTCATCGCCAAGCCCGGCGAGCGGGTGACGGTGCGCGGCCTCAAGGCGCTGAACGAGAAGCTGATGGACGCCGTCTCGGTCGCCAACGACGCGACCGGGCAGACCGTCGTCGACAGCGGCGCCGGCGGCTTCGGCCGGCCGGGTCGCGGGCCGGCGTCGATGCAGCCGATGCAGGCCCAGGGCACGGTGCAGGAGCTGCTGCACGGGCCGCGCGGCCAGGTGAACGGGGCGATGCTGGCGGACGGCACGGTGCTGCGGCTGCCGCCGCCCGAGGCCGCGCGGCTTGCCTCGGTGCTGACGCCGGGATCGACGGTGGTGGCGCAGGGGCGCGGGACGGCGAACGCGCTCGGGCGGGTGATTGCGGTCACCAGGATCGGGCCGAACGCGACCCAGCTCACCGCCGTGATGATGCCGCATCACGGGCCGCACTGGGGGCCGCACCGTGGCCCGCACCGTGATCCGGACCGTGATCCGCATCCTGGCCCGCATGGCGGCCCGATGGGCGGTCCGGACCGGCCGGACGCCGGCTGACGAGGGCGTTGCGTCCGGCCGCGTCCGTTCCCTCGCGGAACGGACGCGGCCGGACGGCGTTGCGGTGCGGCATCAGGACAGACAGCAGGCAGCGATGCGCGGCACCGCCCTCCGACCGCCGGCGGCGACGGGGCGGCGTGCCGACCGGCGCGCGCTCGATGCGCTGAACTTCCTGCTTGCCGACGTGCAGGGCGGCGTCGGGCCGTTCCTGGCCATCTTCCTGACCGCGAGCCAGCACTGGAGCGCTGGCGCCGCCGGGCTGGTGCTGACCGCGGGCGGCCTCGCGACGGTTGCCGCCAGCTCGCCGTTGGGTGCGCTGGTGGACCGGGTGAGGTGGAAGCGCGCGATCGTCGTGGCCGGCGCGCTCGCTGTCGGGATCGCCTCGCTGGTGCTGGCAGCGGCGCCGAATTTCGCGCCGGTGATGGCGGCGCAGGTGGCCAATGGCGTCGCCGACGCGGCCTTTCCCGCGGCGATCGCGGGGCTCAGCCTCGGGCTGGTCGGACGCGCCGCCTACACCGCGCGCACCGGGCGCAACCAGGCCTGGAACCACGGCGGCAACGTCGTCACGGCGCTGGCCGCCGGCGCCGCCGGCTCCTTCGTGGCGCCGGCGGCGGTGCTGTGGATCGTGGCCGCGCTGTCGGCTGCCTCGATCGGGGCGGTGCTGACGATCGACCCGCGCCACATCGACCACGAGGCGGCGCGCGGTGCGGACGATGGCGGGCGCGGGCGGCAGCCGGGCGGGCTGCGCGCGGTGCTGGAGAACCGCAACCTGCTGCTGTTCACCGCCGCGATCACCTGTTTTCATTTCGCCAATGCGGCGATGCTGACGCTGGCCGGCGAGAAGCTCGCGCGCGAGTATGGCGGGGCGAGCAGCGCCTTCATGGCCGGCTGCATCACGATCGCGCAGTTCGTCATGGTGCCGATGGCGATCCTGGTCGGGCGTCATGCCGACGCCTGGGGCCGCAAGCCGCTTTTCCTCGCCTGCTTCACAGCACTCCCGGTTCGCGGGGTGCTGTTCGCGCTGCTGCACGGGCCGGTCGCGGTGCTGTCGGTGCAGGTGCTCGACGGTGTCGCCGCGGGCATCTTCGGCGCGCTGTTCCCGGTCGTGGTCGCCGACATGACGAAGGGCACCGGCCGCTACAACCTCGCCCTTGGCGCATCGTCGGCGTGCTGGGGATTGGGGGCGGCGCTGAGCAACGGCGTCGCGGGCCTCGTCGTCGTGCGCTTCGGCTTCGCCGCGGCGTTCGGGCTCCTCGGCGTCTTCGCCCTCGCCGCGCTGCTGCTGTATGCGACGCTGGTGCCCGAAACCCGCCAATCCGAACCCAGACCGGCCGCATGAGCATCCTCGCCGATCACCGGCTGGCAGCACTCCTTATATTCGTCGCCACCTACGCCGTCATCGCGGTGGGCAAGCTGCCCTATGCGCGGATCGACCGCGCGGGTGCTGCATTGCTGGGGGCGGCGCTGATGGTGTCATTCGGCGTGCTGAGCCTCAAGCAGGCGGAGGCGGCGGTCGATCTCGACACCATCACGCTGCTGCTCGGCATGATGATCGTGGTCGCCAACCTGCGGGTCTCGGGCTTCTTCCGCATCGTCACCGGATTCGCGGTCGCGCGCGCGCGGCATCCCGCGCTGTTGCTGGTCGCGGTCGTGCTGGTCTCCGGGCTGCTCTCGGCGTTTCTGGTCAACGATACGATCTGCCTGGTGCTGACGCCGCTGGTGCTCGACGTGGTGCTCCGGCTGCAGCGCAATCCGGTGCCGTATCTGCTCGGCATCGCGATGGCGTCCAACGTCGGCAGCACCGCGACCATCACCGGCAATCCGCAGAACATGATCATCGGCACGCTGTCCGGCATCTCCTATGGCCGGTTCGCCGCGTCGCTTGCGCCGGTCGCCGCGATCGGGCTGGTGCTGACGGTGCTGGTGATCGGCGCTCTCTGGTGGCGGGAGTTCTTCGCCGGCGACCGGCTTTCTGCGGAGGCGCCGCCGACGCACGTGCATCGCGGCGTGATGCTGAAGACGCTCGCCGTCACCGCGGCGCTGGTGATCGGCCTGTTCGCCGGCTTCACGCCGCCCAAGGTCGCGATCGTCGCCGGGGCGGTGCTGCTGCTGACGCGGGCGGTGAAGCCGGAGAAGGTGTATGCGCAGATCGACTGGACGCTGCTGCTGATGTTCGCCGGGCTGTTCATCGTCGTCGCCGGGCTGGAGCGCACCTGGCTCACGCCGCCTGTGGTCGCGGCAGTCGGTGGCCTGCATCTCGGCGACATCGCATCGCTCAGCGTCGTCACCGCAATTCTGTCGAACCTCGTCAGCAACGTCCCCGCCGTGCTTGTCCTGCGCTCGTTCGTGGCACACCTGCACGATCCGCAGCGGGCCTGGCTGGTGGTGGCGATGGCGTCCACGCTGGCGGGCAATTTCACCATCCTCGGCTCGGTCGCGAACCTGATCGTCGTGCAGCGCGCGCGGCAGGCGGGGGTGGAGGTGCGGTTCTGGACCTATTTCGCGGCCGGCGCGCCGCTGACGGTGCTCACGATCCTGGTCGGCATGTCCTTGCTCTGACGCAGCTCCTGGTGAGCCTGGAGCCGAAGGGCGCTCGCCAACCGGGCAGCCGACCGGGCCGGTGCTGTATGGCGGCAAGCTGACGCGGGTGGAATGATACCGACGGCCCTGCGCACTGCTCCTTCCTGTGATGGCCGGCCCACGGGTCGGCCAAGGCCGCCCGAGGACAGGCTCCGGCCGGTCATCCACGACTTTCTCGGCGGCATCGAAGGAAGGCGTGGATGCTCGGCCTTCGCCGAGCATGACGAGGGGGCATTCCATCGGGCGGGTGGACTGAGGCCCGCCTTGCGCCCCGCCTTGCATCCGGGCCCCGCGCCGCGCGATGACGGCGCATGACGATCCGTGTCCGCTTCGCCCCGAGCCCGACGGGGATGCTGCATATCGGCAGCGTCCGCACCGCATTGTTCAACTTCCTGTTCGCGCGCCACCACGGCGGGGCCTTCCTGCTGCGGATCGAGGACACCGACCGCGCCCGCAGCACCGAGGCGGCGACACGGGTGATCCTGGAGGGGCTGGCCTGGCTCGGCCTCGATCCCGACGAGGCGCCGGTGTTCCAGTCCACCCGCGAGGCGCGGCATCGGGAGGTGGCGGAGTCGCTGCTCGCCTCCGGCCGCGCCTATCGTGCCTGGGACACGCCGGAGGAACTGGCGGCGATGCGCGAGCGGGCACGGGCCGAGGGCCGGACGCCGCGCTATGACGGGCGCTGGCGCGACCGCGATCCGGCCGAGGGGCCGGCCGGCGTGGCACCGGCGATCCGGCTGCGGGCGCCGCAGGAGGGCGAGACCGTCGTGCACGACCGCGTGCAGGGCGAGGTGCGCGTGGCCAACGCCGAACTCGACGACATGATTATCCTGCGCTCGGACGGCACGCCCACCTATCAGCACGCCGTGGTGGTGGACGACCACGACATGGCGATCAGCCACGTGATCCGGGGCGACGACCATTTCACCAACACGTTCCGGCAGGTGGCGCTGTATCGGGCGCTCGACTGGCAGCCGCCGGAGTTCGCGCATGTGCCGCTGATCCACGGCGCCGACGGGGCGAAGCTGTCCAAGCGCCATGGCGCGGTCAGCCTGCTGGAGTTCCGCGAGCAGGGGTTTTTGCCGGAGGCGCTGTGCAACTATCTGCTGCGGCTCGGCTGGGGGCATGGCGACGAGGAGGTGATTTCCCGCGACACGGCGATCCGGCTGTTCGATCTGGACGGCGTCGGGCGGGCGGCAAGCCGGATGGACTATGCCAAGCTGACGCATCTGAACGGGGTGTGGCTGCGGGCGGCGGATGATGCGCGGCTCGTGGACGAGGTGCTGGCGCGGCTTGGGGCGGCCGGCCATGCGGTTGCGGCGGCGCGGGTCCGGGCGCTGATGCCGGGGCTGAAGGAGCGGGCGCGGACGCTGGTGGAGCTGGCGGAGAATGCGGCCTTCCTGCTGCCGGGGCCGCCGCCGGCGATGGATGCGAAGGCCGCTGAACTGCTCAAGCCGGAGGCGCGGGCGATGCTGGCGTCCCTCGGGGCTGCGCTCGGGGCGACGGATTTCAGCCGGCCCGCGCTCGATGCGGCGCTGCGGGCGTTTGCCGCCGCCGGCGGACACAAGCTCGGGCAGGTGGCGCAGCCGCTGCGCGCGGCGCTGACCGGGCGGGCGGCCAGTCCGGGGATCGACGCGACGCTGGCGGCACTCGGGCGGGAGGAGGCTCTGGCGCGGATTGCGGCAGCGGCCGGGGCTGCGGACTGAGCCGAGGGCGACGGGTCGCTTCCACGACCGGCAAATGCGTCCGGGTCGCCTCGGTCCGCAGGGCCGTTGCTGTCCGGCGACGGTTCCGACGTTCTTGACGCGCGTTCGCTTGGCCGTCGCTTCGGCTGAGCGCTCGACGACCGCTTCGTGCAGATCCGCAGCCCGACCGCCCGTCACTGGCTCCTGCAGCGCCTTTTCGGTCCGCGACCGCAGGTGCCAACGACCGCCGAACCGACCGGCTCTGCCGACCGCGCCAGTCGCGCCCGCAACGAATGTCCTTGTTGATGTCCAATAGGCGGCGTAGCCTGCTGCCGCGAAATCTGGCTGCCGCCCGGCAGCCGATGCGGCGAGCTTCGGCCCGGACTGCGCGAATGCGCGGAACTGAGTTCAGGGTTGTTTGTGGCTTCCCAGAGAGATTTTGGTGGGAGGGCGACATGCCGTCCAGCCTGGCTCGAAGTTTCGCCGACCCCGACGAGTTTGCGTCGTCCATACGGGCGACGCGGTATGAGATGACTGTCACGGGACGGGGGCGGTTCGCGGCTGAACTGATCCGCATCGATCTGCACGATCTGTGGATGCAGAGGTTTTCCACCAATCTTCCGTGGATATCGCACGCGGAGAACATGCGCGGTCGCGCGGTCTTCGTCTTCCGCACGCAGGCAGGCCCCGAACTGCTGCGGGGAGGGGAGGAGATGCGGCCAACCGTTGTTGCGCGGCTTGCCGAGGCCCAGATGTCCTATCAGCGTGCGTCGGGTCCGGTATCGTGGGCTGCGATGTCGCTCCCGCTGGACGCGACGGCCGCGACCAGCGCAGCCATGGCGGGGATCGATATCACGCCACCGCAGAACGTGGTGATGCTGGCGTCCGCCCCGCCCAGGATGGAGAGATTGCGACAGCTGCACGCCGCAGCCGGACATCTTGCCCAGCAAGCTCCGGAGATTATCGCGAATCCCGCTGCGGCGCGGGGGCTGGAGGAAGAACTCGTGCGAGGACTGACGGCGTGTTTCCGCAAAGCGGACAGCGCCGAGGATAGAGCCGCGAAGCGCCGCCATGCCGTCGTGATGAAACGGTTTCGCGCGGTGGTGGAGGCCCGTGGGAACGAGCCGATCTATCTCTCGGAGCTGTGCGCGGCGCTCAACGTCTCGGACCGCACCCTGCGGGTCTGCTGCCAGGAACACCTCGGAATGGGTCCCATCCGCTATCTTTGGCTGCGGCGAATGCAGCTCGCGCGCCGGGCACTGACTGATGGCAGCCTGACGTCGGGAACCGTGACGGACATTGCCACCGCACACGGGTTCTGGGAGCTCGGGCGCTTCGCGGTCGCTTATCGCGCGCTGTATGGCGAATCTCCGTCCGGGGCACTGCGGCGCGCGCGTGCCGGCGCATGCTGAAGGTCTATTATGTGACCGCCTGCGGTAAGAATTCCGGATCGGCCTGGAGCGTCTTCATCAAGCCGCTCTGGTGGTGAATTCTCGATCCCGCGTGCCAGATCGGCCCGGCTCGGCGACGTCCCACATCAGCCTGGGATCAAAGCACTCAGCCGCGAACATGGTCAGAATGACCACGCTGCAGAACGCGACGGCGCCGATACCCGGCTCGATGGTGACGACGCTGCCGAAGCGCACCAGCGCGCCGAGCAGTGCCTCCATGAAGATGTCGATCATCGACCAGCGGCCGATCCAGCGCACGAAGTGATAGAGCAAGGTGCGGTCGCGCAGCCAGAAAACGCCCCCGGTCTGGGTTGCGATCAGCATCACCGTCAAGCCGATCAGCTTCAGCATCGGCACCGCGATGCTGGCGAAGAACACCAGCGCCGCGAGCGGGTACATGCGCGAGGAGAGCAGTTCCTCGACCCCGCCCAGGATCGTGCTCGGCGCGCCGGCGCCGAGCTGCACCACCGTCAGCACGGGATAGACGTTCGCCGGGACGTAGAGGACCGCCGCCGCGATCACCAGCGCCCAGGTCCGCGCGATGCTGTCCGGCTTGCGGTGGTGCAACACCTGCGCACAGCGTCGGCAATGCCGATGCCCGGAGGCCGTCTCGTTGATCATGCCGCACACCCCGCAGGCGATCGCGGCGAAGCGGGACGGCGGGAGCGCCGGTGTCGCCGCCGCCGGTGTCGCCGCCGCTGGTGCCGCTGCCGGGGTGCTTCGGCGGTCGATCGCCTCCCACACCGCCTCGTGGTCGAGCGCAGCATCGGCCCAGATGATGACGAAGGTCAGCACGAGCAGCGCGTAGACGCCGATCTCCAGATGAATTGTCACCAGGTCGCCGAGCTTCACGTAGGCCACGAAAACCCCGAAGACGAACACCTCGATCATCGACCACGGCCGCAGCCGTTCGACCCAGCTGAAAATCCTGCGCAGGTGGTGCGGCGGCCGGCGGCCGCGCAGGCGCAGCAGCACGTAGAGCGTCGCCAGCAGCTTTCCGAGCGGTGCCAGCAGGGTGGTGAAGATCACCACGAGCGCGAGCGGCTCCATGCCCCGCCGCCATAGCTCCTCGGGGCCGGAGAACAGGTTGGCTTGGTGCGCAATCCCCGCCGTCGCGACGCTCATCAGCGTGCTCGTGGCCATCACACACAGCAGCACCAGCGCACCGACCGTCAGCGCCAGGGCGCGGCCGAGCGGATCGGTGCGGGCGCGGCGCAGCGTGGTGCCACAGCGGGTGCAGGTGGCGCTGCTGCCCGGCGCCAGCGCCGGCACCGTCTGAAACAGGCCGCACCCCTCGCATTCCCGGAGCGGCGGATCGGTGAACACCAATTCCTCCGCGCGCCCCTGCATCATCGGGCCGGGCTCACGGTTGGCTCACCATGACGGCGAGCCGGTCAGCAAGCTGGCCGAGCGCGCCGCTGATGGCCGCCACCTCGGCCCCGGTGTCGGCGCCGGTGGTCGGCACGACGATGCGGAAGCTGCGCGGGATGGTGCCGCGCCGCCCGGTCACAGCGACAGCCGCTTGCGCGAGCAGCACGAGGTGACCCGTGCTGTCCTCATCCAGGCGATCGATATTCAGCTCCACCGTCTTGTCCGGGCGGGTACTGACCGCCCCCGTCTCGCTGTAGATCGTGCTGCCGGGCAAGCGCTGGCTCAGCTCCTCCACCAGCACCCGACCGATCATCGCGCGCAGCGACTCCCCCCACAAATCGTTGGCCATCACGCCGAGCCGGTAGTTCTCCGACGAGCGCACGATTTCCGGGCGATCGAGGTAGCGCGCAAGGCCGATCTCGCGCAGCAGGATGACCTTCGGCCGGCTGGCGACGACCGTACCCGGCACCGGCGCGATCGTGTAGAGGTTTGGGTTGGGCGAGGTGCAGCCGGCAAGCAGGGCCGCGCACAGCAGCGCCACGCCGAGCAGGACGGATCCGGATCCGGGGGCTCGGGTCATTGGATTCCCTGGTTGGTACGACCGCGGATCAGCACCTCCGGATGGCGCGTCAGCAGGTCAGTGAGCGACCGGATCGACTCCACCGCGCTCTGCGCCTGCACCAGCATGCGGTCGAGGTCGCGGTTCAGCTTGGTGTTGTCGCCGTATCCGGCCTCCATGGACAGCAGCAGCCGGTTGGCATTGGCCATCGTCAGCTGCAGACGTGCGGCGATCGCCGGAAGCTGACGCAGCCCCGGCGACAATCCGCTGTCCACCTGTTTCAGCGTATTCTGCACGGCGCCCAAGCTGCTGGCCAGCTCCGTCAGCACCTGCTTGACCTGTGGGCCGTTCACGACGGTGTCGGCGCCCTGCAGCGTATGCACCAGGCTGCGGCCGATGGCGGCGAACGGGATTGTATTGACCTTGTTCAGCAGGTCGGTCGCGGACGCCGTCAGGCCCTGGAGGCCGCCGTTGTCCGTGGTGGGCATGACGAACGTGTCGCCCTCCATCGTCACCTTCGCCGGTGGCGCATCGGGATCGATCTCCATGGCCACCAATTGCTGACCGGTCAGCAGGCTGGCACTCTGCAGGGTGGCGCGCAGCCCCTGGCGCACCAACGTGTCCACGCCTTCGGCCGGGTTGCTGTAAATGCGTTTGCCGATGCCGGCGAACCGCTCCGGCTCCACCGTGAAATGCACCGGTGCGACGATCGCATCCTGTGCCCGCGAATAGGTCAGGTCGACGCTGCGCACCTCGCCGATCTTCAGCCCATGGAAGGTGACGTCGGCTCCCGGTGCCAGGCCGCGGACCGAGCCGGGGAAATAGGCGACGAAGTGCAGCTTCTGGCCATAGATGGAGGCGTCGGCCTCCTCCTGGTCGGGGAACAGCGGAAAGACGTGGTTGGACGCACTCGGCCGCGTCGCCGGCCCGGTCTTGGGGACACGCGGATTGTCGAAGCCGATGCCGCCGAGCAGGATTGCGCGCAGCGATTGGACCTGTACTTGCACCCCCGCCCCCCCGAGCTTCACGGAAAAGCCCGAGGCGTCCCAGAAACGAGTGTCGTCATGCACATACTGGTCGAACGGCGCGCGGACGAAGACGTGGATGGTGGCGTTCGCCGCCATGTCGCCGAGATCCCAGCCCAGCACCTGGCCCACCGTGATGTCGCGGAAAATGACCGGAGAGCCGAGATTCATCGAGCCGAGGCGGTCCGCCTTGACCAGGAAAGTCCGTCCCTTGGCGCCGCTCTGCAGCACCGGCGGATCCTCGAGGCCGGTGTAGTCGCGCTGCGGCTTGCCGCCGTCTTCGCCCGGAAGCATGCCGATATACGAGCCCGAGAGCAGCGTGCCGAGCCCGGAGATGTTGCCCGCGAACAGCCGCGGCTTGACCACCCAGAACACGGTTCGGTCGGTCAGCAGCGGCGCCGCAACGTTGGTGGTCGACACGGTGGCGATCACGCGTGCGTGGTCGCGGCTGAGCGTCAGCTTCGTGACTGTGCCCAGCGTCATCTCCTTGAACTTGAGCTGCGATTGTCCCGCGACCAGCCCCTCCGCGCTCTCGAACGAGATGGTGACGGTCGGGCCCTTCTTCGAATAGGTGTCCCAGGCGAGCCACGCGCCGACGGCGATCGCCAGCAGCGGAATGATCCAGATGGCGGGAATGCGCCGCCGTCGCCGCACGTCCGCAACAGTATTCGGACGATCGATCTCGTTCATTCCGGTGCTCCCGTGGCGACCGCCGGACGCGGCTGCATCCGGCGGCTACGGTCAGGCAAAGCGTGCGTACGGGTCAGAACCAGCTCTTCGGCGCCGGCGTGATCGAGACCGCGAGGGTCTCGCTGACGACGGCGGTGACGGTGTCGCCGATTTTCAGCATTGGCAGCTGGGCGATGCGCGCCGGGTCGGTCACGTCCAGCGTGTACACGCCGCCGCCGGACGGATTGACGACGTCGATCCGGTGCGCCGCAAGGTCGACACCGACCACGGTGCCGCTGATCTGCGTCACCGCGATCGCGACGCCGCCGGGCGTATGCAGGTTCTGCGCCATCATCCCGGTCGCCTGATCGTTCGAGACCGGCGTGCCGTTCCCGCCGCGCGGTGCCGTCACGACGAAGCCGACCGATCGGTAGTAATCCGCGTTCACCGTCTGTCCGCGCTTCAGCAGCTCCAGCCGGACCGCGGGACCGGCGATCACGGTCACCGGGCTGCCCGATCGGCTCCGCAGCGTGACCGCGCGGGTCGCGGGGTCGATCGCGGTGATCTTGGCCTGCACCGTCATGCGCTCGGATTGCGGCACCACGTTGGTAAGCACCGGGTGGGCCGGCGCCGGGTTGGTCTGCGCCAGCGCCGCGCGCGGCAGCATCGGCAGCAGGGCGAGCGCGGCGATCGGGAGGGCGAGACGGGAGATTGTCATTTCAGGCTCCTTGGGTTGCTCGGGCGCCTTTGGTCAGGAAGACGCTCGATCGTCCTCGTCCTGCAATTGCGCTCGAGCGCAGACGCTAGCAGGAGCACACCGTCCCGCTATGCAAATTCGGCGACCCGGCGGCCGTTGCCCGCAAGCCGCATCGTTAGAAGATGACGGGACCTTGGGCAGCCCGCACGCCAGTTCGCGATGATGACGGGCGCGGTGCGAAAACAGGTCGCCGCCGGACGCGCCGCCGGCATGGACGGCCACGAGCGCCGGGCGCCCGCACCACCGAAGGTCCGGGTCCGCAAGAAAGGCGGCTCGGCGCGCCAAAGCGGAGCGACAGTTCACAATTCGCCGAAAATGCATAGGCGGCCTTGCCGAGGTCGCTGCCATGTGTGTGCGACGGCCGGTGTGTGCGACGGCCGAAAATTCCTGCGCTCCGATCAGCGGACGATGACCATGTCCATCTGGCGCAGCATCTCACGCGGGAATGCCGATGCTGCGTCAGTCGGCCACCGGCCGATGCGGGGGAAGCGGCAGTCGGGCTTTCGGCTCGCCATCATTCTCCTCGGATGATGCAACGGAAGCCGATGTGGCTCATCGCGCTGTCGATCATCTGCGGCTGGCGTGCAGCCGGGCGATAGCGCCGGCAATAGCTGGGCGCGCAGAGGAAGGAGCCGCCCTTGACCACCTTGCGTGGAATCGGGATCGCCGGTTGATGCGGATCGT
>DATAYA010000253.1:0-35370 GCA_036272815.1 Acetobacteraceae bacterium
CGGGTCGCCAGCGTGGCGGCCCGGCCTTTTTCATGTGTTGCGTCTTGAAGCGGTGCCCGCTTTCACGCAGCCTGCCGATGGAACGAACGAAGGGCGTCCCCATGCACCGCCGCCTTCATCTCCTGACGGGCGCTCTGTCCGTGGCACTGCTCCCTGCGGCCCATGCCCAGACCCAGGCTAATACCCAGGCTAATACCCAGACCCAGGCCGCACCCGCGCCGCCGGGTGCCGCCGCCCAACCCCAATCCAAGGCCCCGCAACAACCGTGGCCGACGTTGGCCCAGGTGAACCAGGTCTTCGACAACGTGTTCGCCCTGATCAACACGCAATACGTCAATCCGACCGACCCGAATGTGGTTCTCGGGAATGCGCTGGACGGGATGCTGACCAAGCTCGACCCGCACAGCTATTACCTCACGCCCGCCCAATGGAAAGACCAGCAGATCGAGAACACGGGCGTGTTCGGCGGCGTCGGGCTGCAGATCACGTTGCAGAACAACGTGGTCTCCGTCGTAAGCCCGATCGACGGCACCCCGGCCGCGCGGGCCGGACTCAAGCCCGGCGACGTGCTGACCACGGCGGATGGAAGCAGCTTCAAGGGTGACAGCCTCCAGCAGGTGCTCAACCGGCTGCGGGGGCCGCCGGGCAGCTCGATCCGCCTGACGATCGCGCGGCCGGGCGAGGCCAAGCCGCTGGACGTCTCGCTCACGCGCGAGATCATCCATGTGCAGGTGGTCAAGAGCCGGCTGATCGGCGAGATCGGCTACATCCGCCTGAGCAGCTTCAGCGCACAGAGCGAGCCGAACCTGCGCACGGCGCTGGCCGGCTTCCAGAGCAAGCTCGGACACGAGCCCCCCGCCATCATCCTCGACATGCGCAACAACCCTGGCGGATTGTTCGGCGGCGCGACGGCGGTCGCCAACAGTTTCTTCGGCCAGGGCGAGATCGTAGCCCTGCGCGGTCGCCAGCCGCGGGACAACCGCGTCTGGTCGGCAACCCCGCAGGGCGTGGTCGCGCCCGCGGTCCCGCTGGTGGTGATGATCAACAACGGCACCGCCTCGGCCGCCGAGATCGTCGCCGGGGCCTTGCAGGACCACCAGCGGGCGGTGCTGCTCGGACAGCGTAGCTTTGGCAAGGGCTCGGTACAACTGCTGTTCCCGCTCGACAACGGCGGGGCAATCCGGATGACCACGGCGCGCTACTACACACCCTCGGGCCGGTCGATCCAGGGCCTGGGCATCGTGCCCGACGTCGAGGTGGAGGAGAGCCGCACGCCCGTGGCGAGCAAGGACGCAGCGCACGAGGCCGACCTCGCTGGTGCGCTCAAGAACCCGGGCAGCATCGCCTCCAGCCTGAAGGCGCCGCCGCGCCCCGACCTGCCGGCGATCGCGAAGGAAATCCCCCGCCTGCCGCCCGCGTCGTGGCCGGCCTTTGACCCGAACAAGCCCGCGACCGACTTCCAGCTCGCGCAGGCGCTGGTGCTGGCAAAGGCGATGGAGAAGCACTGAGCCGTCAGGCCAGCACCGACTCCCGCCGCGCCGCCAGCGGCACCAGCGCCTCCGCGACCGCGGCGATGACCGCGTCCCAGTCGCCCGGCACCGGCTGGCGGAAGAAGCGGACCGCCGGATACCAGGGGCTGTCGGTCCGCTCCAGCATCCAGCGCCAGTCTGATGGGCGGGCCAGCAGCGTCCACACCGGCACGCCGAGCGCGCCCGCGAGGTGGCCGACCGCGCTGTCGACCGTCACCACGAGATCGAGATTGGCCAGCAATGCCGCGGTCTCGCCGAAATCGCCGAGTTCGGCCGAGAGGTCGAGCACGTTCATGCGCGCCATCGCCTCGGCATCGCCGGAAGGCGGCGCCTTGGCGACGCTGACCAGCGCCACGCCCGGGATTGCGGCGAGCGGTGCCAGACGCGACAGGCCGATCGAGCGGCGATAGTCGTTCGGATGCGTCGTCCGCCCCGCCCAGAAGAGGCCGACGCGGAACCGCCCGCGCTCGATCCGCGCATCGAGCCGGCCGCGCCAGTCGGCGACGCGCTCTGGATCGGCGTGCAGATAGGGGTGCGGGCCGGGAATGCTGTCGAGTTCGGTGCCGAGCACGCCCGGCAGGCTGGAGAGGCGGCAATAGGCGGCGTGGCCGGGGATGCCGGTCCAGGCGGTGTAGCAGGCGTGGACGCCGGGAATGCGGCCGAGCAGGGGCGCCAGATCCTTGCTGCAAGCGAGCAGCACTTCGCGGCAGCGCGCCGCGACGGCGGGGATGTAGCGGGCGAATTGCAGGGTGTCGCCATAGCCCTGGTCGCCCACCAGCAGGATGCGGGCCTTCGGCAGCGCCATGCCGTTCCACATCGGCGTGCCCATCCGGGGCAGCATCCCGCGCGCCTGCTCGGTCTTGTTGCGCCACTCGTATTCGATCCAGCCGGGCTTCATCTGGCCGCCCATCAGCAGAACCTGACCGAGGCCGAGATGCGCCTCCGCGTGGTCGGGGTCGCGCGCGAGGGCGGCGAGGAAGAAGGTCGTCGCCTGGTCGTGCTCGCCGCGGTCCATGTGGACCTTGCCGAGATTGAACAGTGCCGCCGCACTCGCCCCGATCTGCGCGGCGCGGCGCGCCGTGGTGAGCGCCTCCTCCATCCGGCACTGCATCCGGTAGAGGCCGGAGAGATTGAGCCACCAGTTCGCGACGCTGCCGTTGCGCCCGCATGCGCGCTCCAGCAGCGGGATGCCGGTCTCGATCGCGCCGCGCTGGCCGTGGACGGCGCCCAGCAGGGCCAGCGCGGGCGGGTGGTCGGGGGCGGCCTCCAGCACGTCCTCGCAGATGCCGATGGCCTCGCGATAGCGCTTGGCGCGGGCGGCGGTCTCGGCACGGCCGAGGGCTTCGAGGTGCGGGTCTTTCGGCGGCTCGGGCGGGGGTGCCGGCGGCTTGGGTGCCGGCGCGGGGGTCGCGGGCGCGGCTTCGACTGGATCGGTGCTCATCTGGTGGGCTCGGCTCCCGTGCTCGCCGTCGCGGAATGTTGTCAGGATGCCGCAGCGCGATTGCCGCGTCGAATGCCGATGCACGCGAAGCTGGCAGGCTTCTGCCCGCGATGCGGTCCCTTGCTCCCTCTCCACTTGCGGGAGAGGGCCTTTCGGACAGTCCGCGCCAGAACAACGGAACGCTTCACACACCTGGCATCAAGTTTGCTACGCTTCCGTGCCCATGAGCGTCTCCATCCCGCTTCCCCGGACGCCGCCCATCGCCGCCCCGCCGGGCCGCAAGTTGCCGCCGGTCGCACTGGGTGGCCTGGCGGTGGCAGCCATGTTCGGCGCCTGGTGGGCTGTGACCGCGAGCGGGCGCATCCCGGCCGACCTGCTGCCAGGCCCCGGCGCGGTGCTGGCGGCCTTTCTCGACATCGTCCGCCACGGCTATCGCGGCACCTCGCTCGGCGAGAACATCGCGGCGACGCTCGCGCGCTGCATGGCGGGGTTCGGGCTCGCGGTCGTGCTCGGGGTGCCGCTCGGGCTGTGGATGGGGCTGCGCCAGGCGCCGCGGGCGGCCGCCAACTGGGTCGTGCAGTTCATGCGGCCGCTGCCGCCGCTCTCCTACATGATCCTGCTGATCCTCTGGCTCGGCACCGGCAATGCGAGCAAGGCCGCACTGCTGTTCCTCACCGCCTTCCCGATCATCGCCAGTGCGGCGATGGCGGGCGTGCGGCAGGTCAAGACCAGCCGGATGCAGGCGGCGCAGGCGCTCGGTGCGACGGACGCGCAGGTGCTGCGCTTCGTCGTGCTGCCCTCGGCGGCGCCGATGATCTTCACCGGGCTCTCGATCGCGCTCGCCGCCGCCTTCTCCACCGTCGTCTCGGCCGAGCTGATCGCGTCCACCGATGGGCTCGGCTGGATGGTGATCGCGGCGAGCCGGTTCCTGCGCACCGACATCGTCATCCTGGCAATTCTCATTCTTGGGCTGATCGGCGTGGCGCTGGCCGCCGCCCTCCGCGCCGTCGACCGGCGCGTCGTGCATTGGCGCGGGCGGGACTGATGCGGGGCCGATCCATCTCCGCCTGGGCGATCACGGCGCTCGCGGTCGCGTTCGTGGCGGCAGCCTGGGTCGGCGCGACGGATGGCGGCCTGGTGAACGACCTCTTCCTGCCGACGCCCGCAGACCTTTGGTCGGCCGCGGTCGATCTCTGGCAGAACGGCTACAAGAGTGCATCGCTGCCGGCCCATGTGGGCTTCAGCCTGATGCGGGTGCTGGCGGGCTTCGGCACCGGTGCGGCCGCCGGCACGCTGCTTGGGCTCGCGATGGGGATGGCGCCGCGCATCGACGCACTCGCCGCCCCCTTCGTCGAGTTCCTCCGCCCGCTGCCGCAGCCGGCCTATCTGGTGCTGCTGATCCTCTGGCTCGGCATCGGCGAGATGCCGAAGATCGTGATGCTGTTCCTCGCGGCCCTGCCGGTCTCGGCGGTCGCCGCGCGCGACGGGGTGCGCAGCGTCTCGGTCGAGCGCGTCCACGCGGCACGCTCGCTCGGCGCGTCGCGGTTGCAGGTGTTCGCCTTCGTCGTGCTGCCCTCGGCGGCGCCCGAGATCATCACCGGCGCGCGGCTCGCGATCGGGATCGTCTATGCGACGCTGATCGCGGCCGAGATCATCGCCGGCTCCAACGGGCTTGGCTGGATGATCCTCGATGCCGGCCGCTTCCTGCGCTCGGACTACGTCTTCGTCGGCATCATCCTGATCGGCCTGATGGGTCTCGCCCTCGACGGCACGCTGGTGCTGGTCGAACGCCGCTTGGTCCACTGGGCCGGACGCTGATATCGCTTCCAGGAGAGGAGATACGTCATGGCTCTGTCCCGTCGCACCGTGCTCGCCGCCGGACTTGCCGCGCCCGGGCTTGCACTCTCCGGATCGCTCGCCCGCGCGGCGGCGCCGGGTGCGTGCAAGGTCGGGTTCTTCACCGAGACCAAGCCGACGATGATCGCCAAGGGCCTCGGCTGGTTCGACCAGGGCGTGGGGACCAAAATCTCCTGGACCGAATACGGCAGCGGCGTCGAGATCAACGCCGCGATGGTTGCGGGCGGAGCCGACTTCGGGCTGGCAACCGGCTCGGTCGCCACCGCCGCCGGCATCGCGCAGGGGCTGCCGCTGAAGCTGATCGGCATGGTCGACAATATCGGTCCGGCCGAGGAGATGACGGTGCGCAAAACTGCGAACATCACCAAGCCCGCCGACTTCAAGGGGAAGAAGGTCGCGACCCCGTTCGGCTCGACCTCGCATTTCCGCCTGCTCGGCTTCCTCAAGACCAACAACCTCACCCAATCCGAAGTCACCGTGCTCGACATGCGGCCCGATGCGATCGTCGCCGCCTGGACGCGCGGCGACATCGACGCGGCCTATGTCTGGGCGCCGGCGAAATCGAAGCTGCTGGCAGCCGGCGGGGTGAAATACGTCACCTACAAGAAGCTCGACGCCGCCGGCTACGTGATCGCCGACCTCATCGTGGTGCGCAACGGCTTCGCGCAGGAATACCCCAACGCGGTGGTGGGCTTCCTGAAGGCCTACGGCCGCGCGCTTTCGATGTGGCAGAAGATGCCGCAGCAGGCCGCCGACATCGTCGCCAAGCAGGCGGGCGTGACGCCGGCGGTCGCGACCGCCGATATGAGCCTCTACGACTTCGTGCCGCAGAAGACGCAGCTCACCGCACGCTGGCTGGGTCCGCCCGGAAAGGGTGGCGCTTTCTGCCACACCCTCAAGGGCACCGCCGACTTCCTGGTGACGCAGAAGAGCATCCGCCGCGCGCCTTTGCTCGCCACCTTCGTGCGCGGGACCGACACGTCCTACCTGGCAAAGGCGGTGGCCTGAGCGGTTGGACGGATCGCAGGTGACGGCGGAGTTCGTCCGCTTCGCGGGCGTCTCCGTCGTCTATGGCAGCGGTGCGGGCGCGGTGCGGGCGGTCGATCGCGCCGACCTCGCCTTCGCACGGGGCGATTTCGTCTGCATCGTGGGGCCGTCCGGCTGCGGCAAGACGACGCTGATGCAGACGCTCGCCGGCTTCCTGCCGCCGAGCGAGGGCGTCGTCAGTCTCGACGGCGCACCCATCAGCGGGCCTGGTGCCGACCGCGGCGTGGTGTTCCAGCAACCCTCGCTGTTCCCGTGGATGACGGTCGGGGGCAATGCCGGCTTCGGCCCGATGGTGCGCGGCGAGGGTCGCGGCGCGCGCGGGGCGAAGGTCGAGCAATGGCTGCGCACCGTCGGGCTCTGGGATTTCCGTGACCGCTATCCGTACGAGCTTTCGGGGGGGATGCAGCAGCGGCTCGCGATCGCGCGCGCGCTGGTCAACGAGCCGAAGGTGCTGCTGATGGACGAGCCGTTCGGCGCGCTGGATGCACTCACGCGCGAGCGGATGCAGGAGCAGTTGCACGCGGTCTGGCGGCGCACCGGGATGACGATCGTGTTCATCACCCACAGCGTCGAGGAGGCGGTCTATCTCGGCACGCAGGTCGTGGTGATGTCGCCACGGCCGGGGCGGATCGTCGAGCGGCTCGCTTTCCCGTTCGCGCGGGACACGCGGGCGGGGGAAATCCGCGCAGTGAAGGCGCGGGCGGATTTCGTCGCCGCGCGCGAGCAAGTGCTCGGGCTGATCTGGCAGATGGAGGAGTGATACCGGCCATCGCAGCGCCTGACTCTTGCCCGTCATCCTCGGCCTCTTGCCCGTCATCCTCGGCCTCTTGCCCGTCATCCTCGGCGAAGGCCGAGGATCCACGCCTGGCTTCGGTGCGGCGTAAAGGAAGCCGTGGATGGCCGGCCTTCGCCGGCCATGACGGGAAGGATCACTGCATAGGAGGCAGGGCTCAATTCGACAGCAGCACCGAGTTGACGACCTGGATGATGCCGTTCGACCGATAGACGTTCGGGACCGTGATTTCGGCGACGCCGCTCTTGCCGCCCTCGACTCGGTTGCGGAATAGTCCCTCTCCCGCGAGGGGAGAGGGCTTTTTCACATCAAGCTGGCGACGAGATCAGGCCACCTGCCGCGACATGTCGAGCGCCGGCTTCGCGTCAGGCGGCAGCGGGGAGACATAAGGCGTCTTTTCCAGCTTCGCCCGGTGCTCGGCCTTCGCCCGCGCCAGCAGCGTCTCGTCGCGAATCGCATCGAGCGCCGTGCCCGCCATGATCTTGGCGACGTGCGCCATGCCCTTGTGCGCAGCGTCGGTCTTGCCCTGCGCGGTGAGCTGCCAGGAATGGCCGGGCGTGCCGATCGCGTAGGTCGCACCGCGCGCCTGCACAGTCGGGACCGCCCAGCTCACGTCGCCCACGTCGGTCGAGCCGATCATCTTCTCGCCGCGCGCCTCCAGCGGAATGACGGTGTCGCAGAGCGGCGCGTCACTGCGTGGCGGCAGTCCGGCGCGACGGAATGACGCCTCGATGTCCTCGGCCGAGAGCGTCGCCTGGATCTGGCGTGCGAATTCGCGATCCTTCTCGTCGAATTGCGGCGGCCCGAGACGTTCGAAATTGTCGTGCATCGCCCGCTCCAGCGCCGTGTTGCCGAGCAGGTTGGACACGCCCGAGATCACCCGGCTCTCGACCCGCGTTTCCGTCATCAGCGCCGCCCCGTCGGCGATCTTCCGAACCCGCGCGATCAGCTTCTGCAACTCCGGCAGATTGCGCCCGCGGATCAGGTAGCGGACCTTGGCGGTGGCCTGTACCACGTTTGGCGCGATCCCGCCGGCATCGAGCAGCGCGTAGTGGATGCGCGCATCCTGCGGCATGTGCTCGCGCATGTAGTTGACGCCGACATTCATCAGTTCGACGGCATCGAGCGCGCTGCGCCCGAGATGCGGCGCGGCGGCGGCGTGGGAGGCGCGGCCGAAGAACGAAAAATCGATGCGCGTGTTGGCGAGCGAGACCGGCTCGTTGACGCCGGAGAGTGCGGCCGGATGCCAGGAGATCGCGATGTCGACGTCATCGAAGGCGCCGGCGCGGACCATGAAGCCCTTCGCCGCCCCGCCCTCCTCGGCCGGGCAGCCGTAATAGCGCACGCGGGCTTTCGTGCCGGTCTCGGCAAGCCAGTCCTTCACCGCGGTCGCGGCCAGCAGCGAGGCCGAGCCGAGCAGGTTGTGCCCGCAGCCGTGGCCGTGCCCACCGGGCTCGACCGGGCGCGGCTCGGCGACGCCGGCCTCCTGGCTGAGGCCGGGCAGCGCGTCGTATTCGCCGAGGATCGCGATGACGGGGCCGCCCTCGCCGGCCTCGCCCATCAGGGCGGTCGGGATGCCGGCGACGTTCTCGGTCACGCGGAAGCCCTGCGCCTCCAGCATCGCGCGGTGCTCGGCGGCCGAGCGGTGCTCAGTGTAGCAAAGTTCGGGCATCCCCCAGACCCGGTCGCTCAGCGCCTCGAACTCCGGCCGCTTGGCTTCCACCAGGTCCCACACCCGCTCGGCATTCTTCATCGCTTGTCTCCCTCCCTGCAACCGCCGCGATGATAGACCGCTCAGCCGGGGGCGGCCAGTCGGCCCGCGCGGGTGCCGCTTCAGCCGCGCGCGGCCGCCACCTGCGCCGTGGCCCCGCTCAGCGCACCGAGCTTCTCGCCGGCTGCCACCCGCGCCTGGGACGCGAGCCCGCGCTCCTGCGTCTCGATCGCCCGCCGCGCCTCCGCCTCGGCCTCGGCCGGCGGCAGCACCAGCACGCCGCTCTCGTCGCACAGCACGGCATCGCCCGGCATCACCACCGCACCCCCGATCGAGACCGGGCGGTTCAGCCGGCCGCCGAGGTCGTAGAGCCGCGTCGTGATCGGCGCGAGGCCGCGCGACCACATCGGGAATTGCGAGGCCTCGATCTCCTCGAAGTCGGTGCAGGGGCCGTCGACCACGCCGGCCCGGGCGCCCGCCGCCTTGGCCGCCACGGTGACGCCGCCGCCCCAGCAGGCGTGCCGGTCGTCGCCCAGCCGGTCCACCACCAGGATGTCGCCCGGCCGCAGCAGGCCGAGCGCATGGTGCAGCAGCGTGCAGTCCGGCCCGGGAATCGCGAGCGTGACCGCGGTGCCGGCGACGCGCCTGCGCGGCAGCAGCGGGCGGATCGCGCGGTTGCAGAACCCCCAATGGCGCCAGTGGCCGATCGTCGCCGTCTCGGCCTGCTCCAGCAGCGCGATCACCTCGGCCGAGATCGAGGTCGGCATCTCGCCCAAATCATAGACCGCCATCGCCGCTTCCCTTCGCCCGATCCGAGACCACTCGCCCTCCGCCCACTCTGGCGAGCGACGGCAGCACCTGTCCAGGCGCGCTTGCACCGGGGCCGGCAGGAAGCGTAGTGCTCCCGCCCCGGCGGCAACCGGCCACGAGGGAAGACCATGGACCGCACTTGCCGGCTTTGAACGACGGCCAGACTACCGCGACGATGCCACCAATCACCGAGGCGCCGCCGGCGCGCCGGACCGGCCTCCGGTTCAGCATGCTGCTCGCCGTGCTCGGCGTC
Organism: Acetobacteraceae bacterium; assembly: GCA_036272815.1. Classification (GTDB taxonomy): domain Bacteria; phylum Pseudomonadota; class Alphaproteobacteria; order Acetobacterales; family Acetobacteraceae; genus DATAYA01. The sequence goes on from DATAYA010000253.1 coordinate 9,442, forward strand.
GTTTATGGCGATATCGGCACCAGCCCGCTCTATGCGCTGCATTCGAGCCTCGCCATCCTCGGCGACCGCAGCCTCGCGGTGTGGGAGATCCTCGGCATCCTGTCGCTGATCTTCTGGGCGCTGGTGCTGATCGTGACGGTCAAATACGTGCTGCTGGTGATGCGCGCGGACAACCGCGGCGAGGGCGGCATCCTGGCGCTGATGGCGCTGGCGCAGCGCGTCTCACGGGGAACCGGCACCCGCAACATCCTGGCGCTGGTCGGCATCACCGGCACCTGCCTGTTCTTCGGCGACGGCATCATCACGCCGGCGATCTCCGTCCTCTCGGCGATCGAGGGCGTCGAGGTCACGCTGCCGCAGTTCAAGGAATTCGTGCTGCCGGTCTCGGCCATCGTCATCATCGCGCTGTTCGCCGTGCAGTGGCATGGAACCGGGCGCGTGGGGCGGGTGTTCGGGCCGGTGATGGCGCTCTGGTTCGCGGTGATCGGCGCGCTCGGCGCGATCCAGATCGTGCAGCATCCCGGCGTGCTGGTGGCGCTGGCGCCCTATTACGCGGCGATGTTCTGCTACAATCACGGCCTGATCGCCTTCCTGGCCCTCGGCGCCGTGGTGCTGGCGGTCACCGGGGCGGAGGCGCTCTATGCCGATATGGGGCATTTCGGCGCGCGGCCGATCCGCCTCACCTGGCTGGTGTTCGTGCTGCCCTGCCTGACGCTCAACTATTTCGGCCAGGGTGCGCTGGTGATCGCGCATCCCAGCGCGGTGGAGAACCCGTTCTTCCTGATGGTGCCGCACATCCTGCGGCTGCCGATGGTCGTGCTCGCGACCTGTGCCACGGTGATCGCGAGCCAGGCGGTGATAACCGGCGCCTATTCGCTGGCGCGGCAGTGCATGCTGCTCGGCTTCCTGCCGCGGATGACGGTGCGCCACACCAGCCAGACCGAGGAGGGACAGATCTACGTGCCGCAGGTCAATGCCGCGCTTGCGGTGGGCGTGCTGCTGCTGGTGCTGGCGTTCAAGACCTCCGACAATCTCGCCGCCGCCTACGGCATCGCGGTGACCGGTACATTCCTCTGCACCGCCATCCTCGCGATGGTCGTATTCCGGCGCCAGTTCGGCTGGTCGCGGGCGACGGCAGCGATCGTGTTCGGCGGCTTCTTCGCGATTGATTTTGTCTTCTTTGCCGCAAACATGCTGAAGGTGCCGGAGGGTGGCTGGGTGCCGCTGGCCCTCGGGCTCGCACTGATCGGCCTGATGACGTCCTGGAAACGCGGGCGCGACCTGATGCTGGCGCGCTGGCGGCAGGACAGCCTGCCGCTCGCCTCCTTCCTCGCCCGACTGCCGCAATCGCGCACCATCCGCGTCCCCGGCATCGCCGTGTTCCTGACCAGCAACCCCGATTACGTGCCGGCCGCCCTGCTGCACAATCTCAAGCACAACAAGGTGCTGCACGAGCGCGTGCTGTTCCTCACCGTGACACCGATCGACGAGCCGGAGGCACGGCCCGACCGCCACGCCGAGTTCACCGAGCTCTCGCCCGGCGTCTTCCGCGTGCTGCTGCGCTACGGTTTCATGGACAGCCCGAACATCCCGCGCTCGCTCGAGGCCCTGCGCGCGCGCGGCCTGCCGTTCGACCCGATGCAGGTGAGCTACTTCCTCGGCCGCGAGATGATCGTGCCGGCGATGGTGCCGAAGATGCCGTGGTGGCGATTGTGGCTGTTCCTGGTCATGGCCCGCAACGCCGTCTCCGCCACCGAGTTCTTCCGCATTCCGAGCGACCGGGTGGTCGAGCTGGGCGTGCGCGTCGCGATCTGACGATGGTCGCCTGACCGATTTCCCGGCTGCGGCTCCCGGTGCTAGGGAAGCGCCCGGGGGATACGCTCCAACACACGCCAGGCGTCCGCGACGGCCGCCGCACACCGAGGATTTTAGCGCTGATCGCCACGCACGCTCAACTTCTGCACCTGCTGCACGCCTACGGCTATGGCTTCCTCGGCGTGCTGATCGCGCTCGAGACGATGGGCCTGCCGCTGCCGGGCGAAGGGGTGCTGATCGCAGCCTCGCTGTATGCCGCGGCGACCCACAAGCTCGATATCAATCTCGTGGTGCTGTGGGCCGCAATGGGCGCGATCCTGGGCAATATCGGCGGCTATCTTATCGGGCGCGAGGTCGGGGTCTGGCTGCTGCCGCGCTATGGGCGCTATGTCGGGCTGACCGAGAAGCGGGTGCGGATCGGGCACTACCTGTTCGACAGACACGGCGGCACGGTGGTTTTTGTCGGCCGCTTCATCGCCCTGCTGCGCACCTTCGCAGCCCTGCTCGCGGGCTCGGTGCGGATGAACTGGCGCAGCTTCATGCTGGCCAACGTCACCAGCGGCATCCTCTGGGCGAGCCTCTACGGCTATGGCGGCTATCGCCTCGGGCGCGCGGTCAAGCGGGTGGCAGGCCCGGCGGAGATGGTGATCGTGGCGGTCGCCATCGTGGTGCTGGTGCTGACCGCGATCTTCCTCAAGCGCAACGAGGCGCGGCTGGAGCGCGAGGCGGAGGAAGCGCTGGCCGCACGGGAGCGCGAGCGACAGCGCCGCCGCGGGCGGCGGGGCGAGCGGCGCGTGGACGTATAGGTATCCTCAGAGCTTCTCCACCTGCCCGTATTCCAGCTCGACCGGCGTCGAGCGGCCGAAGATCGAGACACTGACCTTCACCCGCCCCTTCTCCTCGTCGACATCCTCGACGGTGCCGTTGAAGCTGGTGAACGGCCCGTCGGCGACGCGCACCTGCTCACCCACCTCGAACAGCACCGACGGGCGCGGATGCTCGACGCCCTCGCGGGTCTGCTTGAGGATGCGCTCCGCCTCGGCCTCGCTGATCGGGCTCGGGCGGTTGCGGTTGCCGAGGAAGTTGGTGACCTTGGGCGTGTTCTTGACCAGGTGCCAGGCATCGTCGGTGAGGTCCATCTTCACCAGCACGTAGCCGGGGAAGAACTTGCGCTCGGTGTTGACCTTCTGGCCGCGGCGGCTCTCCACCACCTCCTCGGCCGGCACCATCACCTCCTCGATCTGGTCGGCGAGGCCCTTCTCGCTCGCCTGCTGCTTGATTGCCTCGGCGATCTTCTTCTCGGAGCCCGAATAGACGTGGACCACATACCAACGCTTTGCCATCACCCGCTCCGATCCAACCCCGCGCGCCGATGCCATCCCGGCCGCACTCATGTGGCGCCGCCGAACAGCGCCCGCACGGCCATCCCGATCGCCTGGTCGATCGCCAGGAAGAACAGCGCCCCGGCGGCGGTCATCGCGAACACCATCCCGGTCGTCACCAGCGTCTCGCGGCGGCTCGGCCAGGTGACTCTCGCCACCTCCGCCCGCACCTCACGCACGAATTTCAACGGATCGAACGTCACCGTCTGGTCCCTTTGTCAGCGTCGCGTCGAGCACCCGCTTCACGTCGAGCGCCGATGGCAGGGGCGGAGGGTCTCGAACCCCCAGCCTCCGGTTTTGGAGACCGGCGCTCTAGCCAATTGAGCTACGCCCCTCGACCGCCGCTCGGCCCCGCCGCCGGACCGGATATAAGTACTCCCGGCGCCGCGCGAGAGCCCGCCGCAAAGCGCGCTAAGAACAGGCGCGCGCGCGGTGTGTCAAGCCGGGGTGTCAAGCCTGCGTGGGACGCGCCGGCAGTCGGCGCGCCCGGCTTGATCGCGGCCGCAGGCTGAAGCAGGGTCGTCCGACACGAACGGAGAACCCCATGCTCGCCCGACGCGGCCTCGACGCGCAGGAAGCGCTGGTCTGCACGATGGTGCTGGTGGCCGCCGCCGACAGCGGCATCACCGACCGCGAGATCGGCGTCATGTCCGGCCTGGTACAGACGCTGCCGGTGTTCCTGCATTTCTCTTCCGAGCAGTTGCAGGAGGCCGCCGACGTCACTGTCGGCCTGCTCCGCGAAGAGGACGGGCTCGCCCATGCCGGCCGCCTGATCCGCGATGCGCTGGAGCCGCGGCTGCGCGAGACCGCCTATGCGCTCGCCTGCGAAGTCGTCGCCGCCGGCGACCTGCGGCAGCAGCCGATCCTGCAGATGCTGGAGCTGGTGATGAACGAGCTGCATCTCGATCCGCTGGTCGCCGCGGCGATAGAGCGCGGCACCCGCGCTCGCCACCAGCGCATCTGAGCGCCGGCGCGGTGGACGAGGCCGCCACGCGCCGCCTGCTCGTGGCACTCGCGGCCAGCCTGTTCGATCGCGGCTTCTCGGTCGGCAGCGCCGGCAACATCAGCGTCCGGCTGGCGGACGGGTATCTGATGACACCCACCAACTCCTGCCTCGGCCGGCTCGATCCCGACGCGCTCTCACGCCTCGATGCCGATTTCCGTCCGATCGCCGGGGCCGCACCGTCGAAGGAGGTGTTCATGCACCGTGCCTTCTACCGCGCGCGGCCCGGCGCCGGGGCGGTGGTGCATCTGCACTCCACGATGGCGACCGCGGTCGCCTGCCTGCCGGATGCCGACGCGGCGAACCCGATCCCCCCGCTCACGCCCTATTTCGTCATGCGAATCGGGGGCAGGCTGCCGCTGCTGCCCTATTGGCGGCCCGGCGATCCGGCGATGGAGCCTGCAATCCACGACGCGGCGATCGGCGCGCGCGCGGTGCTGCTCGCCAATCACGGCCCGGTCGTCAGCGGGGCCACGCTCACCGATGCGGTTTATGCCGCGGAGGAGCTGGAAGAGGCAGCGCGTCTGTTTCTTCTGCTGCGCGGCATGGCACCGCGGCTCCTCACGCCCGCGCAGGTCGCGGCACTGCGGCCGCCGGACTGAGCGCATCGCACTGCCCGCAGCCAACTGAACGCAGCGATCCAGCCGGCCCGAGACGGGGCCGGCTGGATGTCGCTCGACCTCAGGTCAGGTCGTCGGAGCCGTCGTGTTCGTGCTCCTCGTGCGGCATCTCCATGCTGCTGCTCTCGTCGTGCTCGTGCATCATCGGCTCCTCGGCCGCGCTCTTGCGGGCACGGCGCTTGCGGGGCGCGGTGCTAGCGAGCGTGCGCGCGGCGGCGCGCCGCGTGGCAGGCGAGGCAGCGGTGCGCATGGCGCGTGCCGCCGACTTGCGCCCGTTGGTCGGCGCCTTCTTGCGGGTCGCGGTCGCGGCAGCGGCGCGCGTGCTGCGCCCGGTCGCCGCCTTCGCGCCCTTGCGCCGCCCATTGCCGGTCGCGGTCGAGACGGCCTTGCGCCCCGAACCCGGTGGACGACCGGGCTTGCGGCCCGTCGTGTTGCGCGCGCCGGTCTTCGCCATCGCCTTGCGGCCTGCGGTCTTGCGCGTGGTGGCGGTGCCCGCGGCCTTGCGGCCGGCGACCTTCCGCGCGCCCGTCTTCGCCGCGGCCGTCTTGCGCGTCGTGCCCCTGCGCACGCCCGTCTTGCGCGTGCCGGTCTTTCGGCTGCCCGTCTTGCGCGCCGCCGATTTCGCCGTGGCCGCCTTGCGGGTTCCGGTCTTGCGGGTCGCGACCTTTCGCGTCGCCGTCTTCGCCGCCGCCTTGCGCCCCGCCGTCGCGCGCTTGGCACCCGTCTTCGCACCGGTCTTCGCGGTGCGGGTCTTGCGTGTCGCGGCACCTTTTGATGTTCGCGTTCCGGCGGCGCGACGGCCGCCGGCGCGCATGGCGAGTGCCTCCGCGCGCGGCCGTGGGCTGGTTTCCTCGTTATTCATCGTTTGCTGACTCCCTCTGTGGCGTTGCGAGGGAACGATCCCGGAAGCGATCCGTTCCGCGGCGATCCGTCGTGCGAGATGCGCGCGCGCACCGCACGAGCGGAACGGGCCTGCGTACCGGAGGCGGAACTCCAAGTCGGCATGAGCGACGCTGGCCCCAGCGCACTCGGAGGAGTTGGCTCTCGGAGCCCGCGCTCCATCGATCGTTCTTACCCTCTTGCACGGCAGCGCGGTGTTCATTCGTGCGACATGCGCGAATCGGGCGCGTGCGTGCCAATCTCGCTATTCCGCTTCCGCTTCACGCATGTCAACAAAAAGCAACGGTCGTGCGCGTGTTTCATGCGCAGAGCACGTCACAACGCCGCCCAACGCGTCGCATTGCGGCGGCATCATGGCGCAGTGCCGCGCCTCAGAAGAGTCCGCCACGTCCTTCTGCGAGTGCTGCCGCCGGCACTGCCACATTCAACCGGCCGAGTTCGCCGGCCGGCAGACGCGACAGCGATTGCGCCGCATCGAGAAACCGCTCCGCCTCGCGCGCGGAGACAATGCCCTCGGTCAGCGTGCGGAACTTGGCAATGTAGTCGTCGCGCCCGAACGGTCGGGCGCCGAGCGGATGCGCGTTGGCGACCGCGATCTCGTCCTCGATCCGGCTGCCGTCGCGCAGGGTGACCTCGACGCGCGCCCCGAACGCCAGCTCGGCGGGATCGGTGCTGTGATAGCGCCGCGTCCACTCGGCATCCTCGCGGGTTTCGATCCTGTGCCAGAGTGCCACGGTGTCGGGCCGCGCCGCCCGCACCGGCGCATAGCTCTCGACGTGGTGCCAGCGTCCGTCCTGCAGGGCTACGGCAAAGATGTACATGATCGAGTGGTCGAGCGTCTCGCGGCTCGCCTTCGGGTCCAGCTTCTGCGGGTCGTTCGCACCAGTGCCGATCACATAGTGCGTGTGATGGCTGGTGTGCAGCACGACGCGCTCCACCTGCCCGAGGTCGGGAATGCGCTCGCGCAGGCGGAAGGCGAGATCGATCAGCGCCTGGCTTTGATACTCCGCGCTGTGCTCCTTCGTATAGCTGTCGAGGATGGCGCGCTTCGTCTCGCCCGGCCCCGGCAGGCTGACCGCATAGCGGGCTTCCGGCCCGTCGAGCATCCAGGCGATCACGCTGTCCTCGCCTTCGTAGATCGGGCTCGGCGCGCCCTCGCCGCGCATCGCACGATCGACCGCCTCCACCGCAAGCTTGCCCGCATGCGCCGGCGCGAACGCCTTCCAGGAGCTGATCTCGCCCTTGCGCGACTGCCGCGTCGTGAAGCTGACATGGACCGCCTGCTGCACCGCCTGGTAGATCGTCTCGGTCGGCAGCCGCAGCAGCGTGCCGATGCCGGCCGCCTGCGCGGCGCAGAGATGGGCGATGTGGTCGATCTTGTGGGCGTGCAGGCAGATCGCGCGCACCAGGTCGATCTGGATCTCGTAGCCGGTCGCGATGCCGCGGATCAGGTCTCGGCCGGACTTCCCCGTCGCCTGCGCGACCGCGAGGATCGGCGGGATGTTGTCGCCCGGATGCGCGTAGTCGGCGGCGAGGAAGGTATCGTGCATGTCGAGTTCGCGCACCGCCGTGCCGTTCGCCCACGCCGCCCATTCGGGGCTGACGGTGCGGGCGGCCGGCACGCCGAACACGGTCGCGCCGTCGCGCCGGCGGTGCCCCAGCGCCGCGTCGCGCGCGGAGACCACCGGATGGCGGTTGATCGCCGCGAGTGCGACCGCGGCATTGTCGATGACACGGTTGACGATCATCGCCGCGACGTCGCGCTCGACCGCGACCCGGTCGGCCGCAACCGCGGCTATATTCCAGGCGAGCTGTTCGTCCCGGGGCAGTTTCGCCTTCGAGGGATGCACCCGTACTTCGTGCTCGACCATCCGCGTCCTCCGCTCCCGCGTCCGCGCAAATTGCGGCCGCTCCTGCCGCGGTCTAGCGTGCCCGCACGCACGCCGGAAGCGGCGCGGGAGATGCCGATGAGCGACCCCTTCGACCTTGTCGTGCGCGGCGAGGTCGTCACCGAGCATGCGATCCTGTCCGACGGCTACGTTGCCGCGCGGGGCGGCCGGATCGCCGCGATCGGCACCGGCGCGCCGCCACCGGCCGCATCCGCGCTTGACCATCGTGGCCGTCTCCTGCTGCCGGGATTGGTCGACGGCCACATGCACACCTCCTCGGCGATCGGCTGGGATGGGATCGAGGGCGCGACGCGCAGTGCGGCCGCGGGCGGCGTCACCACCTGCATCGACATGCCGTACGACGTGCCGCATGCCGTCACCGATGCGGACCTGCTTGCTGAGAAGGTCGCGGTGGTGGAACGCAGCGCCCATGTCGACATGGCGCTCTACGGCACGATCCGGAAGTCGGGCGGCATCGACGCGATCGCGGGCCTCGCCGCGGCCGGCGTGTCTGCGTTCAAGCTCTCCACATATGAGTACGACCCGGTGCGCTTCCCGCGCATCGATCACCCGACGATGCTCGCCGCCTTCCGCGAGATCGCGAAGACTGGCCTCCCGGTCGCGATCCACAACGAGGACCAGGAGCTGATCGAGCGCCTCACCGCCGACGCACGCGCGGCCAGGCAGACGCAGCCGATCATGCACGCCCGCACCCGGCCGCCGCTGGCCGAGACGATGGCCGACCAGGAGATCTTCGAACTTGGGCTCGCGACCGGCGCGCACGTCCACATCGCCCATTCCTCGCTTGCCCGCGGCTTTGAGATCGCCGCAGGCTTCCGGGCGCAAGGCGCGCAGGCGACCGGTGAAGCCTGCATCCAGTATCTCTGCATGACCGAGGCCGACCTCGAACGCCTCGGCGGCCGCGGCAAATGCAACCCGCCCTTCCGCAGCGCGGCCGAGATCGAGCGCATGTGGGCCGCGCTGGCCGCCGACCAGATAGAGTATGTCTCGACCGACCACGCGCCCTGGCCGCTCGCGCGAAAAGTCGATCCCGACATCTTCGCCTGCGGCGCCGGACTGGTCGGCCTGCAGAGTTTCGCGCCGCTGATGTTCACGCTGCTCGACGAGCGCGGCCTGCCGCCCATGCTGATGGCGCGGCTCTGTGCCGCGCGGCCGGCGCGGCTGCACGGCATCGCCGACCGCAAGGGCGCGCTGCTGCCGGGCCGCGACTGCGATCTCCTCGTGCTCGACCGCGGCGACTTCGCCTTCGACGAGGCGTCGATCGTGGATCGGCCGGAACTGCGCTGGTCACCCTATCATGGGCGGCGGATGCGCGCGCGCGTCGCGGCGACCGTGCTGCGCGGGCGGCTCATATGGGACGGCGCGCAAGTGCTGGGCCGCCCCGGCGACGGCACCTTCCTCCGCCGCGCCGCAACGGGTTCCAAGGGCTCGCCCCTGGCGGGGTCCAGGGGCCGCGCCCCCGGCCTTGCTGCTACGAAGCCGGCGCCGCGCTGATCCGCCGGATCGTGTTGCTGGTGCTGTGTCCCTCCTGGAGGTCGATCAGCACCACCTGCCCGCCATGCGCCTGCACGATCTCGGCACCCACCACCTGCTCGACCCGGTAATCCGCGCCCTTGATGAGCACGTCCGGCCGGATCGCCGCGATCAGGCGCTCGGGCGTGTCCTCGGCGAACAGGATCACCGCGTCCACCGGCCGCATCGAGGCCATGACGGTCGCGCGCGCCGTCTCGGTCTGCACCGGCCGCGTCGGCCCCTTGAGCCGGCGCACCGAAGCGTCGGTGTTCAATCCCACCACCAGCCGGTCGCATGTCGCGCGGGCGCGGGTCAGCAGGCGGACGTGGCCGGGGTGGATCAGGTCGAACACGCCGTTGGTGAAACCGACGCGCAGACCCTCGCGTCGCCAGGCGACGATGCGGGCAATGGCAGCGTCGAGCGGCATCACCTTCTCGTCGGTCGCCAGCAGGTCGCGCTGGTGCAGGGAGGCCGCGAGTTCGGCGTGGGCGACGGTCGCGGTGCCCTGCTTGCCCACGGAGATGCCGGCGGCGGTGTTGGCGATCGCCGCCGATTGGGGCAGGTCCGCGCCCGCGGCGAGCATGACGGCGAAGGCCGCGATCAGCGTGTCACCGGCGCCGGAGACGTCGGCCACTTCGCGCGCGGTGGTCGGGATGTGCAGCGCCGGCATATCGGGGCGCACCAGCGTCAGGCCGCGGGCGGAGCGTTTCACCAGCACCGCGGCGGCGGCCGATGCAGCGAGTGCAGCGCGGCCCGCGGCTTCGGCCGCCGCATCATCGTCGGGCGCGATGCCGGTCGCGGCGGCGATCTCGGCCTCGTTGGGCGTCAGCACGCTGGCGCGTCGATAGGCGGCGAGGTCGGGCCGTTTCGGGTCGGCGATCACCGGCTTGCCGGCGGCCCGGGCAAGCGCGATCGCGCGGCCAAGCACGGCATCGCAGAGCGCGCCCTTGGCGTAATCCGACAGCACGACGATTTCGGCCTCGGGCAGCGCCGCGGCGAAGCGCGCGAGCAGGTCGTCACAGACCGATGCCGCGATCGCCTCGGTGGTTTCCTGGTCGACCCGCAGCAATTGGTGCGGGCCGGACATGAAGCGTGTCTTGACCGTGGTGGGGCGCCCCGCCGCACAGGCGATGCTGGCGCGCACGCCGGGGCCGGCCTCTGCCAGGACGCGGCCGATCGCCTCGCCCGCCTCGTCGTCGCCGATCACGCCGAGCAGGATCGCGCGGCCGCCGAGGGCGGCGACGTTCTGCGCGACATTGCCCGCGCCGCCGAGCACCGCGCGGCTGCGCCCGGCACGCAGCACCGGGATCGGCGCCTCGGGCGAGATGCGGCGCACCTCGCCCAGCACGTAGCGGTCGAGCATCAGGTCGCCGAGGACCAGCACCGCATGCGCGCCGAAGCGTGCGAGGAAATCGGCGTCAGATGGGCTGGGGGCCTGGCTGCTCACGGCTCGTACGGCAGCCGCCCTTCCTTGTAGCCGTGGCGGCGGAAGTGGTCGGCGGCAGAGCTGATCTCGCCGGTCTCGATCCCCTCGGCAACATCCTCGTAGGTGGCGACGTACCAGTCCTCGTCGACCTCGACCTCGCAGGGATGGCGGCCCTCGAAATAGCCGTTCTGCACGAAATGGTCGTGCGCCGAGCGGAACATCCCGGCGTCGATCGCCTCGGCGACGTCGGGATAGGTGCGCCGATACCACTGCTCGTCGACCGGCATCGAGCGCAGCAGCAATCGCAGCGCGTCCTCCGCCTGCTCGAGCGTCACCTCGACGGTTGCAGTATCGCGGGACTCGAAGCCGAGGCGCGTCCGCACAACGTCGTAAGGGGGCACGTACATGCCGTTCGCTGCCTTCGTCATCCCTACCCCAGATTCATTGAACGCAGACCCGTCGATTAGCATGTGCCCAAACTCCGCGTCGAGGTTGTACAGCGCCGATCGGATATCACGCGACACTGCGCGGAAACAGCGCTTCTTCCACCAACGCGCAGAAGATGTGCGCGGCGGTGATATGAAGCTGCTGCACCACTGCGGTCTTCGGCGAGGGCGCGGCGAACAGCAGATCACAGAAGTCGCGCATCCTGCCGCCACCCGCGCCGGTGAAGCCGAGTGTCGCGATGCCGTGCGCGCGGGCGGCCCCCAGCGCGCGCACGACGTTGGCGGAGTTGCCCGAGGTCGAGATGCCGAGGAAGACGTCGCCACGGCGGCCGAGGCCAAGCACCTGGCGCTCGAAGATCGCGTCGTAGCCATAGTCGTTGGCGGTCGCGGTCAGCACCGAGGCGTCCGCGGTCAGCGCCACCGCGGCCAGCGGCGCACGGTCGTACATCAGCCGCCCGACCAGTTCGCCCGCGATGTGCTGCGCGTCCGCGGCACTGCCGCCATTGCCCGCGATCAGCAGCTTGCCGCCTGCCCGCAGCGACGCGGTGGTCGCCTCGGCCATCGCGACGAGGACGTTGCGGAAACTGGCGTCCGTGGCCAGCGCCTGCATCGCGGCGGCGGAGTCCGCGAGGTAGGCTGCGGCGTAGTCATGGCTCGTCATGTCGGTCGCTCCAGGTGTCGGTATCGCCGAGCCGTACCCGACGGACATGCAGGTCCGCCGACCATGCCACGGCGGTGCCGCCGGGCGCGGTTCCGGGCACGCTCACGCCGAGGCCGGCCAGCAGGGCGGCCGGATTGGCACTGGCCATCGCGATCGCCTGCCCGGCATCCGCGAAGTCCCAGCCGACCACGTTGCGCACCGCCTGATCGAGGCGGAGGGCGGCGCCGGCCAGTGTGCCGGCCTCGGGCAAGCGCACCGATCCGTCCTCGCCGCGGCGGATCGCGACGCCGGCGAAGCGATAGTCGCCGGGCGGCGCGTCGGCACCCGCAACGGCGTCGGTGACGAGGACCGACCGCACCACACCCTTCGCCCGCAGCATCGCCTTCAGTGCAAACGGCGGCAGATGGATCCCGTCGGCGACAAAGCAGGCAGCCAGCCGATCGTCGGCAAGCTGCGCCATCAGCGGGTTGTCGAGCTTGGGCAGCAGCGCCGGCAGGCCGTTGCCGAGATGGGTGCTTACGGTCGCACCCGCCACCGCGGCCGCGGCGATCTCGGCCGCCGTCGGCGCGGCGTGGCCGATCGCGACCAGCATCCCAGCGGCGCGGGCGGCGCGGATCAGGGTTGCGGCGCCGGGCAGCTCCGGTGCCAGGGTCAGCAACAGGATCGGCCGGCGGAGCCCGGCGCAGAGCCGCGCCAGCAGCGCCGGATCGGGCGGCACCATGCAGCGCGCCGGATGGCAGCCGCGGGTGCCGGTGGAGGGATTAAGGAACGGCCCTTCGAGATGGAACCCCGGCACCATCAGCGGGCCGAGCCGGCTCCGCGCCACTGCCGCGTCGAGCGCCGCAAGCCGGGCCGCGAGATCGGCCTCCGACGCGGTGATGATCGTCGGCAGGCAGGCGGTGACACCGGCGCGCAGCATCGCCGCGAGCGCGTGGTCGAGCGCGTCCGCGGTCAGCCCGGCATCGTTGAAATCGACGCCGGCATAGCCGTTCACCTGCAAGTCGATCAGCCCGGCGCTGTCCATTCACCCTCGCTTGCGGTGCTTGTGCCAGACCGCGTGGCGCGGGCGAGTGTCGCGGTCGTCATCGATGCGTCAATCGGGGCTTGATCGCCGCTTGTTACATTCGCTGCCGTGCTGCCGGCTTTCTGACACACGACCGACACATCAGGCGCCGTAGCGTCGCCGCATCGGCAATGGCGACGGAGTGCCTGCAATGTCCCTGCTGTTCCTCCCCCTCGGACTGCTGGTTTGGGTGCTCTGCTACGGGCCCTTCACGGACGAGCCGCACGAGACGCCCGGACCGCACCGCGATCCGCACCGCGACCCCGGGTGACGGCCGCCGCAGCATCGCGTGATTGTGTACGACCCCCGTTGTGCCCGATCCGGTGACGGCGGGTAAGAACACGCGCTAGGTTGCGCAATCCGCATTCGCGCGGGCAACGAATTGACAACCGTGGGGTGGAAACGATGTCCAGGAAAGACGTGCTGCTGGTGTTTTGCGCACCGGCGGCCCTGCTCGCGGCAGCGCTGTCCGCGTCAGCCGCGAACGCGCAGGGCGCGCCCGGGACCGGGACGCAGGCCCCGCCGCCGCCGCAGGGGCAAAGCGCACCGGCGTCGCAGACACAGGCCCAGGGTGCGCCGACTGCCCAGGACTTCGTGGCCGCCGGGTCCAACAACGCCGACTGGATCCTGCCGGCAAAGAATTACGCCGGGAACCGCTACGTCACCTCCACCCAGATCACGCCGGACAACGCGGGGCAGATGAAACCCGCCTGGACATTCAAGGTCAGCGACGACGGGCCGATGGAGACCGCGCCGATCGTCTGGCACGGCACGATGTACGTCACCTCGGCGCACGACCACGTCTATGCGCTGGATGCGGCGACCGGCAAGCTCAAATGGGAGTTCCAGGACAGCCCGCACGTGATCGCCTTTGCCGCCAACCGCGGCGTGGGGCTGATGGACGGGAAGGTGTTCCTCGGCACGCTCGACGGCCATGTCGTGGCGCTCGACGCCGACACCGGCAAGAAGGTGTGGGACGTGGTCGGCGTCTCCGACCCGAAGAACTCGTTCTACACGATGGCGCCGGTGCCGTACCACAACGCGGCGACCGGGCAGGACATGCTGCTGCTCGGCGTCTCCAACGGCGACTGGGGCGGCATCGGCAACATCTCCGCCTTCGATCCGAAGGACGGGCATCGGCTGTGGCAGTGGGACACCGTCCCCGGCCCCGGCGAGCCCGGCCATGACAGCTGGAGCGGCGATTCGTGGAAGCGCGGCGGCGCCTCGGTGTGGAGCGGCGTCGCGATCGACCCGGCGAGCCAGACGCTCTATCTCGATCTCGGCAATCCGCAGCCCGACTTCATGGTAACCGTCCGCCAGGGCGACAACCTCTATAGTGATTCGATCGTGGCGCTCGACATCTCCGGCGCGAAACCCACGATGAAATGGTACCACCAGTTCATCAAAGCTGACACGCATGACTGGGATCCGGCGATGCCGCCGGTGCTGTTCCAGGGCAAGCGCAGCGGCGGCCCGGCGGATCTGGTCGCGTCCGGCGACAAGGCGGGCAATTTCTGGCTGCTCGACGCCAAAACCGGCAAGCTGCTCGACCGTACCGCGGTCAGCTTCCAGCACAACCAGAACTCGGAGCCCGATCTGGCCGGCAACGTCGCCTGCCCCAATACCAACGGCGGCATCGAGTACAACGGCGGCGCCTATGATCCGGACACCAACACTTTCTTCGTCCCGTCGGTCAACGAGTGCGGGCTGTGGAAGTCGACGCAGCAGGCGGTCTATATCGCCGGCCAGTTCTATCTGGGCGGCATATTCCCGACCTATGTCGGCCCCAACACCGGCAACTTCAACGCGATCAACGTTGATACCGGCGTGTTCAACTGGCGCAAGAATTACAATCTGCCGGCCGCCGGCGGCGCGCTGGTGACCAAGTCCGGGCTGGTGTTCACAGGCGAGCTGAACGGCAATTTCGATGCTTATGACACCAAGACCGGCAAGCTGCTCTGGCACTACGAGACCGGCTCCTCGATCATCGCGCCGCCGATGTCATTCGAGCAGGACGGCCGCCAGTTCGTCGTGGTCGCCGCTGGCGAGGTCGGCAACCAGAAGGTCCCGGAGCTGACCCGCCCCAGCAAGGGCGCCACGATAAGCGCCTTCACAGTGCAATAGGCCGCTTGACGCGTGACGATCCTTCCGATGCCGCCGGTCCGCGTGTTCGGACCGGCGGCCTGCTTCCTCGCCCTGCTGCTCGCAGCCGTCCCGGCGCGCGCGGCTGTACCCGCGCCGTCGGACGACCACGGGCAGGCCACGGCGGCACTCGCCGACATCGGCGGCGCGATCGCGGTGATCGTGCAGACCGACGCGAGCTATTCCAGCGACCGCGCCGTCTATGGAGCGGCGGCGCGGCGAGCGGATGAGCGGCTGTCGCGAGCGGTGGCGCGGATCGACCACCTGCTCGACCGGCGGGAGACGCCGGTCTGGGCCGACGCGCTGCGCGGCGCCGAGGCCAATCTGCGTGCCGCCTCCGCCCGCCTCGCGGCGGCCGGGCATGCGCGCGACCTGATGGGCTACCAGATCGCGGTCACCACGGCGCTAGCCGACATCGAACTGGCGCGCGGCCGGCCGGATCAGATCGGCGTATTCGGCGGGCTAGAGGGCGCGCTCGCGACCACCGTGCTCGGCGTCCCCGCCGGGGCCGCGACAGTGGACGCCTGCGCGGCACCCGCTTCGGCACCTTCCTACGGCACGCATGACGGGCTGCTCGCCTTCGTGGCCTTGCCGGCGAGCCAGGGGCCGCACGCGCTGACGGCGCCGCTGGGCGGCACCGATGTCACGATCGAAGGCGACTTCATCGTGCTGCACACCGCAGCCGCCGAAGCGGTCGGCCGTGCCTGCGCGGGCAGCAATCACGCCGCCGCGCGCCCGCAACCAGCCGTGCCGGCGCTGTACACGACCAATCAGGCGCTCGCCGGCGAGGGTGCGTTCATGGCCCACTGCGCCGCCTGCCACGGCACCAACCTGCACGGCGTCTCCGCGCCGGGTGTGGCGGGCAACGATTTCCTGAAAACCGCGAAGGGGAACGGCTGGACACTGGAGGTGATCCGCACGCTTGTGTTCACCATGATGCCGCTGAACGCCGCCGGCACGCTGCCGCCCGTCCAGTATGCGCAGATCATGGCGTACCTGCTCGCGGCCAACTGCTACCCGGCCGGCTCCACGCCCTTCCCCGCCAACGACCGGCCGGAGTTCGCCAAGATCCAGCTCGCACCGGACGTTGGCAGCCGGCCGGGGAAGGACGCGACGGGCGTGTGCCCGGTGCCCTAGCAGGCTGCTGAAGACGTGAGTTGATGGCTTGCGGTGGAGCGTCTCGTCCTCGCAACCCTTCCTTCATTTGCGGCATGGCAGCCTGTCCCGGCGAGGCCGATCCAGAACATGCTGCTGCAAATCCTCCGCGTCCGTAACCGGCGGCCGCCGGCCTCCGGGTCGGCGCCCGATGGCGAGGCTGTCCTGCCTGCGGCGGTCGGCGCCTCCCAAGCTGCGCGCAGGCGAGAGGGTGCCGCCACTCCGCTGCGCTGGTCGCCAGCCCGGCTCGCTGCGGCGCAGACCCTCTGGGGCAACGGCTTCCTCGGGCCGCCCGGTGCCGCCGAGGTGCAGCATCTGGCGGCACCGCTCGGGCTCGACGGCTCGCGCTCGGTGCTGCTGTTGGCCGAGAGCGCCGGCGGCCCCGGGGCCACGCTCGCCGCCGGCTTCGGCGCCCGGGTCGCGGCGTTCGAGGCCGATCCCGCGCTGGCAAAGGCGGCGCTCGCCCATGTGCAGGAAAGAAAACTCACCGAACGCGTGACGGTGCAGGGCTGGAACCCGCAATCGCCGGCACTGCCACGCGGGGCAGCGCATCATGCGCTCGCGCTGGAGCCGCTGGCGCGGATGGCCTCGGCGGAGGTCGGGGCTGCGGTGCTGTTCGCCGGCATCGCCGGCGCGCTGCATCGCGGCGGGCAGATGGTGCTGATGGAGCTTGTCAGAGCTCCGGGACCGCCGGGCGCCGGCCTCCTCGTCTGGCAGGTGAGCGCCGGCCGCCGGTCACCGCCCAGGGCGGCCAGAGTCGAGGCGGCGATCGCGGCCAGCGGCTTCGACCTGCGCATCGCCGAGGACATCACCGAGCGCCATGTGCAGGCGGCGCTGCGCGGCTGGCGGGAGCTTGCGGCCAGGCTGCGCTCGGCACGGCCGGGCAATGCCGCACTCGCGACGCTGGTGGGCGAAGCCGAGCAATGGCTGCTCCGGGTGCGGCTGCTGCAATCCGGCCAGCTCCGCCTGATGCGATGGCACGCGGTGGTGAAGCCGGCCGGCTGAACCGTTGTTCTCACCGGCTTGCGGCCGGCGCTGCTGCGGTGCAAACCTCGGCTCCGGACGATGCTGCGGACCGAGGATGGCATGACGAAGATCAAGGTGAAGACGCCGGTCGTGGAACTCGATGGCGACGAGATGACCCGGATCATCTGGGGTTTCATCAAGGACCGCCTAATCCTGCCTTATCTCGACATCGAGCTGCTCTATTTCGATCTCGGCATCGAAAACCGCGACGAGACGGACGACCAGGTGACGGTGGATGCGGCGCAGGCGATCCGCAAGCACGGCGTCGGTGTCAAATGCGCGACCATCACGCCGGACGAGGCGCGGGTCGACGAGTTCGGGCTCAAGAAGATGTGGCGCAGCCCGAACGGCACGATCCGCAACATCCTCGACGGCACGATCTTCCGCGAGCCGATCATCTGCCGCAACGTCCCCCGCCTGGTGCCGCACTGGTCGCAGCCGATCGTGATCGGGCGCCACGCCTATGGCGACATCTACCGCGCGACCGAGACCAAGATCCCCGGCCCCGGCCGCGTCACGCTCACCTACCAGCCGGCCGATGGCGGCCCGGCGCAGGTGATGGACGTGCATGAGTTCAAGGGGCCGGGCGTGGCGATGGGGATGCACAACACGGTCGCCTCGATCGAAGGCTTTGCGCGCGCCACTTTCAACTACGGTCTCGCGCGCAAGTATCCGGTCTATCTGTCGACCAAGAACACGATCCTGAAAGCCTATGACGGCACCTTCAAGGACGTGTTCCAGGAGATCTACGACCGCGAGTTCAAGGCGAAGTTCGAGGCGGGCGGCCTGACCTACGAGCACCGGCTGATCGACGACATGGTGGCCTGCGCGCTGAAATGGTCCGGCGGCTATCTCTGGGCCTGCAAGAACTATGACGGCGACGTGGAGAGCGACATCGTCGCACAGGGCTTCGGCTCGCTCGGCCTGATGAGCAGCGTGCTGCTGAGCCCGGACGGCCGCACCGTCGAGAGCGAGGCGGCGCACGGCACCGTGACGCGCCACTACCGCGACCACCAGAAGGGCCGCGAGACCAGCACCAACCCGATCGCCTCGATCTTCGCCTGGACCCGCGGGCTGGCCTATCGTGGCCGCTTCGACGACACGCCGGAGGTCACGCGCTTCGCCGAGACGCTGGAGCGGGTCTGTGTGCAGACCGTCGAGAGCGGGGCGATGACGAAGGACCTGGCGGTGCTGATCGGACGCGAGCAGAAATGGCTCAACACGCAGGATTTCCTGGCGCGGATCGACGAGAACCTGAAGGCGGCGATGGCGGAGACCAAGGCCGCCTGACCGCCGCGACAGGGTACGGGAGGGGACGATGATCGACGAGCCTGAACTCGCAGCACTAGCGCCGCCGCCGCTGGCCCGGCGCGGCTTCGTGATGACCGGCCTGATCTCCGGCCTGACGCTCGCGACCGTGCGGGTCGAGGCGCAGACGATCCACACCGACGCGAAGGGCCTGGATGCGGCCGAACTCCACATCCCGGTCGCCGATGGCGGGATGCCGGCCTACATGGCGCGGCCGCAAGGATCAGGCCCGTTCCCGACCGTCCTGGTGATCGAGGAAATTTTCGGCGTCCACGAATACATCAAGGACGTCTGCCGCCGTCTCGCCAAGCTCGGCTACCTCGCCGTCGCCCCCGAACTCTATGCGCGCGAGGGCGACCTGACGCAGGCGATGACGCAGGCGCAGGCCTTCGCGATCGTCAACCGCGCGCCGGAACAGCAGATCAATTCCGACCTCGACGCAACCGTCGCCTGGGCCGCGCGGAACCGCGCCGATCCGGCCCGGCTCGGCGTGACCGGGTTCTGTCGCGGCGGCCGGCTGACCTGGCTCTATGCCGCGCACAGCACCACGCCGAAGGCGGCGGTCGCCTGGTACGGTCCGTTCAGCGGCCCGACCAGCGAGATCGAGCCGGTCTCGCCGATGGATGTGGTGGGCCGGATCAACTGCCCGGTGCTCGGCCTCTACGCCGGCCTCGACCCGAGCACCACGCCCGCGCAGATCGCCGAGGCCGAGGCGAAAGCCAAGGCGGCCGGCAAGACGGTGCAGTTCGTCACCTATCCGGATGCCATGCACGGCTTCCACGCCGACTACCGGCCCAGCTACAACGCCAGGGACGCAGCCGACGGCTGGGCGCGGATGCTGGCCTGGTTCCGCCGCTATGGGGTTGCCTGAGCCAAAGGCAGCCTGGGCGCTCCCTCCGCGGGCATTCCAATTGGAACCTTGGCCCGCTCCGCCCAGACCCGCAAAGGGCCGGGAGGCCCTTTGATCCCCTGACGACGTGAGGAGTTCCAAGGGCCATGCCCTGGCGGGTCCAGGGCAGAGCCCTGGCCTTGCTCCTGTTCAAAGACCGGCGACACTTCACGCCGGACGGCGCATCAGCACCACGTCCGGGCCGCCGGCGATCGCGGGCGCGGCACGCACCCGATTCCGGCCGCATCCCTTGGCCTCGTAGAGCGCCTGATCGGCGCCTGCCACCAGCATGTCGGACATTCCATGGCGCGGGGGGACCACGCAGGCGACACCGACACTCACGGTCACGCATCCCGCCGGGCTTGCCGCGTGCGGCAGGGCCGCCGCCTCCACCGCCGCGCGGACGGCCTCCGCCAGCCCCTGGGCCTCCGCGGCATCGGTCCCCGGCAGCAGCAGCGCGAACTCCTCGCCGCCGATGCGCGCGGCGAGATCGCCGGGCCGGCGCAGTGAGGTGCGGAACACCGAGGCAACGGCGCGCAGACAGTCGTCGCCCTCGAGATGTCCATAGGTGTCGTTGTAGGCCTTGAACACGTCGACATCGCAAAGCAGCAGCGCCAGCGGGCCGCCCGCCCGCATCGCACGCTGCCATTCCTCGCCCAGCACCACCTCGAACCGGCGCCGGTTGGCGAGCCCGGTCAGGCCGTCTGTCATCGCCAGCGCCGCAAGCTCCGCATTCGCCGCCTCCAGCTTCTGCTCCGCCTCGCGGCGCTCGGAGATGTCGCGCTCGACGCTGACGAACTCCAGCGGTACGCCGTCGGCGACGCGCACAACGTGATTGCTCGATTCCAGCCAGTGCCATGATCCATCGCGGGCGCGGTAGCGGTAGCGGATGACGCGCTGGCGCTGCCCCGCCGTCATCGCCGCCAGCATGCCGGTGATGACCGCGTGGTCCTCAGGGTGGACGAACCCCCGCCAGTCGGCGCCGATCACGGTTTCCGGCTCCCAGCCGAGCACGCGCCCGATGGCCGGCGACACGTAGCAGCGGACGCCGTCGAACCCGGTGCGGGTGATGATGTCACTCGAATGGTCCGCGAGCAGGCGGTGCAGCGCCTCGCTCTCGCGCAACCATGCCTGGTTCTCGTGCAAGGCGGCGAGGGCGCGCGCCCGCTCCTCGGTCACCGCGCCGAGCGGCAGGACGGTGCTGGCAGCGACCGCGAGGAAGAAGACGAGAAAGAAGACATGCGGCGCGGCATCGCTCGCCCAGGCACCGGGCGCGCCCACGCCCGGGATCGCGACATGGTGGACAAACGCGATCAGCGCCCCGAGGCTGGCGCAGAGCGCCAGCGCCAGCGAGGCGCCGGGAATGCCCAGCCGCACCGCCGCGAGCACCAGCGGCGGCAGCAGCAGGAAGGTCAACGGCGGGTGAAGCGGCAGATAGCCGATCCCGGACGCAGCCACGCAGAGAGCGACGATCGCCACGGTTTCCAGCCGCCGGCCGGGCCGGAACAGCGCCCAGAACGCCGGCCGCCGCAGGCTCAGTCCGAGCGGCAGCACAACCGCGGTGCTGGTGGCGTGCGCGAGGAACCAGGCCCAGGGCGCTCCATGCACCGCCATTGCCAGCGCCGCGACGGCTGACACGGCGGGCCCGAGGACGGCGCCGAAAGCCCAGATTGCACCCAGCACCAGCGGCCGCGACGGGTTCGGCCAGGGGCCGAGCGCCAGCCGCAACCCGCCGGCGGCGATCAGGATTTCGGCCACGTTGCACAGCGCGAGCGGGGCCGCGACCCCGAACGGCCCATGCGCCAGCCAGTCACCCGCCAGGTTGCCGCCGGCCCCGGCCAGCAGGCAGGCAGGCCACAGACCGTCCGGCATCGTCAACAGCAGCGCCTCGATGATGCCGTTGACCGGCCAGAGCGCAGCGGCGTGGCCGGCGGTGCTCGTGCCCTCCAGATCGGCCCAGGCGACGAGCGCCACCAGCATGCCGAAGCCGAGCAGGGAGGCGGGCAGGACGGGTCGGGAGAGCAGCCGATGCACGCCAGGAGCCTCACCTTGGACCGGCCCATCGAACCACGGCAATGTGAGCAAACTGCCAAGATCGCGTCGCCGCTTGACAGGTGGCCGGGGCCGGGGCCGGTTGTGGCGGTGCGCCCGACCGCCATCGCCCTGCTCCGCACGCGCCGGTTCTGGCCGCTGCTGGCAGCCCAGGCCTGCGGCGCGTTCAACGACAATCTGGTCAAGAACGCGCTCGTGGTGCTGGCCCTCACCGGCGCCGGCGGCGGCGTGGCAAGGCTCGGGCCGGTGGTCGTCGCCCTGGCCGGGCTGCTGTTCATTCTCCCCTACGTGCTGGTCTCGGCGACGGCGGGCGCGCTTGCCGACCGGCGCGACAAGGCGTGGCTGATCCGGCGCCTCAAGCTGGCGGAGCTTGCACTGGTGGCGCTCGCGGCCGCCGGCCTGCTGGCCGGCAGTGTGCCATGGCTGCTCGCGGTGCTGGCCGGCCTTGGCGTGCAGGCGGCGTTCTTCGGGCCGGTGAAATACGGCATCCTGCCGGACCATCTGGCGCAAGACGAGTTGCTCCCCGGCAACGGCATGGTGGAGGCGGCGACCTTCGTCGCGATCCTGCTCGGCACGATCGCGGGCGGCCTGCTGATGGCGCTGCCATCGGGTGGTGCGTGGGTCGCGGCGGCCGGGATCGCCGTCGCCGCAATCGGGATCGCGACTGCGGGCGCGATCCCGCCGGCGCCGCCCGCGGCGGACGCCTCGCGCTCGCCCGGAACATTGGGACTGCTGCGCGCCGCCCGCAGCGATCGCCCGAGCTGGCGGGCGATGCTGGCGATCGGCTGGTTCTGGACGCTCGGGGCACTTCTGGTATCGGAGTTCCCGGTGCTCGCGCAGCGCACGCTTGGCGGCGGGGCCGCGCTCATCAGCCTGCTGCTGACCGCGTTCACCGCCGGGATCGGCGCCGGCGCGCTCGGCTGCGGCCGGCTGCGGCCGGCGCTTGCGATGCGGCTGCTGCCCTGGGCCGGCCTCGCGCTCTCGCTGGCGGTCTGGGAGGTCGCGGCCGCCGCGGCGGGCGCGTCGGGGATCGGCTCGGCGGGTGCGGTGCTGGGCAGCGTCGCGGGCTGGCGACTGCTAGGGGGCCTGCTCGCGCTCGCGGCCTGCGGCGGCGCCTATTCGGTGCCGCTCTACGCGCTGATCCAGGCACGGGCGGAGCCTGGCCGCCGGGCGCGGACGATCGCGGCGAACAACATCGTCAATGCCGGCTTCATGGTGGCCGGCGCCGCAACCGCCGCCGCCCTTGCTGCCGCCGGCCTGGCGCCGGGCCGGATCCTGCTGTTGGCAGGCGCCGCCAACCTCGCCGTCCTGCCGATCCTGCGCGGGATCAGCCGGGGCGCGATCAGTCCGGCGGCGGGGCGAGCGGACCGAGGGCTGCCGCCACCCCGAACGGACCCGGCAGCGAGCCGCGCGGAAACAGGGTCGTGACGTGTCCCATCTTGCGGCCGGGCCGCGCTTCCGCCTTGCCGTAGAGGTGCGGGATCAGGCCGGGGGTCGCCAGGATGGCCGGCCAGAGCGCGGCCTCCTCCGGCCCCACGAGGTTTTTCATGGCCGCATCCGAATGCCGCGCCGCAACCGGCAAAGGCAGGCCGGCGACCGCGCGGATGTGCATCTCGAACTGGCTCGCCGGGCAGGCGTCGATCGTCCAGTGGCCGGAATTGTGCGGCCGCGGCGCGATCTCGTTGACCAGCACCCGCCGGTCGCGGTCGACAAACATCTCGACGCACAGCAGGCCCACGAGGTCGAGCGCCGCCGCGACCCGCCGGGCGATCGCATCGGCTGCCTCCGCGACGGAAACGGGCACGCGGGCCGGGGCGAGGGTGAGGTCGAGGATGTGCTCGCGGTGACGGTTCTCGACGACATCGAAGGCCGCCAGCGCGCCATCGACGCCGCGCGCGACGACCACGCTCACCTCGCAGGCGAAATCGACGAAGCCCTCCAGGATCAGAGGCTTGGGTTGCAGCTCTTCCCATGCGTCGAGGTCCTCGGGCGCCCGCAGCAGCGCCTGGCCCTTGCCGTCGTAGCCGAACCGGGTGGTCTTGAGCACCGCCGGCAGGCCGATGCGCCGCACCGCCGACTCCAGCTCCGCACGGCTGCCGACTGGCGCCCAGTCCGCGGTCGGCACGCCGGCGCGCGCCAGGAACGTCTTCTCCGCTACCCGGTCCTGGCTGATCCGCAGCACGGAGGGCGCCGGCCGTACCGGGCGCAGCGAGGCGAGCAGGTCGAGGCCGGTCGCGCTCACGTTCTCGAACTCGAAAGTCACGACGTCGACGGCCTCGGCGAAGGCGCGCAGCGTGTGGGCGTCCTCGTAGGCGCCGATCGTGGTCCCCGCCGAAACCAGTGCAGCAGGCGAGGCGTGCTCGGGCGTCAGGATGTGGCAGCGATAACCAAGCCGGGCCGCGGCGAGGGCGGACATCCGGCCGAGCTGGCCGCCGCCGACGATGCCGATCGTGGCGTTGGGCGGCAGCGGCAGGTTCACTCGGGCATCTCCGGCACCTCGGCCGACTGCCGGGCGCGCCATTCGTCGAGCCGGTCGGCGAGCGCCGCGTCGGCTCCGGCGAGAATTGCGGCGGCGAGCAGGGCGGCGTTGACCGCCCCCGCGCGGCCGATCGCGAGCGTGCCGACCGGCACGCCCGCCGGCATCTGCACGATCGACAGCAGGCTGTCCAAGCCGCGGAGCGCGTGCGACTCGATGGGCACTCCGAGCACCGGCAGCGATGTCCAGGCGGCGAGCATCCCCGGCAGATGCGCGGCCCCGCCGGCGCCGGCGATCACCACCCGCAGCCCCCGCCCGCGCGCGCCTCGGGCGTAGGCGGCGAGCCGGTCAGGCGTGCGGTGCGCGGAGACCACCCGCGCCTCATGCGGGATGCCGAGGGCTGCCAGCGTCTCCGCCGCGTGGCGCAGCGTCGGCCAGTCCGAGCGGCTGCCCATCAGGACGCCGACGAGAGGGGGGATTGTGCCGCTCAAGCGATGCTGTCGGGGATCAGGCGGTTCTCCAGCCAGGAAATCTCGTCCTTGAGCGCCAGTTTGCGCTTCTTCAGGCGCTGGAGGTGGAGCTGGTCGGTGCCGGCGAGGGCGAGGCGTGCGATCACGGTGTCGAGATCGCGGTGCTCGCTGCGCAGTTCGTGCAGTCGGCGCAGCAGCGAGTCCCGGTCGGTGAGCATCGGCCGAGTCTAGCACGGAACGGATCGCCCAGCGGAAGCGCCGGATCACGGAATGCGGGCGTGCACCCGCCGCCTGGCCCGCGCCGTCTTGCGCACGTCGATTCGTCTGGAAGCCGGCCGCCTCGCGTCATACGTTGGCCCCGGGCGGCGAGCGCGAGAGCCGCGCCGCGCACCCACCGGTCCACCGATATGGAGGCGTCATTGACCGCGCAGACCCGCATCGAGACCCTGAAGGATCGCCACGCCATGCTGGAGAGCCGCATTGCGGACGAAGACCAGCGGCCCCGTCCCGACAGCGACCTGCTCATGCGTCTCAAGGTCGAGAAGCTGCATCTCAAGGAAGAACTCGAGCGCCTGCGAAACGGCGGCTGAACGCCGCCCATTCCCGGTTCAGGCTGCTTCCGGCGCCTCCGCCTCGCCCGCGGACGGCGGCGGCGGGACGGCCTGTCCGTCGCGCGTCAGCCGCTCGTTCGCCGCCGCCACCATCGCGTTGAGATCGGTCTGGCTGCACAGGCCGATTGTCACCGGGTCGGACGGCTTGATGTTGGCGCTGTTCCAGTGGCTGCGGTCGCGCACCTTCTGGATCGTGTCCTTGGTGGTGCCCAGCAACTTCACGATCTGGCTGTCAGCGAGCTGCGGGTAGTTGCGCAGCAGGAACACGATCGCGTTCGGCCGGTCGTTGCGTTTGGCAACCGGCGTGTAGCGGGCACCCTTGGAGCGCCGCGGCACCACGGTCGCATGCGGCGAGAGGCGCAGCCGCGCCTGCGGGTCCGCCTCGCAGCGGCGGATCTCCTCGGCGGCGAGCTGGCCATTGGCAACCGGGTCGTAGCCGACGATGCCGGCGGCCACCTCGCCGTCGGCGATGGTCTGCACCTCCAGCGGGTGCATGCCGCAGAAATCGGCGATCTGGGTGAAGGTCAGCGCGGTCTTCTCGATCAGCCACACGGCGGTGGCCTTGGGCATCAATGGCATGGTCACGGCGGTTCACCTCTCGGGCCCGGCGATGCTCCAGGGACGCTACCCGCCAGGAGGGGCGGCAGCGCGCGGTCGCGTCGCGCGGGCTGGAAATCATTGGGCAGGGCATGGATATGGAGGCTCGGGCCGGCCCGGGTCAAGGATGCCGGCGACCAGCGGCAAGAGGATAAACCACATGGCATTCGACCCGGACGACGAACCACGGCCGCCACGCACCCGTCTGACACCTCTGCCGCTCGACTTGCTCGGGGTCGAGGAACTCGCCGCCTATGTCGGCGAGCTGCGGGCCGAGATCGCCCGCACCGAGGCGGAGATCGGCCGCAAGCAGGGCCACCGCAGCGCAGCGGAGGGGTTCTTCCGAAAGCCGTGAGCCGCGGGAGCGGCGGGTCAGGAGGTGCGTCGAGAGGGCGGCCGATAAGGACGTGAGCCGCCGGGACGGCCGGCGGTCAGGCGTAGACCGACGCCGCCGCGGCGCGGCGG
>DATAYA010000254.1:0-3689 GCA_036272815.1 Acetobacteraceae bacterium
CGCTGGCTGATGGCGGGCGAGGTCGCGGGCCAGGCCGGCAACGACCACCCGACCGGCATCCCGACCGGCGTGTTCCCGGCCGAGGACGGGCTCATCAACATCGCCGCCAGCTCCGGCCGGCTGTGGACACGGTTCTGCGAGGCGATCGGCCGCCCCGAGTGGTTGCAAAAGCCCGAATGGCAGAGCCAGCAGGGCCGCAGCACGGACCGCAAGGCCATTAACGCCGCCATCGGCGAGATCACGCGGACGAAGCCGGTCGCGCACTGGATCGCGCTGTTCGAGGACGCCGGCATCCCCTGCGGCCCAGTCAACACGATCGACCGCGTGTTCGCCGATCCGCAGGTGCAGCATCTCGGCCTGGCCACGCCGCTGCACCATCCGCGGCTCGGGGACACGCATCTGGTCGCCTCCGCGATCAACCTCTCGGGCGTGCCCAAGACGGTCCGCAGCGCCACACCCGATGCGGGCGAACACACCGACGGCGTGCTGGCCTGGCTCGGCTATGCGCCGGACGAGATTGCCGAGATGCACGCGAAGGGGGTCGTCTGATGAACCACGCTGACGGAAAGCTGCTGTCCGAGGTGGACGAGGGCGTCGGGCTCATCACCTTCAATCAGCCCGAGAAGCGCAACGCGATGTCGGTCGCGATGTGGGAGGCGCTGGCCGGCGTGCTGGACGGCTGGGCGGAGGACGCGTCCGTGCGCGCCGTCGTGCTGACCGGCGCCGGCCACAAGGCGTTCGTCTCCGGCGCCGACATCAGCGAGTTCGAGCAGGCCCGCAACAACGACGAGGCGCGGCGGGAATACGACCGCCGCGTCGCCCCGGGGGCGGCGGCGATGGCGCGCTTCGCCAAGCCGATCATTGCCCGCATCCGCGGCTTCTGTCTCGGCGGCGGCCTTGCCATCGCGCTGCGGGCCGATCTGCGCATCGCCGCGGTCGATTCCGAGTTCGGCATCCCGGCATCCCGGCTCGGCATCGTCTACGGGTTCGACGCGGTGCGCGCTCTGGTCGATCTCGTCGGCCCCGGCCACGCGCGAATGATGCTGTACACAGGCGCACGGATCGAGGCGGACGAGGCGGCGCGCATCGGGCTGGTCAACCGCGTCGTCCCCGACGAGGATCTGAGCGAGACCGTGCTCGACATCGCCCGCACCATTGCCGACAACGCACCGCTCTCGGTGGTCGGCATGAAGCGGGTGGTGAACGAGGTGATGCGCGACCCGGCCGACCGCGACATGGCCGCGGTGGAGGCGGCCGTCGCCGGGTGCTTCGACAGCCTCGACTACCGCGAAGGGCGGCGCGCCTTCATGGAAAAGCGCGCGCCCCATTTCGTCGGGCGGTGACTGCCGCGCCGACGGACCGGCTGCCGCATGGCGGCCGGCTCGCCGCGGCGCGGGCCGCCTTTCCCGACGCACCGCGACCGTGGATCGACCTTTCGACCGGGATCAATCCGGTGCCGTACCCGATCCCCGACCTGCCCGGCGTGCTGCTCGCGCGGCTCCCGGAACCGGAGGCGCTGGCCGGGCTTGAGGCCGCCGCCGCCGCCGCATTCGGCTGCCGCGACCCGGCGCTGGTCGCGGCAGCACCGGGGACGCAGGCGCTGATCGGCCTGCTGCCGCTGCTGCGCCCGCCTGCGCCGGTCGCGATCCTCGGGCCGACCTATGCGGAGCACGCCGCGTGCTGGGTGGCGGCGGGCCATGCCGTCGCGACCGTCCCGACGCCCGAGGCGCTGGCGGAGGCCGAGGTGGCGGTGCTGTGCAGCCCGAACAACCCGGACGGGCGTCGGCTTCAGCTATCGGCGCTCGTAACGCTCGCGGACCGGCTCGCGGCGCGCGGAGGCTGGCTGGTAGCGGACGAGGCGTTCGCCGACCTGGAGCCGGATTCCCTGTCCCTCGCGCCCGCCGTGCCGCACCCGGCGATCGTCGTGCTTCGGTCGTTCGGCAAACCGTATGGCCTGGCGGGCCTGCGGCTCGGCTTCGCGCTCGCGCCGCCGCCGCTGATGACGCGACTGCGGGCAGCACTCGGGCCGTGGCCGGTCTCGGGGCCGGCAATCGCGATCGGCACCGCGGCGCTGGGCGATGCCCAATGGCGCCATGCGGTGGCGGCGCGGCTGGCGCAGGACGCGGCACGGCTCGATGCGGCGCTGGAGGGGGCGGGGTTGCGCGTGCTCGGCGGCACGCGCCTGTTCCGCCTTGCCGCCCATCCGAGCGCGCCCGCAATCGCCGACGCGCTCTGCCGCGCCGGCATCCTCGTCCGCCGCTTCGCCGACGCCCCCGACCGGCTGCGCTTCGGCCTGCCGGCGCCCGCCGACTGGCCGCGCCTCAATCAGGCGCTCCGCTGCCTCGCCGCGACGTAGCCGCGGTTCCAGGTTGGCGTGATCAGCACCTCGTTGAGGCAGACATGCTTCGGCAGACACGCGACGTAGCGGATCAGGTCGGCGCAGTCCGCCGGCTGCACCATCCGCGCCCGGTCCTCGGCACTCACCGGCACCGGCCGCTTGTCGAGGATCGGCGTTGCCACCTCGCCCGGGCAGATCACCGTCGAGCGGATGCCGTTGACGCATTCCTCCATGTTGATGCTGTGGCTCATCGCGACCGCGCCGTGCTTGGCCGCGGTGTAGGCCGGGCCGCTGAGCGGGCTGATGAAGCGGCCGGCCATCGAGGCGGTGTGGATCAGCACACCGTCCTTCTGCGCACGCATGAACGGAAGTGCCACCGTGACGCAATAGAACGCGCTGGTGAGATTGCCGTCGATCACCTCCTCCGCGCCTGCCGGCGTAAGGTCCGCCCAGCTCCGCTTCGCCACGTTCAGTCCGGCATTGTTTACCAGGATGTCGAGCCGGCCGAACGTCTCGCGGATGAATGTGCCGACGCGCTCCACCTCGGCTGCGCGCATCAGATCTGCCGCCTGCACATGCGCGCGCCCGCCCGCCTGCGCGATGCGGGCCGCGACCGCATCGAGCGGCGCCTGGCGGCGGCCGGTGAGCACCACGACCGCGCCCTCGCGCGCCAGCAATTCGGCGGCCGCCTCGCCGATGCCGCTGCCTGCACCCGTGATCCACGCGATCTTGCCCGCGAGCTGCGCCATCATGGTCTCTCCCGATCGTTGCACGCAGACTCTACCCGCCATGCGCGCGACGGCAACCGGCCGCGTCTTGCCGCCCCGCGCCCGTCGTGCTTCGGTGCCGGCGAAACGGGGAGCGAGAGCCAATGAAGGTCACGGGGATCGAGACCCTGCAATGCGACGCCGGCTGGCGCATCTTCTCCTTCCTCAAGCTCACCACTAGCGACGGCGTGATCGGCTGGTCGGAGTTCAACGAGAGTTTTGGCAGCGCCGGACTCTCGGGCGTCATCGAAGCTCTCGCCCCGATCGTGATCGGGCAGGATGCGCGCGCGGTCGAGCGCATCGTCTCGCACCTGCACGTCAGCACGCGGCAGTCGCGCGGTGGGATCAATCAGCAGGCGATCGCCGCGTTCGAAAACGCGCTGCTGGATGCGAAGGCGAAGGCGCTCGGCATCCCCGTCTATGCGCTGTTCGGCGGCCCGGTGCGCGAGCGCATCCCGCTCTACTGGTCGCACACCGGAACCTATCGCGTGCGCAGCGCCGCGCTGATGGGTGTGCCCGAGTTGCGCAGTTACGACGACCTTGCGCGCCACGCCGCGGAGATCAAGGCCGCCGGTTTCAGCGCG
>DATAYA010000255.1:0-18439 GCA_036272815.1 Acetobacteraceae bacterium
GTTGCTTTCTGGTAGTCCGGATCGGTGGTGGTCCCGTCCGCCTCATGACGCGCGAGCGTCGCCTGCACTTCGGCCGGCAGCGCGGCCCGCAACCGCCCGGCCTCCCGTACCCAGAGGTCCATCGAGGCGGGCGAGTTCGCGATCACCAGGGCGGCGAGCCCGGTCGGGCGTCGAACCGCGTGCTCGGCCGCGAGCATCCCGCCCCAGGACTGGCCGAAGATCGCGTAACGCGAATCGATGCCGAGATGCGCGAGCAGGGTGGCGAGTTCGTCGAGGAACAGCTCGACGGTCCAGAAGTCGGCACCCATCTCCGGCAGGTGCGTCGAGCGTCCGTTGCCGAGCTGGTCGTAATGGACCACGGCGCGCCCGGTCTCCGCGATGTCCGCGAGGCTGTTGACGTAATCGTGCGTGCAGCCCGGGCCGCCATGCAGCACCACGAGCGGCGGTTTCGGCCCGTCCAGCCGCCCGGTCACGCGATACCAGGTCTGCCACCCACGGAACGGGGCGGTGCCTTCGACGGTTCGCATCGTTCCTCCCTGCGTGACGTCGCGGCCGATTACGGCGCCAGCGGGCCGGCGACGCAAGCCCGGTGATGACGCGCGGCGATTCGCTCCGCCGCCCTGCTACGGCGTGACGGCGACATCGTTCCGGCCTACACCGGACGCGAGCCCGGGAGGATGCGATGACCGACGCCTATATCTGCGACTTCGCCCGCACGCCGATCGGCCGCTACGCCGGCGCGCTGCGCGAAATGCGCACCGACGACCTCGCCGCCCACCCGATCCGGGTCCTCGTCGCGCGCCATCCCGATCTGGACTGGGAGGCGCTCGATGATTGCTATCTCGGCTGCGCCAATCAGGCGGGCGAGGACAACCGCAACATCGCCCGCATGGCGGTGCTGCTCGCGGGCCTGCCGGCCTCGGTCCCCGGCGCCACGATCAACCGCCTCTGCGGCTCCGGCCTCGACGCCGTCGGCACGGCTGCGCGCGCCATCCGCACCGGCGAGGCCGACCTGATGCTGGCCGGTGGCGTCGAGAGCATGACGCGTGCACCCTTCGTGATGGGCAAGGCCCACGAGGCGTTCTCGCGCAATGCCGAGGTGTTCGACACCACGATCGGCTGGCGTTTCGTCAACGGGCTGATGAAGGCGCGCTACGGCACGGATTCGATGCCGGAGACGGGCGAGAATGTCGCCGAGGCGTTCCAGGTCTCGCGCCCCGACCAGGACGCCTTCGCGTTGCGCAGCCAGCAGAAGGCCGGCCGCGCGCAGGCGAGCGGCTTCTTTGCCCGCGAGATCGCGCCGCTCACGATCAAGGGCCGCAAGGGCGAGACTGTCGTCGCGGTGGACGAGCATCCGCGCCCCGACACCACCGCCGAGGCGCTGGCGAAACTGAAGACGCCGTTCCGCAATCCCGGCACCGTCACCGCCGGCAATGCCTCCGGCGTCAATGACGGGGCGGCGGCGTTGCTGCTCGCCTCGGAGGCCGGCGCGCGGCGGCATGGCCTCACGCCGCGGGCGCGGGTGGTGGCGATGGCGACGGCCGGCGTCGAGCCGCGGATCATGGGCATCGGTCCGGCACCGGCGACGCGAAAGCTGCTGGAGAAATGCGGCCTGCGCATCGGCGGGATCGACGTGATCGAACTCAACGAGGCGTTCGCGAGCCAGGGCCTCGCGGTGCTGCGCCAGCTCGGCCTGCCGGACGACGCCGAGCACGTCAACCCGCATGGGGGGGCGATCGCGCTCGGCCATCCGCTCGGCATGTCGGGCGCGCGGCTGGCGATGACGGCCGTCAACGCGCTGGAGACGCTCGGCGGCCGGCAGGCCATCGCCACCATGTGCATCGGGGTCGGGCAGGGAATCGCGGCGCTGATCGAGCGGGTCTGAGCGGCAGGATGCAGCGGATCGCCGTCGTCGGCGCCGGATTCGCCGGACTCTGGGCGGCGCTGGCGGCGGCACGGCTGCTCGACCGGCACGGCGTCGGCCCCGAGGCGGTCGAAGTGGCACTGGTCGATCCGAACCCATGGCATTCGATCCGTGTCCGCAACTACGAGAGCGACCTTCCGGCGACCCTCGTGCCGCTCGCGGAGGTCTGTGGGCCGGCCGGCGTCACCGTCGTGCAGGCGGAGGCGACCGGGATCAACCTCGCGACAAGGCAAATCCCGCTCGGGGCGGACGGGGCGCCCTCGCTTGCCTACGACCGCGTGGTTCTCGCGCTCGGCAGCCGGCTGCTGCGGCCGCCGGTCCTCGGCCTCGCCGAGCACGGGTTCGACATCGACACCTATCCGGCGGCGGTGCGGCTGATGGAGCATCTGGCCGGGCCGGCGGGGCAGGGGACCGTGCTGATCGTCGGCGCCGGCCTCACCGGGATCGAGCTTGCGACCGAGTTGCGCAGCCGGCCGCGCGGCGGGCCGCGCGTGATCCTCGCAGACCGTGCCAGCCATGTCGGGTCCGACATGGGCGCGGCGGCACGGGACGTGATCGACACGGCACTCGCGGCGCTGGGGGTCGAGACCCGGCCGGGCGTGACGGTGGCCTCGGTCGACCCGGCCGGCGTGGGGTTGGCGGATGGCGGCCGGATCGCCGCCGAGACCGTCGTCTGGTGCGGGGGCATGCGCGCGCATCCACTCGCGGCTGGGCTCGGGCTGGCGCTCGATCCGCTCGGCCGGCTGCCGGTTGACACGATGCTGCGCGTCGTGGGCGCCGATGCCGCCTTCGCCGCGGGCGACATCGCCTGCCTCGCGATCGACCCGCCGCACGTCTCGGTGATGTCCTGCCAGCACGCGCGGCCGATGGGACGCTTCGCCGGGCACAATGCGGCGGCCGACCTGCTGGGCGAACCGCTGCTGCCGCTCGCGATCGGCTGGTACGTGACGGTGCTCGACCTCGGCGGCTGGGGAGCGGTGCAGACCGCCGGCTGGGACCGCCACGTGATCGCCTCCGGTGGGGCGGCCAAGCGGGTCAAGCAGACGATCAACCGCGAGCGCATCTATCCGCCCAGGACCGGTGATCGCGCCGCGATCCTCGCCGCCGCCGCCCCGGAGATTCAGGCGCCCCCGGCCAGTACGGCGCAGTGAGGCGGCCGATGCCTGTGGGCGCCACGCCGGTTTCCTTGTTCCCCGTCAACCATTTCCGCCCTATACGTCAGGTTCCCTCGCAACCGCCGCGGACGAGTCGAGAGAGAGATGCCAGCCGTCACCCACCAGGCCCGCCTGTTCGTCTCGCCGGCCTTGCGGAGCGTCGCCGCGCGCCGGCTGGGCGAACTGGTCGGCCTGTTCCTGGCGCTGGCCGGCATCGCCATCCTGGCAGCGGTGGCCACGTACAGCCCGCTCGACCCATCCTTCGACACGGCGACGGTGCGGCCGGTGACCAACCTGGTCGGCCCGGTGGGCGCGAGCGTCGCCGATCTGCTGCTGCAATGCTTCGGTGCTGCCGGCGTGCTGCCGGGGCTGGCGCTGCTCGCCTGGGCGTGGCGGGTCGCCTCGCGTCGGCCGCTCAAACTGCCGGTCCGGGTGACGGCGCTCATGGTGGCCCTGCCGCTCGCGGCGGGCTGCCTCGGCGCGATCCCGCACGCGCCCGGCTGGCCGGCCGCGGCCGGTCCGGGCGGCGCGATCGGAGCGGGGCTCGCCTCCGCCGCCGGCTCAGCGGGCGCCGCGGTGCTCGGCGCCTTCGGGTCGATCGCCGTCGCCACGATCGGGTTCGCGCTGGCATTGGCGATGGTGCTGCTGGCACTCGGCCTCTCGCTCGGGGAATGGCGCAGCGCCGGCGGCCATGCGGCGGGGGCGGCGCGCTTCGTCGGCCGCCGCGGTCGCAGCACCGCGGGCGTGTTCGGCAGCGCCGGCCGAATGCTGTGGCGGCTCGCAGCACCGCTGCGGCACCTCATCGGCGCGTCCGGCGAGGAGATTGAGAGGCCGGCCGCGTACCGCTTCGTGCCGCCGATGCCCGACGAGGAAAATGCGTCGCCCGTGGCGGCACTGCGGCCCGCGCCCTCCGCAGCCGCCCCGGACGCGGCCGGGGCCGCCGCACGCGCCCGCATTGCCGCCCCCGCGAAACGTCCGCCGCCGCGCCAGGAAAGCCTGCCGCTCCCGGAAGGCGGCTGGCAGTTCCCGCCGATGGCACTCCTCAAGCCGCCGCCGGCCCGCGCCGCCACCGGGCCGACCGAGGAGGCGCTGCAGAACAATGCCCGCCTGCTGGAGACGGTGCTCTCCGATTACGGCGTGCAGGGAACGATCCGCGAGATCCGCCCCGGCCCCGTGGTCACGCTTTACGAACTGGAGCCTGCGCCCGGCATCCGCAGTGCCCGCGTGATCGGGCTGGCCGACGACGTCGCGCGCAGCCTCTCGGTCACGGCGGTCCGCATCGCGACCGTCCCCGGCCGCAACGTCATCGGCATCGAGGTGCCGAACGCGCGCCGCGAGACCGTCTTCCTCTCCGAGCTTCTCGGGGCCGAGGAATGGGTGCGCCATCCCGGCCGGCTGGCGCTGGCGCTCGGCAAGGACATCAGCGGCGCGCCGATCGTGGCCGACCTGGCACGGATGCCGCATCTGCTGATCGCGGGCACCACCGGCTCGGGCAAGTCGGTCGGCGTCAACGCGATGATCCTGAGCCTGCTCTACCGGCTCTCGCCCGAGCAGTGCCGGCTGATCCTGATCGACCCGAAGATGCTGGAGCTGTCGGTCTATGACGGCATCCCGCATCTGATGGCCCCCGTCGTCACCGAGCCGAAGAAGGCGGTGACGGCGCTGAAATGGACCGTGCGCGAGATGGAGCGCCGGTATCGCTCCATGAGTCAGCTCGGGGTGCGCAACATCGGCGGCTACAACGAGCGCGTGGCCGATGCGCAGGCAAAGGGCGAGACCGTCACCCGCCGGGTGCAGACCGGCTTCGATGCCGAGACCAGCCGGCCGATGTTCGAGGAGCAGGCGCTGACGCTGGAGACGCTGCCGTTTCTCGTCGTGGTGATCGACGAGATGGCGGATCTGATGATGGTCGCCGGCAAGGAGATCGAGGCGGCGGTGCAGCGTCTGGCGCAGATGGCGCGCGCCGCCGGCATCCATGTGGTGATGGCGACCCAGCGGCCCTCGGTCGACGTCATCACCGGCACCATCAAGGCCAACTTCCCGACCCGGATCAGCTTCCAGGTCATCAGCAAGTTCGACAGCCGCACCATCCTCGGCGAGCAGGGCGCCGAACAGCTCCTCGGCCAGGGCGACATGCTGCACATGGTGGGCGGCGGCCGGATCACCCGGGTCCACGGCCCCTTTGTCACCGACGGCGAGGTGGAGGATGTCGTTGCCTTTCTCCGGACGCAGGGGGAGCCCGCCTATCTCGACAGCGTCACCGAAACCACCGACGATGACACGGATGGCGGCGGCCTCGCCCTCTCCGGCATTGCCGGCGCCAGCGACGGGGAGAAGGGGCTGTTCGACCAGGCGGTGGCGGTGGTGGCGCGCGAGGGCAAGGCCTCGACCTCGTTCATCCAGCGGCATCTGCAGATCGGCTACAACCGCGCCGCCAAGCTGATCGAGCAGATGGAGAAGGAGGGCGTGGTCGGGCCAGCCAACCATGTCGGACGGCGCGAGGTGCTGGTGCGCCGGACCGACGACGATTGATTTCTGCCCCCGAGAAAGCAGCCCGGAGGACGACCGTCGTCTTCGACCTGGGCGGCGTGCTGATCGATTGGGATCCGCGCCACCTGTACCGCAAGCTGTTCCCCGGCGACGAGGCCGGGATGGAGCGCTTCCTGGCCGAGGTCTGCACGAGCGAGTGGAACCTCCAGCAGGACGCCGGACGGAGCTGGGCGGAGGCGACGGCCCTGCTGAAGGCCGAGCATCCCGCAGAGGCGGCGATGATCGATGCCTTCCGTCAGCGCTGGCCGGAGATGCTGGCCGGCCCGATCGAGGGCAGCGTCGCCATCCTGCAGGAGCTGAAGGCCGCGGGAACGCCGCTGTACGCACTCACGAACTGGTCGGATGAGACGTTTCCCGTCGCGCTCGAACGGTTCGCGTTCCTGGGCTGGTTTCGGGGCATCGTCGTCTCCGGTCGGGAGCGGCTCATCAAGCCGGACCCGCTCGTCTTCCGCGTGCTGCTGGACCGTTACAGCCTGCGCGCCGAGAGCATCGTCTATGTGGACGACAATCCCGGGAACGCAGCCGCGGCGAGCGCTCTCGGGATGCACGGAATCCGCTTCACGAAAGCGGCGTCCCTTCGGCACGAACTGACCGCGCTCGGTCTTTTGCCCAGCCAGCCCTGAGTTTTCGCCGCCACGCCGAGCCGCTAGCTTCGGCCGTAATCGTCCGAAAGCCGCTCGATGTCGTCCTCGCGCAAATGCGTGCCGTGCTGCACCTCGATCAGCACGAGGTCCTCGGATGCAGGATTCTCGACGCGATGGATGTCGCCGAGCGCGATCCGCACGATCTGCCCGGCGTCCAGCTCGAACGTCTCGGTGCCGCGCGTGACGCGGGCATGGCCTGACGCCACCACCCAGCTCTCCGCCCGGTGCGCATGGCGTTGCAGCGACAGCCGAGCGCCCGGATGCACGACGATGCGCTTGACTGCATAGCCCGCTCCAACCGCGAGGACTTCCCACGAGCCCCAAGGCCGGCGGTCGCTCGCGCCCGGCGCGTAGGCATCGGCCATGCCGCTCCTCCGTCCGCTAAAGGCGGACCATGCCATGCCTCGGCCGGACGGATCAATTGAGCGGATTTGAAAGCGAGGCTGTCCCCGGCCACCGGACTGATGCCGCCGCCGCGATCAAGCCCGACCCGCGCTCAGTCCTCCCGCTTCGCCTCGTACGACGTTGGCTGTTGCGGCCCACCCGCGTGTGAAAGGTGCGGTGGCCGACCAGCCCGAGCGCGATCGCGGCCAGCGCGATCTGCGCCACACCTCCGGTCACGCCGTGCATCGTCTCGGCCACTACGACCGTGGGGTAGCGCGGGAACAGCGCGATCGTCAGTGCGCCGCCTGCGATGAAAAAGATGCAGGCCGCCACCACGGATCGCTTGCGCCGGGTCCAGTCGACCAGGGCGCCGGCCGGCATCTGAATCGCGAGCGCCACGCCGCTTTGATCGTGAGCACGGTGCCGATCTCGCCCTGCGCCCAGCCCCTCGTGGAGAGGTAGGCCGCCACGAACGGGCCGAACGCGGTCTCGACATCGGCCATGAAGAAGTTCAGCCGGTCGAGCCCGCGCTGGCTGCGCGGGGCGGGGTTCGGCTCCGGCATGAGGGCAAGAACGATCGTGGTCGCCGGCGGTGACAGGCACCGTCAACACGGCTGCGGGAGCGCCGAGCGCCGCCGCCGGACCTCAGAACAGTCCCTCGATCTCCCCCGCCGCATCCAGCCGTATCGCCTCCGCCGCCGGCACCCGCGGCAGGCCCGGCATGGTCATGATCTCGCCGCAGACCACGACGACGAACCCGGCGCCAGCCGACAGCCGCACCTCTCGCACCGGCAGCACATGCCCCTCCGGCGCGCCGAGCAGGGCGGGATCGGCGCTGAAGCTGTATTGCGTCTTGGCGACGCAGACCCCGAGCCCCGGATGCCGCGCCTCGATCGCGGCGAGGCGGTTGGCCACCGCCGGCGGGATCGCGACATCGGCGGCGCGGTAGATCTCTCGCGCGACCGTCCGCAGCTTCTCGGCGAGCGGCATCTCCGGCGGGTAGAGCGGCCGGAACCGCGCCGGCGCGCCCGCGGTCAGTGCCAGCACCGCGCGTCCGAGCGCCTCTGCGCCGGCGGGCCCGTCCGCCCAATGGGTACAGGGGACCAGCTCCACGTCCTGCCGCGCGATGGCCTCGCGCACCGCCGCGATCTCGGCGTCGGTGTCGGCGGTGAAGCGGTTGAGCGCGCCCACCACCGGCAATCCGAACTTTCGGAGGTTTTCGACATGGCGGCGCATGTTGGCGATGCCCCGCGAGACAGCCGCCACATCTTCGCGTCCGAGATCGGCGCGGGCGACGCCGCCGTGCATCTTCAGCGCCCGCACCGATGCCACAACCACCGCGGCTGCAGGCGCCAGGCCGGCGGCCGGACACTTGATGTCGAGGAATTTCTCTCCCCCGAGATCGGCGCCGAAGCCGGCTTCCGTCACCACGACATCGGCGAGGCGCAGGCCGAGCCGCGTCGCGATCACCGAGTTGCAGCCGTGCGCGATGTTGGCGAACGGGCCGCCATGCACCAGCGCCGGAGAGCCCGCCAGCGTCTGCACCAGGTTCGGCTGCAACGCATCGCGCAGCAACGCCGCCATGGCACCGTCGGCGTGCAGGTCGGCGGCGGTCACCGGCGTTCCGTCGCGCCGGCTCGCGACCTCGATCCGGCCGAGCCGCGCCTGCAGATCGTCGAGGTCGCGCGCAAGACAGAAAATCGCCATCACTTCGGAAGCGACGGTGATGTCGAACCCGTCCTCGCGCGGGAAGCCGTTCGCGATGCCGCCAAGGCTACCGACGATGCTGCGCAGCGCGCGATCGTTCATGTCCATGCAGCGCCGCCAGGTGATCCGCCGCGTGTCGATCCCGAGCGCGTTGCCCCAGTAGATGTGGTTGTCGATCATCGCCGCGAGCAGGTTGTTGGCCGCCGCGATTGCGTGGAAGTCGCCGGTGAAATGCAGGTTGATCTGGTCCATCGGCACCACCTGCGCGTGGCCGCCGCCGGTGGCACCGCCCTTCTGGCCGAAGCTCGGGCCGAGCGAGGGTTCGCGCAGGCAGATCATCGTGCGGGTGCCGAGCCGGTTGAGGGCGTCGCCGAGCCCGATCGTCGTCGTCGTCTTGCCCTCGCCGGCGGGCGTCGGGCTGATGCCGGTGACCAGCACAAGCTTGCCCTCCGGCCGAGTTTCGACGGCGCGAACGAAGTCGAAGCCGATCTTCGCCTTGAACCGGCCATAGGGTTCCAGCGACTCCGCCGGAATGCCGGCTCGCGCCGCGATCTCGGCGATCGGCAGCAGCGTCGCCGTGTGCGCGATCTCCAGATCGCTCGCCATGTCAGGCCGCCTGCCGCAGCGCGATGCCGAGTTCCGCCATCGCCTCGCCGATGGCGCCGACGGCGGCCCGCATGTCGGCCGGCGTGATCGCGCCGATGCAGCCGACGCGGAAGCTCGGGAACTCCGTGTTGTGGAAGTTGCTGATAAGAACGCCGCGCCGCTTCAGCGCATTGACAAAGGCCTGAAGATCCCAGCCGGGATGCTCGGGCGCATGGATGTTGACGACGATCGGCCCTTGCGTCTCGACCGAGAGGCAGGGTCGCAGGCCGAGCGCGCGCACGCCGTCGTAGAACGTGCGCATGTTCTCCGTGTAGCGCGCGAGCCGCGCCGGCCGGCCCTCCGCCTCGAACCTGTCGAGTGCGACGTCGAGCGCCACCACCACCTGCGCAGGCGGCGTGAAGCGGAACGTGCCGGGATCGCGCCTGCTCACGGCGTCGATGTCGGCGAGGTCGAGCGACCAGCTCTCGGCGCAGCCGGCGCTCGCCTCCAGCCGGTCGGTCCGCGCCGCGGCGAAGCCGAGCCCGGGCGGCCCCTCCAGCCCCTTGTTCGACGTGAACATCGCCGCATCCACCATCGGCAGATCGCGCATCGCGAGCGGCATGATGCCGAACGCCGAGACCGCATCGACCAGCACGCGCCGGTCGGCCGCCCCCGTCGCGGCGGCGATCGCCGGGATGTCGTGGACGACACCGCTGCCGGTCTCGCTGTAGACCGCGCCGAGATGGCTCGCCTCGGGATGCGCGCGCAGCGCCGCCTCGATCGCGGCCGGCTCGGCGCGCTGCCCGTCGGCAACCGGGACCGTGACGACGGCGCGGCCGGCCTCGCGGGCGAGCCGCATCATCCGCTCGGCATAGGCGCCGGTCGCGGGGATCAGGATGGTACCGCCGCGCGGGACGAAGGTGCGGATCGCGGCCTCCACGACCATGTGCCCGCTGCCTTGCAGAGCGAGCACGGTGTGGGTCTGCGGATCGCCTTCGGCGGCGGCGAGTAAGCGCACGCGGAGCCGGGCGTAGAGGGCGCGGAACTCGAGATCCCACGGGGCCACGTCGCAGGCGAGCGCCTGGCGCACGTCACGATGCGTTGTCACTGGCCCGGGGATCAGCAGCAGCATCGGATTCTCCTCGCGCGACTCGTCAGGATTCGCACGCATGTTACGGCGAATCCAGCCTCAAGGCGCGCGACCTGCTATGCTCGCGCCATGACGATGCCGTTCGCGCTGCCGGCCTGGGTGCCGTGGTGGGTTCCGTTGCTGGTGCTGCTGCCGCTGTTGCTGCTGGCGCTGGCGTTCCTGGCGATGCCGTTCAGCGTATTCGGCGTAAAGGCGCGGCTGGAGCTGATCGAGGCGCGGCTCGACGAGGTGCAAGAGGAGATCCGGCGCCTGGCGCTGCGCCTGCCAGAGCGCGAGACTGCCATTGCCTACGAGGAGCTGCCCGACCCGGCGCGCTACCGCCGCCCGGCCGTAGCCGTGCGTCCGACCGCCGTGCCGCGGCCGCCGATCCCGCCTCGCCACGACGACGACGACGAGGAGGAGCCGCCGGGCATGCCGCACGACTTGCCGCGCGTGATCCGCCCGATGGGGACACTCCCGCATCGCCGCGCTCCGGCGCCGGACAGCCCGCCGCCGCGCAGCGAACCGCGGCTCGACTGGCCGCGCTAGAGGCGGGAGCGCCGGTTTCGGAACGCCGGGCCGCCGCTGTAGATTGCCCGGATGCTCCAGATCGCCACATTCGACCAGCGCCAGGGCGGCAACGTGCTCTACAAGGCGCTCGCCCATCCGCTCGCCGCCGAGGCCTTGGCGGCCCTCGCCGGCCGCCTCGCTGCCGCCGGACCGGTCGCACTGTTCGACCCCGATGGCGTCGCCGAGGCGTTGTACGCGCTCTGCCCGGCGATGCCGGGTCCGGCCGCGCTGTTCGTGCAGGACGTGCGCGAGGTCGGACGCGACCGGCTCGGGATCTCGGCGCGGCCGCTCGCGGCACTTCCCGACTGCGCCGCCGTGACCGTGCTGGTCGCGGCGTTCGACGCCGCCCGCATCGCCGCCCGGATCGCGCCGCTGCTGCCGTCGGGTGCCGACTGCCTCACGCTCGACGAGGCCCGCCTGCCCGAGCCGATGCTGACCAACAAGCGCCGCACCCTCGACCGGCTCAACTACGCCACCAATCACGCCTTCTTCCGCGAGCAGGACGGCTTCTCCACCCGTCTCGTCACCGCCAACTACTGGGCGGGCTACGGCGCCGGTCCCGTCCGTCTGTGGCTGCGCCTGTTCGACGCGGCGGGCTCCGTGCTGGTGACCTGGGAGGAAGACCTGCCCGCAGGCCCCGCCGGCATCGCGATCGACAGCCGGGAGGTCCGCGCCCGCTTCGGTTTGCCCGAATTCACCGGCCAGCTCTTCATCCACGCGATCGGGGCTGCCGGTCACGACGTCGTCAAGTATGCGCTCGACACCTTCGAGGCGCGGCCGGGCGGCAGCCTCTCCTGCACCCACGACGCCAATGCCTGGCCTGCCGACCGCTACGCCGGCCTGCCGGCGCCGCGCCAGGACGAGCGGGTCATCTTCTGGCTCCAGAACAGCCATTTTGCGCCGATCCCGGCCGGCGCGATCGCGCTGGACCGCATGGGGGCGGAGCGCCCGGTGCCGCTCGACCGCGCCGTGCCCGGCTTCGCGACCGTCGCCGTCGACGTGGCCGACGTGCTGCCCGGCCTGCGCTGGCCGGCGCAGATCGAGTTGCGCGCCGGCCGTCACGTCGTCCGCCCGCGCTACGAGGTGATCCGCGCCGGCCGCAGCCGCATCGCCCATGTCAACGTGGAGCGCGCCGACCTGGCATCCGATCCCGGCATCCGGGCGATGGGCGGGGCGCTCGGCCGCGGTTTCCTGCTGCCGTTTCCGGTGCTGCCTGCCGCCGATTTCCGCACCATCGTGCAGCCGAACCCGATGGCGCATTCCGAGACCAGCACGCCGCTCCGGCTCGACGTGTTCGACACCGAGGGCCGCCGCGTCGCGGAACGGTTCCTCGGCAACCTGCCCCGCGACCACGCCCTCGCAGTCGAGGTCGAGGCGCCCGGCCCCGAGGGCGGCCACGCCGAGCTGGTCTACGACTTCCGCGACGGCGGCGAGGCGAACGGCTGGCTGCACGCGCTGATGCGCTACGAGCACCGCGCGAGCGGCCACGCCGCCGAGACCAGCTTCGGCGCGCACGTCTTCAACACCGCGATGACCTACAAGGACGAGCCGCAATCCTATTCCGGGCCGCCGCCGGGCCTCACCACGCGGCTGTTCCTCAAGCTCGGCGAGGACGGCAGGCAGAGCTTTGCCTGGCTGATCTATCCGGCCTCCGCGCCCTGGCACCCACGCTCGCAGACCGCGCTCGTGCTGCACGACGGGGCCGGCCGCCCGATCGCCGAGCGGGCGATCGCGATCGCCTGCTGCGGCTCCGCGACGGTGCGGCCGCACGCGGTGTTCGGGCCGGCGCTGCTCGAAGAGGCCGGAAGCCGTGGCTACGTCCTGATCCGCGACGCGACGTGCCGGCTGTTCGGCTATCACGGGCTCGAAGGGGAGGGAGGCGCCTTCTCGCTCGACCACATGTTCGGGTTCTGAACCCGCGACTCACCCGGCCGCGTTGATTTCGCCCGTTACCGGGAAGCTCGTCTGCGCACCCGCGCGCGTGCAGCTCAGGGACGCGGCAACGCCTGCGCGTTCGAGTGCCGCCCCGAGCGGCAAACCGCGGTCGAGCGCCGCCGCGAGCACGCCACAGAAGCAGTCGCCCGCGCCGGTCGTGTCCACGACCGAGACCGTGCGCGCCGGCAGCACGACCTCTCCCGCGGCGCTCGCGCAGACAAGCCCCTCGGCGCCGCGCGTCACCACCACCGCCGGTCCGAGCGCCGCGTGCAGCGACGCCGCCTCCGGTGCCACGCCGAACCCGGAAGCGACCACCGCCGCCTCCTCCTCGTTCACGACCACGACGTCGACCGCTTCGAGCGTTGCGCGCGGCATCGGCAGCGCGGGCGCCAGGTTCAGCATCACGCGCGCGCCGCCCGCCCGCGCGCGTGCGATCAGCGCGGCACTCTCCCCGGCATCGCATTCCATCTGAAGCACCAGCGTGTGACCGCGCGCGAGCAGCGCGTCCTCCACCTGCGTCGCGCGGGCGAACAGGTTGGCGCCGGACGCGACCGCGATCTGGTTGCGTCCGGCCGTATCGACGCAGATCCCTGCGCAGCCCGTCATCGTATCGTGCCGCACGACCCGCGAGAGATCGACGCCGGCGGCCCCGAGCAGCGCCAGCGCCGCCTCGGCCAGCGCATCGCGCCCGACCGCGCCTGCGAGGCACACCACGGCCCCGTCGCGCGCGGCGGCGAGTGCCTGGTTGGCACCCTTGCCCCCCGGGTGCATCTGCGCCCCAGGCCCGAGCACCGTCTCGCCAGGCCGCGGCAACGCGGGCACCGGGAAGACGATGTCGAGATTGATCGAGCCGAATACGACGACCATGCGCTCACGTCTCGGGACAGGACATCGCGATGCGGTGACGCCCCGGCCTCAGGCGCCCGCCATCGTCATGCCGTCGATCCGGACAGTGGGCGCGTTCACGGCGCGTCGGAACTGGAGGTCATCGGCCGGGACGAGACGCCCGAACATCTCGACGAGGTTGCCGGCGACGGTGATCTCCGCGACCGGCTCGGCGATCGCGCCATCGCGGATCATGAAGCCGACAGCGCCCCGGCTGTAGTCGCCGGTGACGCCGTTGACCCCCATGCCGATCAGCTCGGTGACATAGAGCCCGAGCCGGATGTCGGCGATCAGCGCCGCCGGACTTACGGTGC
This sequence comes from Acetobacteraceae bacterium, assembly GCA_036272815.1. Classification (GTDB taxonomy): domain Bacteria; phylum Pseudomonadota; class Alphaproteobacteria; order Acetobacterales; family Acetobacteraceae; genus DATAYA01. Next base: position 13,782 of record DATAYA010000255.1, read on the forward strand.
CGGGTGCCAAATGGACGTTGGTCGCCCCCGGCGAGGGCGGGCCGCCGGTGCCGCGCCCGGCATGGCCGGTGCTGCGCAGCCCGAGCTGCCGGGCGCTGCGGCTGTCGAGCAGCCATGTCGTGAGCACGCCGTCGGCGATCAGGTCGCGCGGCGCCGTCGGCACGCCCTCCCCGTCGAACGAGGTCGAGCGGGGCCCGCGGACGCGGTGCGGATCGTCGCGGATCGTGATACCGGCGGCAAAGACGCGCGCGCCCATCCGTTCGCGCAGGAAGCTGGTGCCGCGGGCCACGCTTGCGCCGTTGATTGCCGAGAGCAGGTGCCCGACCAGGCTTCCCGCGACGCGCGGATCGTAGACCACCGAAACGGTCGCGGTGGCCGGCCGCGCCGGGTCGAGCCGGGCCAGCGCCCGCTCGGCGGCACGGCGGCCGATCGCCGCACCGTCCTCCAGGTCGGCCGCATGCACGGCGCTCGCATAGTCGTAGTCGCGCTGCATCCCGGTGCCGCTGCCGGCGAGCGCGGTTGCCGCGACCGAGTGGCTGCTCCGGCGATACTGCCCGAGGAAGCCGGCCGAGGTCGCGAGTGCTATCTCCATGCGGCCGAACCCGGCCTCGGCGCCCTCGGTATTGGTGATGCCCGGCGTCGCCAGCGCCGCATCCTCCGCGGCGGCGGCGCGGTCGAGCAGGGCGGCGACGTCCGGCTCACCGGGGTCGTCGAGATCAAGCGGGCCGGCATCGGCGGGCGGCGCCACCATCTCGGCAGCGAGCCCCGCATACGGGTCCTCGGGCAGCACGCGCGCCATCGCGACCGCCCGCTCGGCCAGCGCCGCAAAGCCGGCCGGGTCGAGCACGCTCGATGACACGATCGCCGCCCGGCGGCCCACGAAGGCGCGCAGACCAAGTTCGCGGCTCTCGGAGCGCTCGACATGCTCGGTCTGGCCGAGCCGCCGCTGCACGCCGAGGGAGGTGCCGCCGATCAGCACCGCGTCGGCCGCGTCCGCCCCGGCCGCCCGGGCGGCGGCGAGCAGCGCGGGGAGCAGGTCGGCGTCGGCAGCCATCAGGCGGCGAGCCGGTCGGTGATCGCCGGCAGGTCGGGGACGTGGGCCGCCGGGCCGAGGGCGGCCAGCGTCGGCGCGCCGCGAAAGATGCGGGCGGCGGCGCGAACGACGTCCGCGACCGTGACCGCGTTGATCTTGCCCACCGTCTCGCCGGTCGGCACCACCCGGCCGAACACCTGGAGCTGGCGTGCGAGCTGTTCGCAGCGGGCGCCGGTGCTCTCCAGCGACATCAGCAGGCTCGCCTTCACCTGCGCGCGGGCGCGGGCGAGTTCGGCCTCGGTTATGCCGCCCTGCACCTTGCGCAATTCCTCAAGCACCACCGGGACCAACTCCTTGGCCTCGCTCTCGCCGGTGCCGGCGTAGATGCCGAACAGCCCGCCATCGGCGTGCGGCGCGTTGAACGAGTAGATGGAATAGACCAGGCCCCGCTTCTCCCGCACCTCCTGGAACAGGCGCGAGGACATGCCGCCGCCGAGCAACGTCGAGAGCAGCAGCACCGGGTAGTAGTCCGGGTCGGCATAGGAGGGCGCCGGGAAGCCGAGCACGATATGCACCTGATCGAGGTCGCGCTCCTCGCGGAACTCGCCGCCCTGGTAGCGGCCGGGAACGGCCGCCCCCGGCATCACCGTCGGCAGGTCGGCGAAATGGCGGCGGGCGAGGTCCAACACCTCCTCGTGCTCAAGCGCTCCGGCCGCCGCCAGCACGACGTTGCCGGCCGCGTAATGGGCACGCATGTAGCCGGTCAGCCGGTCGCGCGAGAGGCCGCGGATCACCGCCTCGGTGCCGAGCACCGGCCGGCCCATCGGCTGGGCCGGGAAAGCGGTCTCCTGGAAATGGTCGAAGATGATGTCGTCGGGGGTGTCGTTCGCCTGCCCGATCTCCTGGAGGATGACGCCGCGCTCGCGCTCCAGCTCCTCCGGCGCGAAGGCGGAATGGGTCAGGATGTCGCCCACGATGTCCGCGCCCAGCGCAAGATCCTCGCGCAACAGCTTGACGTAATAGGCGGTCTGCTCGCGGGCGGTGTAGGCGTTGATGTGGCCGCCCACGTTCTCGACCTCCTCGGCGATCGCGGCGGCCGAGCGGCGCTCGGTACCCTTGAAGGCCATGTGCTCGAGGAAGTGGGAGACGCCGTTCTCCTCGGCCGTCTCGTGGCGGGTGCCGGCTGCGACATAGGCGCCGAGGGAGACCGTCTCCACGCGGTCCATCCGCTCAGTGACGATGGTGAGCCCAGAGGGCAGGCGGCTGACGCGGATCGCGTCGGAAACGGCGCCGGGCGTGCCGGCGATGACGCGGATCACGTCGCTGTTCATGCGTGGTTCCTTCGGACAAGCCCCCGGATTGCGGCCTCGGCTTCGGCGAGGTCGGGGCGGATGCGGGCAAAGCGCTCGTCTCTCTCATATAGGTCGGCGAGGGGCGGCGGCAGAGGGGGGCGGATGCCGGTGGCGCGTTCGACCGCGTCGGGGAACTTGGCCGGATGAGCGGTGGCGGCGACGATGGTGGGCACGCCGGGTGTCGGATGGGCGCGGGCCGCCGCGATACCGATGGCGGTGTGCGGGTCGACCAGCATCCCGGTCTCGGCGTGGACGCGGCGGATTTCTTGTTCTGTCGCCGCGTCGTCGACGGCGAAACCGGCCATCGCGGCGCGGGCGCGTGCCCACGCGGCCGATGGCACCGCCATCCGTCCGGTCGTGCGGAAATTCTGCATCATCAAGGTGGTGGCGGCCGCATCGCGGTCCAGAAGCTCGAACGCCAGGCGCTCGAAATTGGAGCTGACCTGGATGTCCATGCTGGGCGAGAGGCTCGGCTCGACGGGACGCACCGACATGTCGTTGGCGGCGAGAAAGCGGGCCAGGATGTCGTTGCGGTTCGTCCCCGCCACGAGCCGCGCGACCGGCAGCCCGATCGCCTGCGACGCCCAGGCCGCAAACACGTTGCCGAAATTGCCGGTCGGCACCGCGAAGCAGACCGGCCGGTCGGGTGCCCCGAGCGCCACCCCCGCCGCGACGTAATAGGCGATCTGGGCGGCGATGCGCGCCCAGTTGATCGAGTTGACCGCCGCGAGATGCACCTCCTCACGGAACGGCGCGTCGGCGAACATCGCCTTCAGCAGGTCCTGGCAGTCGTCGAAGCTGCCGGCGACCGCAAGGTTGGCGACGTTGGGTGCGAGCACGGTCGTCATCTGCCGGCGCTGCACCTCGCTGGTCCGGCCCTCGGGGTGGAGGATGGCGATGTCGATGCCCGCCCGGCCGCGGCACGCCTCGATCGCGGCCGAGCCGGTATCGCCCGAGGTCGCGCCCACGATTGCGATCCGCCCGCCGCGCGCGGCCAGCGCGTGCTCGAACAGGCGGGCGAGGAGCTGGAGGCCGAAATCCTTGAACGCGAGCGTCGGGCCGTGGAACAGCTCCAGCAGCCAGAGGTCGGGGCCGAGCTGCACGAGCGGCGCCGTGGCCGGGTGGCCGAAGCCGCGATAGGCGTCGCGGCAGAGCGATTGCAGGGTGGCGAGTGGGATTTCCGGGGCGGCGAAGGGGGCGATGACGCGGGCGGCGAGGTCGGCATAGGGCAGGCCGCGCAACGCCCGCAGATCGTCGGGCGACAGGCGCGGCCATTCGGCGGGCATGTAGAGGCCGCCATCCTCGGCGAGGCCGGCGAGCAGGACGCCGGTGAAGTCGCGCTCGGGGGCGCGGCCGCGGGTGGAGATGTAGCGCATGGGGAGAGAGTAGCCGGCGGCCCGGGCGCGACCAAGGCGACGTGATGGCCGAGCTGGCCGCGCGCCTTCGCAGCCCCGGTCAGGGCGGGTCCGGGCCGGAGGGATGGGGCGCGAACGGCGGCAGGAGCCTGGCGCCGCCAGCCGCGTCCGGTGGCGCGAGGGGGCAGGGGTCGGGTGCCGCGTCGGCTGGCGCGGCGTCCGGGACCTGGACCTCAGGGGCGAGGCTCAGCATCGCCAGCAGCTCGTCCGACTGGTGGCGGAGGCCGAGATCGTCGCAGATGGCGGCGATGATGTCCTCGACGATGATGTCCTCGGCGGGGGCGTGCTGCCCGAGGGCGCGGGCCAGCGGCATGCCGATCTCGGCCATCTCCCGCAATACGGCGAGGGCCTCGTTGAGCCTGCCCCACCCTCCCATTCATTAGCCGGGCTTATAGGCCCATACGCGCCATCCTGACTAATCAGAAGCCGCGGCGCCGGCTAGTTCCTGCCCGCGGTGCCGTGGGGAAAATTGGAAACGCTTGCAATCACGCTCGGCCACGCAATCCGCCGCGCACGGATTTCAGGTCGTCCCTTCGATCATGGGGTCTAAGCTATGGCAGCGACGCTTGAGCGGAAGGTTGCTCTTGTCACCGGTGCCGCTCGCGATTACGCGTTCAACAACGCCGGGATCAATGGCGCTCAGGGCGGGGCGCCCGCGGCAAGCTCACGGCTGAATGGACCGAAGAGGAATTCGCCAGGCTCATTGCGGTAAACCTTAAGGGCACCTGGCTGTGCATGAAGGCAGAACTTGAGCACATGGTTCAACGGGGCTCTGGTTCGATTGTGAACACCGCGTCCTTGCCGCTCTTACCGGCTTTCGTGGCACGACAGGCAGCGGGCATGCCGGGCGGGCGTATT
>DATAYA010000256.1:0-1721 GCA_036272815.1 Acetobacteraceae bacterium
ACGCCGTCGCGCGTCACGCCGACATCGAGTTCGACCGCGCGCAGCCCCATCACGTAGGCTGCGCGAAACCCTTCCAGTGTGTTCTCGGGATAGAGCCCGCGTGCGCCGCGATGGCCGACGAGCAGGAAATCATGCGCCACGCCGCCAGCCTTCGCGGCCCCTTGCCCGACGGTCAAGCGCCGCGCCACAGTCGCGTCATGGCGCGACGAATTCTGGGCGTGCTGGGTGGCATGGGACCGCTGGCGAGCGCGCAGTTTATGGTCCGGCTGACCGAACTGACGCCGGCTGCATGCGACCAGGAGCACGTCCCCTGCGTGCTGTGGTCTGACCCGCGCGTGCCAGATCGCACAGAGGCCCGGCTTGGCGGCGGCGCCGACCCGCTGCCCTGTCTCCTGCACGGACTCCGCGGCCTCGCGCAGGCGGGCTGCGGCGCCGTCGCGATCCCCTGCAACACCGCGCATGGCTGGCACGAGGAAATGGCGGCGGCCGGTATCCTGCCGATCCTGCACATCGTCGACGCCGCGGCCGAGGAGTTGCGCCGCCGCGGCGTGCCACCGGGCCCGGTGGGGGTGATGGGCACCGCTGGCACGCTTGCGATGCGGCTCTATCAGGACCGGCTCGCGGCGCGCGGCTGGAGCTGCCTCGTGCCGGAGCCGATCGAGATGGCACGGCTGGTGACGCCTGCGATCGCGGCGGTGAAGGCCGGGCGCATCGACGCCGCGCGCGCGCCGCTCGCCGAGGCTGCCGCCCGCCTCGCCGCGCGCGGTGCGGCCGCGGTCGTCCTCGGCTGCACCGAGATACCGTTGGCGCTGCGGGAGGCGGGCCGGGATGGGCCGATGCTCGTGGACACGATCGACGCGCTGGCTCGTGCCGCGATCGCCTGGGCACGCGAGGAGGGGTGAACATGGCGGAACGGAACGGTGTTCGCGACCGGGTCGTGCTGATAACGGGGGCGACGAGCGGCATCGGCCTTGCCGCCGCAACGGCGCTCGCCGGGCGCGGCGCACGCCTTGCCCTGGTCGGCCGCGATCCCGCGCGCACCCAGGCGGCGGCCGCGCAGGTCGCGACGGCGGCGGGTGGCACTCGGCCAGAGCTGTTCCTGGCCGATCTCGGCTCGCTCGCGGCGGTGCGCCGCCTCGCTGCCGACGCGCTCGAACGGCTGCCGCGCATCGACGTCCTGGTGAACAACGCAGGGGTCCTGTTCACGCAACGCAAGCTGAACGCGGACGGGTTCGAGAGGACGTGGGCGACCAATCATCTGGCGCCCTTTCTTCTGACGACGCTGCTGCTCGACCGGCTGCGCACCGATGCGCCGTCGCGCATCATCACGACGTCCTCAGTCGCGCATCAGGGCTATCAGATCCCGTTCGACGATCTCGACGCCACGGCGCGCTACGGCGCGATGCGCCGTTACGGCGAGACCAAGCTCGCCAACATCCTGTTCACGCGCGAGTTGGCCCGTCGGCTCGCGGGCAGCGGCGTCACCGCGAACTGCTTCCACCCCGGCCTCGTCGCGACCAACTTCGCCCGCAACAACGGCGGCTTGGCGGCATTGGCGATGACGCTGCTGAAGCCGGTCGCGCGCACACCGCAGAAAGGGGCCGAGACGCTGGTATGGCTTGCCGACGCACCGGAAGTCTCCGCTATCAGCGGCGGGTATTTCGTCGATCGCAAGCAGGTGCAGCCGAGTGCCGCGGCCTGCGACGACGCGGCGGCGCGGC
>DATAYA010000257.1:0-6743 GCA_036272815.1 Acetobacteraceae bacterium
ATCGCGGCTGGGGGTCGGCGGCGGTCATGAACAGAAGAGGAACATAGTTTGGTCGTGTGGGCAAGGCGTTTTTTGCGCACTCACGTCCTCCCGTGTCATGGCCGGCCTTGCGCCGGCCATCCACGCGGGGCCCGCTGCACCCAGGCGCCGCTGCCAGGACTGTGACTTGCAGGACGTTTTGCCGGTACGCGCCGCGCGGCGTGGATGGCCGGGTCAAGCCTGGCCATGACGATGTCGACGGAGGGAGCACGCCCGGCCATGACGATGTGGATGGCGGGGCCAGGCCCAGCCATGATGATGCGTGGATGGCCGGGTCAAGCGCGGCCATGACGATCTTGGATGGGTCGCCCTGACCCGGAAATGACGCCAATGCATTGGGTGCGAGACCGCATGGAATGTCGTGCGGGTATGATCGGCGTCTTTGGCACCTTTGCAAACGAAGCTGACAGCAGCATGATGCGCCGATGTCTCGGTCCGGGTGTCGCCGCGATGGCCGCCCCTGCAAGGAGAGCGCTCGATGGATGAACTCGTCCCTGTCATCCTTGGCGCCGTTCTGGGCGCCGTGGTCTGGCTGACGACGCGCGGGCGGACGCGCCATGTGTTGAGCGTGCTGGTGGTGCTCGTGTCCGGCGCCGCCGCGACCATCGCGAGCGGCGAGTATCACGAAAGCTGGATCTACCTGCTGCTTGATTTCGGCGAGGCGGCGGTCGGCCTCGTGATCGGCTATGTGGTCGCGGCCAAGCTGCTGACGCCGCGCCTCGCGGCCCGCGCCGCACAGCGCGGCGGCGACGCGCCTTGATCACGTGCGGCGGCGACGGCACGCCCGTCACATACGCCTGCGTCGCGGGCGAGCAGGCCGCCAGATCGAGCGCTGCCAGAGCCTGAGCGAGATCGTTCATGTGCCGGATCAAATCACGATCCGTACCGCAACGGAACACGCCATCGTGCTCGCGTGAGCGCGGATGCGAAACCTAAATGCGTGTCTGCGCCACTTGCTCGATCCCGGCTGGAAGTCTGTCGAGCCGCACCTATGCCGCAGCCTCGTGCTGGCTGCCGCGTTCAACCCCGAACCGCTCCGCATAGGCCGCGAACCGGGCCCGCTGCGTGTCCGCGTCCAGCCCGAAATCGGCAAGCGAATAGCTATTCCGTCCATAGCCGCCGCGCGGCCGGCGCTCGAGCAGCGCGCGCATCCGCGCCTCCGCCTCCGCCGGCAGCGCGCGGTCGAGCAGGCCCGCGTAGAGCTGCCGTACCGCACCAAGCGGATCGGCGACCAGCCCCCGGTAGTGCAGATGCACCACGCCGCCGCTGTCTGCCGCGCGCATCATCCTCGCCGCCCCGACCGCCCAGTCGTCCGACACCTGCCGGCCGATCTGCACGCGGTCGATCTCGCGCGCGAACGGCATGCGCACCAGCTCCGTCAGGCGCGCGACGGAGGCGAGCACGTGCACAGGGTCCCGATGCAGCATCACGATCTGCGCATCCGGATAGGCGGCACGCAACGCGTCGAGCGCCAAGACGTGATCGGGCGATTTCAGCACCCAGCGCGCACGTGCGGCCTGCCCGTCGCGGCGCGCCGGCGCTGCGTCCTGATGCTGAAGGTGCTGGAGGAAGCGACGATGGAAGCGATAGGCCTGCGCGTGCCCGACACGATCGAGCCAGCGTCGATAGGAAGGCACATGATGCGTCGTGTCGAAGCGCAGGCTCTGCAGCACATGTGCGTTGATCTCGCCGCATTCCTGCGGGTCGCGGGCGGCGGTCGGATGGACGTCGTGCATCCCGGGCGCGAGTTGGTCGAACAGCCGCAACTGCCGCTCGACATTGCGGATGGCGGCGTCGATGCCGTCCGGCCCCGGATAGGAGTGGCCGGGATACGGGTGGATGGTCTGCCAGCAGCGCGGCGCACGGTGCGTCGGGTCCTGCGCCAGCAGCGCGTGCAGGAAGCTGGTGCCGCTGCGCGGCATTCCGGTGATGAACACGGGTGCGGTGATCGCCTCGTCCAGGACCGCGGGCCTCTCCCGCTCCTTCGACCGCAGCAGCAGCACGTTCTGCAGCAACCGTCCCATGTCCCAGCGCGCCGCCAGGCGACCGAACGGGCTGAGATGCGCCTCCTCGTCGAACGCCGCGAGCAGCCGCCGCAGCGGTGCTTCGATCTGCCACGGCGCGCCGTGATCGTCCTGGCCGAAATCGGCATGGCCCGCGCGCCGGCAGGCGGCATCAATGATCTTCTGCGCATCCAGCGCCCGTTCGCTGCCGAGCCGATCGGCGAGACTGACGGCCACCTGAACCAGTTGGGATCGGATCGACATCGACGGGCTCCGCGACGTCCCGCCTATTCAAGTGCACGAATCCGCCCGCCAACTGCGTCACGACCGCGCGAAGTGCGCCGCTACCGCCATTTCGCCGCAGCCGCCTCGTCCTCCGCGCGGGCCGCCACCCATTCCGCATCGCCGTCGGTGAACTGTTCACGCTTCCAGAACGGCGCCCGCGTCTTGAGCCAGTCGATCAGGAACCCGGTCGCGTCCAGTGCCGCCTCGCGGTGCGCCGCCGCCGCCGCCACCAGCACGATGCGCGCGCCCGGCGACAGGCGCCCGATGCGATGGATCACCGTGCAGCCGAGCAGCGACCAGCGCGCCTCCGCCTCCGCCGCGATCCGCGCGATCGCCCGCTCGGTCATCCCCGGATAATGCTCGAGCGTCATCGCCTCGAGCGCGCGTCCGCCGACACGGCCGCGCACCACGCCCACGAAAAGGCCGATCCCGCCGACATCGCCGCCGCCGCCCAGCGCGTCGATGACAGCGCCGGGTGAGAAATCCGCCTCCTGCACCAGCACCCGCGCCATTCGCTCAGCCTCCGGTCACCGGCGGGAAGAAAGCGACCTCGTCGCCGGGGCGGATCGGCGTGTCGGGATCGGCGAAATCCTGGTTGACGGCGGCGCGCACCAGACGCCGGTCGGCCAGCGCCTGCGCATGCCGCTCGTCGCGAGCCGAGAGCCATTCGATCAGGCCGCCGAGCGTCGCCACCTCCGCCGGCGGATCAAGGCTCTCCTCGGCGGCGCCGATCCGCTCGCGCAGCCAGGCGAAATACAGCACCCGGACCATGCGGCACCCTACTTCGGCGTCGGCACTGTCGTCACGCTGCCGCTCGGCCCGATCAGCGTGCTGGTGCCGTTGCCATTCGGGATCATGATGCCCTGGCCGCCGCCGGGCAGGATCGTGGTCTGCACGCCAGAGCCGCCGACCGGGTTGCCGGTCACGGCCGGCCCCCCCGGCGTCTGGACCGTCCTGCCCGCCGGTGCGCCCGGCAGCGGCTGCACCTCCGGGCCTGGCGGCACGGTCGGTATTTCTGGCAGCGGCTGCAGGCCAGGCTCGTTGTTGGGCGGCGGCGTGGAACTTCCGCGCGTCGGCTGGCGATGGGCGGGCAGGGCCGGGGTCGTGCTCGGTGGCGGCGCGTTCGGGTTCTCCCCCTGCTGCTTCTCGACGTCGTAGAGGGAGGGGATCGGCTGGCTCGCCGGCGGCCAGACATTGCCGGGCTCGGGGGTCACCGGCGGGACGGCGACCGCCGCCCCGCGCACCCGGTCCAGCGTCTCGCTGTCGCCCACCGGTGCGTTCGGATCGACACCGGGGAAGCTGAAGGTGTCGCCCAGGAACGTGCCGGTCCCCTGGCACCCCGAGAGCAGCAGCAGGCCGAGCAGGGCGAGACGGCGCATTAACGAGCTCCCGGAGGGCATTGTATCAGCCGCGTCCACGCGGCGGCGCAATGTGCCCGCGCCAGTGGCGCCGCTCAAGCATGCGCGAGCCGCCAGCGCATGAAATCCGCCACCCAGTCGCCGATCTGCCGCAGATCGCCGAGCGGCAGCACCGCGACCGGGCATCCCGGCAGCGCCGCGTCGGACGCGACCGCCAGGATCATCGGATCGACCGGCCACAGCGGCGCCCGGCCGAGCGAGGGCCGATGCACCTCCAGCTTCGGGATCGGGTGCGACTTGAAGCCCTCGACCAGCACGAGATCGGCCGGCGCGAGCCGCCCCAGCAGCTCTTCGAGGACCGGCTCGGCCTCGTCGCGCACCTCGTGCAGCAGCGCCCAGCGTGTCCCCGAGATCACCATCACCTCGCGCGCGCCGGCCGCGCGGTGGCGATGGCTGTCCTTTCCCGGGCGGTCGATGTCGAAGCCGTGATGCGCGTGCTTGACGGTCGAGACGGCGAGGCCGCGCCCGGCGAGGAGCGGCAGCAGCCCCTCGATCAGCGTTGTCTTGCCGCTGCCCGACCAGCCGGCGATCCCAAGCACCCCTGGCACCCGCGCGTTCAAGGCCGGCGCGCGGCCTCGGGCAGGGGTGTCGCGTCCGGCGCGGGGGCGCTGGCGGCGTGGCGCAGTCCGGCCATCAGGTAATCCCACCCGGTCACCAGCGTCAGCCCGGCCGCGATCCAGAGCATCGCCTCGCCGATCAGCGATACCGGCAGGAAACCGATGTGCAGCAGCTGCGCCGAGCTGTCGCCCGCCAGCAGCGTGCCGAGCGCGCCCATCTGGAACCCGGTCTTCCATTTCGCGAGTCGCGTCACCGGCAGGCCGATGCGCAGAGTGGCGAGGTGCTCGCGCAACCCGCTCACCAGGATCTCGCGCAGCAGGATCACGATCGCCGGATACAGCCCCCAGACCAGCAACCGCCCCTGGCCCGCGAGCAGCATCAACGTCGCACCGACCAGCAGCTTGTCGGCGATCGGGTCGAGCATGCGGCCGAAATCGCTCTGTTGCCGGCGCTCGCGGGCGATGCGGCCGTCGAAATAGTCGGTGATCGCGGCGGCGCTGAACAACACGCAGGCGGCGAGATCGGTCGCCGGATGCCGCAGCGATGCCACCACGATCAGCAACGGGATTGCAGCGATCCGCGAGAGCGTCAGTAGGTTGGGAAGGTCGGTTGGCATCGGCGCACGCATCGTAGAGCCAAACGCCGGCCGGCGTCAGCCGTGGCTGCCGCCCGCCGGCGCCAGCGACTTCGGGTCGATATAGGTGAAGAGGTCCTGCGGGAATGTGCCGCCGAGCTGCACGTCGAACAGGCTCACCGTCGTCTCCCGCCGCTGCGGATCGACCAGGATCCAGCGCCGCAGCGCCAGCGGCTGGTCGGCGAACACCAGCGACAGGTTGCCCTGGTCGGCGCGGCCGGTGCGGATCACGCTCACCTGGATCACGCCGGTGACGTGGTGGAAGGCGATGATCGTCGAGCCGCCGCCTTGCAGTCGCACGGTCGGTCCGAGCAGCAGGCCGAGCGGCGTCGAGCCGAGCGGGATGTTGGTGGTCTGGTCGAGGGCGCTGTCGTGGAATACCAGCATCCCGTGGCCGGCGACCAGCAGGAACGGGCTCGGCGGGTCGTACTGGAAGCGCATCCGCCCGGGCCGGTCGAGCCAGGCGGTGCCCTCGCTCTGCTGCCCGTTCGGTGCGATCTGCAGGAAGCGCGCCTTCAGCGTGTGGATGGAGTTGAGATACGCCGTGATCCGCGCGAGGTCGGCCTCGTCCTGCGGTGTGAGCGCGACCGGCGCCTGTGCGTGGGCCGCGAGCGGCGCAAGCGGAAGGAGGGCGAGGCCGGTGAGCAGCGCGCGTCGGTTCATGCGGCGCATGTGGCGACGCGGTGGCCGCGATGGAAGGCGGGTTTCCGCGCGTCAGGCTCTTGCGCCGGGGCCGCGATCCACATACTGATCCGGCGCACCGGCCGGTGGGGCGCGTAGCTCAGCGGTAGAGCACCGTGTTGACATCGCGGGGGCCACAGGTTCGATCCCTGTCGCGCCCACCAGCCGCCAGTCTCAAGCTCAATGTGCGGGCTTGCTGAACACGCCGATCATGTAGCCGTTATGCCAGTCGCTCGACTTGCCTTTGTAATCTGGATGGCTGTTGTCGAGCGACGTCCTCACCTCGACGGCCCATTCGCGGCCTAGCCGAAGCTCGCGGAGTGCCGAGAGCGTGCCGTTGCGCACATCCGCCCAGTTCCAGTCATCGACGATGAGGACAAATTCGTCGTCGAGTGCCGGCTGCGCGATCACCACACCGTCGCGCTGATCTTGAGCGGAGTGAGGCCCGTCGTACAGGTAGACGTTGAACTTTCCGATCTCTGCATAGCGAACGTCGCGGAAGTCGCGCTCGAGAAAGCTGAGTCTGGACTTGGCCTTGAACCGGGCGATGTTGGTGAAGAACGCGGCAGCGGGACCGCCGAACTGGGACCAGTTGTCGATCGCCAGAGCCGAGACGGCGTTGCCGGACAGCGCTGCGCAAAGGGTCGACCCCGCCCAGCACCCGACTTCTAGATAGCGGGCGTCGGGCAGGGTTGAGATCAGGTTGTTGATGAACAAGCGATATTTCTGACCCGACATGCCCTCGATTGCTCGGGCGGCAGCATCGAGCGAGCCTTCACCCCGCCATGCGCGGTCGAAGGCGGCCTTGGCAAGCGCGGTCAGGGCGGAAGGCGCACTCTGCTCTACAAGGGCAACGTGGGCGAACGGAGCATCGCTCGTTGCAGCCTGTTGGTCCATTCCGGATGCGCTCGCCCCCCGCGATCATGTCTTGCGAGAAGCGATCGTAAGAGGCTTACCCCGCCACGTCCACCACGACCCGCCCGCGAACCTGCCCCTTCAGGATCCGCCGGCCGTACTCCGGTAGATCCGCAAGCCCGATCACCTCGGTCATCGCGTCGAGCTTCGCCATCGGCAGCGTCCGCGCCAGCCGCTCCCAGGCATGCGCGCGCGGCTCCGGCGGGCACA
>DATAYA010000258.1:0-1850 GCA_036272815.1 Acetobacteraceae bacterium
ATGTGGCCAACCCGGCGTTTCCGCCGCCGCCGGCCACGGTCGCGCCCGGCACCGTCGCGATCAGCTTCATCAACCATTCCAGCTTCCTGATCCGCCTGCCCGGCGCCGTCGTGCTGACCGATCCGATCTTCAGCCGGCGCTGCTCGCCGCTGTCCTGGGCCGGGCCGACGCGGGCCCGTCTGCCGGGCATCGCGCTTGCGGACCTGCCGCGCCCGGACGTGGTCCTGCTCTCCCACAACCACTACGACCACATGGACCTGCCCAGCCTGCGGGAGCTGCAGCGGCGTCATGCGCCCCGCTTCGTGACGATGCTCGGCAATGCGCCGACGCTGGCAAAAGTCGGGATTGCCGCCACCGAGCTGGACTGGTGGCAGGAGATCACCGTCGGCGCGCTGCGCATCACCGCGACGCCGGCCCGGCACTTCGCCGCGCGCACGCCGTTCGACCGCAATCGCGCCCTCTGGGGCGGCTTCATGCTCGACATGAGCGCGGGCCGGCTGCTGTTCGGCGGGGATTCAGGCGCGGGACCACACTGGCGCGACATCCGGACCCGGCTCGGCGCACCCGCCGTGGCGCTGCTGCCGATCGGCGCCTACGAGCCGCGCTCGATTATGGCGCCGGTGCACATGGACCCCGCCGAGGCCGTGCAGGCGCATCTGGCGCTCGGGGCAGCCCATTCGGTGGGCATGCATTTCGGCACCTTCCAGCTCACCGACGAGCCGATCGACGCGCCGCTTCTCGCGCTGGAGGCGGCACGGAAGGCCGCCGGTCTCGGCCCGGCGGCCTTCGTGACGCAGGGTTTCGGCGAGACGCGTCTCTATCCGCTCGGCGAGCCCGGGCCGCTCGACGAGCCCGGGTCCGACGCGCGTTGTCCGTCGACAGATCGCGGCGTGCCCGGCTCATAGACCACGAACGCGCAGACCTTGCAGGCCGCCGCACCGTCCTGCCGCCACCACCGGCAGCGCGGCCGGATCCCGCAAGGCGGCAGCTTGTCCGTGCACCCGGCCGAGACGTGCGCCGAGACGGGCGCCACCAGCCCCGCCGCCACGGCCTGGCCGCGCGAGATGCCGATCAGCCCGCAGGCGGAGCCGGTCCAGTGGCCGCAGCTTCCCTCGACGCAGGGGATGCTGAAGCGGAAACGCCGCTCCGGCGAACCGTGAGCGCGCGCCGCTTCGACGAACCCCTCATCGACGGGAATCGGCGTCGCGAGATTGGCGACACGCCGCGTCTCCTCCACCACGCCGATCAGCAGCGCACCGGGAGTGGCCGGCGCGCTCGGGCAGAGCGCCGGCTCGTCGCTCAAGCGGTCGCGCTTTTGGTCAGCGCGTCCGCCGCACCGGCGAGGTCGGCCGCGGACCGCGCAATCCCGACACCATGCGACATCGTCAACGCCATCAACTGGCCGCCGCCCACGCCGGGCAGCTTCGCGAGATGCGGCAGCACGGCACCGTGGATCGCCGACGCGATCGCCGTGTGCTGTTCGGACGAAAGCTCGACGTCCCCGAGATCGACCACGAAACGAGCCATTGCTTGCACTCCTTGCCAGTATCACGCGGCATCATAGCGTGCCGATTGTTGCACCACCAGCACCGTCGCGGGAGAGCCGGCGATTGCAGGACGCGATGCTGCGCCATCCGGCGATGCTGCGTGATCCGGAGTGTCCGGCGCGCCCGCCTCGGCGACCGCCTCTGCCGCCGCCAGGAGCGCGCACGCAACCCCCGGCTCGTCGGCGTGCAATCGGGCCATGAGCCGACAGGCCTGCGCCTCCAGCGCGCGCAACCGATGGCGGCGCGCGAGCGTCAGGAGATCCTCGACAGTACTGTGCAAGCCTGCCGTCGACGTCTCCGCCT
>DATAYA010000259.1:0-4315 GCA_036272815.1 Acetobacteraceae bacterium
CACGCCGGTGCGCCGCATCGACGGACGGCCGCTGCCGATGCGCGGACCGCTCACCGCCCGGCTTGCATCCCTTTATGCGGCGCTGATCGACACCGCCTGATCCGCCGGCACGCGGCCATCGCGGCCGCCGCGTGACCTGCATCACCGCCTGCGCGCCTGCGCCGGACAAGCGGTGATCCGCTTCACCGAAGCCGCCGCACGAACACGCCATCCTCCTGCCACGCCGACCAACCTGGCAGGAGGCTCCGATGTTCAAGGCTCTGATCCTCGCAACCGCACTGGTCGCCACCGTCTCCGCCGCCAAGGCCGGCACGCCATCCCCGGCAACCGCGTTCGCCTCCGCCGTCGCCGGCGACTACGCCGTGACGTCGTCCGACACGCCGCAGCCGGGCACGCGCGGCCCGGTCATCCAGCTCTGACGCAGCGAGGACGCCATGCTCGCCACCCTCACCATCGCCGCCCTGGCCCTGTTCGCGGCCGTCATCGCCGCCATCGCCATCGACCCGAACTGCTCGCTGCACGACCTGCCGCGCGACTGACGGCTTCCATGCGGGCGTCGCGTCAGGCCGCCAGCGCCGCCCGCACCGCATCCAGCGCCGCGTCGGCCCGCGCGCCATCCGGGCCGCCGGCCTGCGCCAGATCCGGCCGACCGCCGCCGCCGCGTCCGCCCACCGCCTCGCTCGCGCGGCGCACCAGGTCGATCGCGCTGAACCGGCCGACCAGCTCGGGCGAGACCCCGACGACGATGGTCGCCTTGCCCTCCGCCGTGCTGACCAGCGCCACCACGCCGCCGTCGATCTGGCGGCCGATCGCGTCCGCCAACCCCTTCAGTTCGCGCGGCGCCACGTCGCCCAGGTTGCGGGCGGCGAGCCGGACCCCGCCCACCTCCTCGGTCTCTGCCGCAGCACCGCCGGTCGCGAGCTTGCGCTGCAAGTCGGCGACCTGCCGCTCCAGCCGCCGCCGGTCCTCGACCAGCGCCGCGACCCGCTCCGGCAGTTCCGCCGGGCTCGCCCGCAGCGCGGCCGCGATCTCGGCCAGAAGCCGGTCGCTCTCCGCCAGCGCCGCCAGCGCCGCCTCGCCGGCGACCGCCTCGATGCGGCGGATGCCGGCACTCACGCCGCCCTCGCCGGTGATGCGAAACAGGCCGATGTCGCCGGTGCGCCCGACATGGGTGCCGCCGCATAGCTCGATCGAGTAGGCCGGCTTGCTGTCCTCGCCGGCGCCCATCGAGACGACGCGCACCTCGTCGCCGTATTTCTCGCCGAACAGCGCCATCGCCCCCTCGGCAACCGCGGCGTCGGGCGTCATCAGCCGCGTCGTCACCTCCGCATTCTCGCGGATGCGCGCGTTCACCTCGGCCTCGATCGCGGCGAGATCGTCGCGGCCGATCGGCGCCGGGTGGCTCACGTCGAAGCGCAGCCGATCGGGCGAGTTGAGGCTGCCCTTCTGCGTGACGTGGGTGCCGAGCCGCCGCCGCATCGCCTCGTGCAGCAGGTGGGTCGCGGAATGGTGGCCGCGGATCGCGCCGCGGCGGGCGTGGTCGACCTCGGCCAGCACCGGTGCGCCGACCCGCGCCTCCCCGACTTCCACCGTGCCGAGATGCACGAACAAATCGCCCAGCCGCTTCTGCGTGTCGGTGATCGCGATCGCGAGCCCGCCGGCGCCGGTGATGCGGCCGGAATCGCCCACCTGGCCACCGCTCTCGGCGTAGAACGGCGTCTGGTTGAGCACGACCGCGACCGGGCTGCCCGGCCCCGCCGTCTCGACCGGCGCGCCGTTGACCACCAGCGCGGTTACTTCTGCTTCCGCCGTCTCGGTGCTGTAGCCGAGGAACTCGGTGGCGCCGACGCGCTCGCGGATGTCGAACCAGACCCGCTCGGTCGCGGCCTCGCCCGAACCCGCCCAGGCGGCGCGCGCCCTCGTGCGCTGCTCGGCCATCGCCGCGTCGAAGCCCGCGACATCGACGCCGCGCCCCTGCTCGCGCAGCGCGTCCTGCGTCAGGTCGAGCGGGAAGCCGAACGTGTCGTAGAGCCGGAACGCGACCGCGCCCGGCAGCGCCTCGTGCCCGCCGAGCCGCGCAGTCTCCTCCGTGAGCAGCCCGAGCCCGCGATCCAGCATCGCCTTGAAGCGGTTTTCTTCGAGCCGCATCGTCTCGGCGATCAGCGACGCCGCCCGCGGCAGCTCGGGGTAGGCGGCGCCCATCTCCCGCACCAGCACCGGCACAAGACGAAAAAACACCGGCTCGCGCGTGCCCATCTGGTGCAGGTGGCGCATCGCCCGGCGCATGATCCGGCGCAGCACGTAGCCACGGCCCTCGTTGCCCGGCAGCACGCCGTCGGCGATCAGGAAGGCGGTCGCGCGCAGATGGTCGGCGACGACGCGGTGGCCGATCCGGTGCGGCCCGTCCGGCGCCGTCCCGGTCGCCTCGGCGGAGGCGAGAATGAGCGCGCGCAGCGTGTCGGTGTCGTAGTTGTCGTGCTTGCCCTGCAGGACCGCGGCGAGGCGCTCCAGCCCCATGCCGGTGTCGATCGAGGGGCGGGGCAGGGGCACGCGCGTCCCCGGCGGCCCTTCCTCGAACTGCATGAAGACGAGGTTCCAGATCTCGATGAAGCGGTCGCCGTCCTCGTCGGCGCTGCCGGGCGGCCCGCCGGGGACGTGCTCGCCGTGGTCGTAGAAGATCTCCGAGCACGGGCCGCACGGGCCGGTGTCGCCCATGCGCCAGTAATTGGCATCGGTCGGGATGCGCACGATCCGCTGCTCGGGCAGGCCGGCGATGCGCGCCCACAGCTCCGCCGCCTCGTCGTCCTCGGCGTAGACGCTGGCGAGCAGCCGGTCGGCCGGAAGCCCGTATTCGCGGGTGAGGAGGTTCCAGGCCAGCTCGATCGCCAGCGGCTTGAAATAGTCGCCAAAACTGAAATTGCCGAGCATCTCGAAGAAGGTGTGGTGGCGCGCGGTGTAGCCGACATTGTCGAGGTCGTTGTGCTTGCCGCCGGCGCGGACGCATTTCTGCGCCGTCGTTGCGCGATTATAGGGACGCCGCTCCTGGCCGGTGAAGACGCCCTTGAACTGCACCATGCCGGCATTGGTGAACAGCAAGGTCGGGTCGTTGCGCGGCACCAGCGGGCTCGACGGCACGACCTGGTGGCCGCTGCGGGCGAAGCTGTCGAGGAAGGTCGCGCGGATGTCGTTGCTGCTGGGCATCGCCCAGGGACGTAGCGGGCCGCGCCGGCGCTGTCACCCCTTTGCCGCGACCGGGCGCGGCTCGTCGGGCCAGAAAGGATCGATGGGCCGTCGAGGCAACCCGTAAGACAACGCCAGGATGGAGAGCATGATACAGACACTGAAGGTGGAAGGTGTCTATCCGCAACATACCCGGCGCCCGGTCAAAGACGCCGCTTGATGCGTGAGCACCCCGACGGGCCCGCTCCAGGCGTCGTCTAAATTTTGGTGATCTTTGACCCTTCAATGCCCAATCCCGCCATCATGCCTTTTTGGTTAAAGATGATCGCATAGATATCCTGGGTCAACGTGCTGGAGGTCATTCTCCTCGCCATCCCCGCGTCGACCACGACCACGCTCGGGCCGACCCCGAGCTCGAAGCCCGAGGACTGATTGAGATAGGCCATCGCCTTGTCAGTCATGAGAAACAGGGCGTAGCCGAACCACTGCGCGCCAGCCTGAAGGCCGTACGACGCGGCAGCCGAGTTGTAGTAGCCGACGACCCGGCCGCGGCGGATCATCGCCCCCTCACCGTAGGCGCCCCCGAGCAGAAAGCCGACCTTGACGATCCTGGGAAAGACCAGAACGGCCGCTGCCTTCGCCGCGAGTTGTCGCGCAGCCGGATTCTGGCTGGTCAGCCTGTTCAAGGCTTGGATGGCGGCCTGGTCCTCCCGCGGGTCGGCCTTCGGCGCGGCGAGCGCAACCGTTGCCGGCATCAGTGCGGCGAGACCCGTAACGAACCAGCGTCGGTAAAGCGGCATGAACCCCTCCGTCTGATGGCCTTCCGCGGTTGCCGCTTCGGCTTCACTCACCTGTGCGCACGGCAAATTTAGCAGGATTCGAAGATTAGCGTGCAAGTTAGCGTCGTGATCTGATTCATTTTTATGATGGAATTGGGGAGCGGATGCGTGGGCCGGACGGTGACGGTGAGCGCCGCCCGCCGGTCGGGCACGCCGAAATCCTGGGCGAGGACGGCGAGCAGCCGCTGCGTCATGTAGAGATTGGCGAAGGTGCAGAACCCGGCGATCCCGACCGCGAGACCCCGGCGGTCAAGCCGCATCGTCCGGCTTCCTATGCTGCATCCGCGAAGTATGCG
>DATAYA010000260.1:0-5518 GCA_036272815.1 Acetobacteraceae bacterium
GATCGCGCGCGCCTCATCGCGCCGGCCCTGCATGTGCAGGCAGTCCGCCAGCCAGAAGCTGCACGCGAGGAAGGCGCCCTCGCCCGGCGGCAGGCCGTCGGTGCCCGCCGTGGTGCGGTAGCGCAGCACGAACCCGTCCGACACGAGATCGCGCGCGATGGCATCGACCGTACCGCGCACCCGCTCGTCCTCGTGCGGCAGGAAGCCGACGAGCGGGATCAGCAACAGCGAGGCGTCGAGTTCGTGGCTGCCGAAGCTCTGCACGAAGTGCCCGTCGGCGGCATCGAAGCCCTCGCGGCAGACGGTCGCGTGGATCTCGTCGCGCACGGCCCGCCAGCGGTCGACCGGCCCGTGCAGGCCGAACTGCTCGACGCCCTTCACCGAGCGGTCGAACGCGACCCAGGCCATCACCTTGGAGAAGGTGAAATGCCGCCGACCGCCGCGCACCTCCCAGATGCCCTCGTCCGGCTCGCGCCAGATCGCCTCGAGATGCGCCATCAGCTTGCCCTGCAAGGCCCAGCTCGCCGGGGCCGAGGCAATGCCGCCGACACGGGCCTGGTGCAGCGCATCGACCACCTCGCCATAGACGTCGAGCTGCAACTGCCCAGCCGCCGCGTTGCCGATGCGCACGGGCTTGGCACCCTGATAGCCGCCGAGCCACGGCACCTCCCACTCGTCGAGCCGCCGCTCGCCGGCGAGGCCGTACATGATCTGGATCTGCGCCGGGTCGCCGGCAATCGCGCGATGCAGCCAGTCGCGCCAGTCACGCGCCTCGTCGTAATAGCCCGCCTGCATCAGCGCCATCAGTGTCAGCGTCGTGTCGCGCAGCCAGCAGAAGCGGTAGTCCCAGTTGCGTTGGCCGCCGAGCTGCTCCGGCAGCGAGGTGGTCGGCGCGGCGGCGATGCCGCCCGTGGTCTCGAAGGTCAGCGCCTTGAGCGTCATCAGCGAGCGCAGCACCGGGTCCCGCCACGGCCCCTGGTAGCGGCAGCGCGCGGACCAGTCCCGCCAGTAGGCGTCGGTGGCCGCCAGCGCGGCCTCGGCGTCGATGGCGGCGGGCGCGGGAAGGTGGGAGGGGCCGTGCTGCAGCACGAAGGGGATTGTCTCCCCCTCGGCGATGGTGAACTCCGCCTGCGTCGTCATGTCGCGCCCGTGCAGCTTGACCGGCGTGCGCAGCACCACGAGGTCGGGTCCGGCGATGGCGGAGAGGCCATGGGTGTTGTCGGCCAGCCTCGTCACCCAGGGAACAGTGCTGCCGTAGTCGAAGCGCAGCGCCAAGTGGAGCTGCATCGGCACATGTCCGGCGAGGCCGCGCACCAGCCGCACGATCGCCGAGCCGCCGGCGGGGCTTCCCCGCGCGCGGACCGGCATGAAGTCGATCACCAGGGCGCGGCCGTGCGCGGTCTCGAACTCGGTCTCCAGAACCATCGTGTCGCCGCGATACCGCCGCGTGGCCAGCGCCGAGTCGGCGGCGGGGGCGATGCGCCAGGTGCCGTTGTTGCGGTCGCCGAGCAGGCTGGCGAAGCAGGCGCTGCTGTCGAAGCGCGGCAGGCAGAGCCAGTCGATCGCGCCGTTGCGGCCGACCAGGGCGGCGGTGGCGCAGTCGCCGATCAGCGCGTAGTCCTCGATCGGCAGCGCCGCAGCGGATTGCGGCTGCGCTTCGGGCGCACCGCGGGCTCGGGAGATCTGAGGCGGTTTTTGGGTTTGCGTGACCTTCGGCGGCACTGGCGCTTCCGACGGCTCTGGGGCTTCGGCCTGCATCGTCCCTCCGGGCGTCTTCGGGCGAGCCTAGACGGTGCTACCGTCGCCGCAACACGGCAACCCGCATGCGGTTGCGACTTGACTTCGGCGACCGAAATCCAGATATGCGCACGCAGGGACGGGCCGAGGCCCGCCCGCGCGCCCTCGTGCCCGCTCTTCCAGCCCGCAAGCCGGCGCGCGAACACCTGACCCAAGATCGAGACCCTTGTTGAACGAACTCGCGGCCGCTCCGGCGGACACCGATGACGCGGATGATGCCGCGCAAACCCAAGACGGAAGCGAAACCGTTTCCGCTGCCGACGAAGCAGGCTTTGCCGAGCTCGGCCTTTCCGAACCCGTGCTGCGCGCGGTCGCCGAGAAGGGCTATCTCGTGCCGACGCCGATCCAGCGCGAGGCGATTCCCGTCATCCTGATGGGCCGCGACGTGCTCGGCACGGCGCAGACCGGCACCGGCAAGACCGCCGGCTTCACCCTGCCGATGCTCGACATCCTCGCCGGCACAAGGTCGCGGGCGCGGATGCCGCGGGCGTTGATCCTGGAGCCGACGCGCGAGCTTGCCTTGCAGGTCTCGGAGAACTTCGTGGCCTATGGCCAGCACCTGAAGCTGCTGCACGCGCTGCTGATCGGCGGCGAGAGCATGGCCGAGCAACGCGAGGCGCTGGCGCGCGGCGCGGATGTGCTGATCGCCACACCGGGCCGGCTGCTCGACCTGATCGAGCGCGGCGGGCTGCTGATGACCGACGTGAAGTTCTTGGTGATCGACGAGGCGGACCGGATGCTCGACATGGGGTTCATCCCTGATGTCGAGCGCATCGTGGGGATGCTGCCGCGCATTCGCCAGACGCTTTTCTTCTCCGCCACGATGGCACCGGAGATCAAGCGGCTCGCCGACGCCTTTCTGCAGAACCCGAAGCTGATCGCGGTCTCGCCGCCCGCCTCGGTCGCGACCACGATCACGCAAGGGCTGGCGCTGGTCGCCGAGCACGACAAGCGTGAGGCGCTGCGCCGGCTGGTGCGGACCGAGGATGTGCAGAACGCCCTGGTGTTCTGCAACCGCAAGCGCGACGTGGACGTGCTGCACAAGTCGCTGGTCAGCCACAAGTTCAGCGCCGGCGCCCTGCACGGCGACATGACGCAGCCGATGCGCTTCGCCACGCTGGAACGGTTCAAGGCGGGCGAGATCCGGCTGCTGGTGTGCAGCGACGTCGCGGCGCGGGGGCTC
This sequence comes from Acetobacteraceae bacterium, assembly GCA_036272815.1. GTDB lineage: Bacteria > Pseudomonadota > Alphaproteobacteria > Acetobacterales > Acetobacteraceae > DATAYA01. The sequence continues at coordinate 2,981 of DATAYA010000260.1, forward strand.
GACATCGGCGGCCTCTCGCACGTGTTCAATTTCGACGTGCCTCACCATGCGGAGGATTACGTCCACCGCATCGGCCGCACCGGCCGTGCCGGGCGGGAAGGACGGGCATTCACGCTCGCCACCCCCGAGGACCGGCTGGCGGTGGAGGCGATCGAGAAGTTGATCGGCTTGCCGATCCCGCGCATCCTGGTGGAGGGGCTCGACCCGGTCGTCTGGGCCGAGGGTGACGGCCGCCGCCGCCGTGGCCGCGCGCCGGCGCGGGCGTCGTCGCGCACCCCCGCCCGGCCGCCCGTGTCCGGCGAGGGAGAGGAACGCGCCCCGCGTGCCACGCGCGCGCCCCGGGCGCCGCGTGCCGCACGAGCCGCCCGTGGCGGGCAGACGGAGCTTGTTGTCGAGAGCCAGGCCGTGGGCGAGGCCCTGGAGCCGGTCGAGCGCCCGGACGAGGGCGAGCGCGGCGTGAGTGTTCCCCGGCCCGAGCGCGCGCCGCGCCGCGAACGCGCACCCCGTGCCGAACCTGCCGTTTCTGCCGGCCGCGCGCCGCGCCGCGAGCGGACTGCCGAGCCGCGGCGGGAGCCGGCGATCGAGGCCGCATCGGCCGAACAGATCCGCGGCTTCGGCGAACAGGTTCCGGCGTTCATGCTGCTCGCGAGCCGCCGCAAGGCCGCGCCGGCCGCCGCCAGCACCGAAGGCGAGCCGTGAACGACGCGGCGCCGGCGCGGAAGGGCAAGCTCGGCCCGTTCGCCTGGGACGACGCGCTGCTGCTGGACGACCAACTTACCGAGGACGAGCGCGCGATCCGCGACGCCGCCCGCGACTACTGCCAAGAGAAGCTGTTCCCGCGCGTGCTGAACGGCAACCGCCACGAGCGGTTCGACCGCGCGATCATGGACGAATACGGCGCGATGGGCTTTCTCGGCGCGACGCTCGAAGGCTATGGCTGCGCCGGCATCTCCTATGTCGCCTACGGGCTGATCTCGCGCGAGGTGGAGCGCGTGGACAGCGGCTATCGGAGCGCCTTCTCGGTGCAGTCCTCGCTGGTGATGTATCCGATCTGGGCGTTCGGGTCGGAGGCGCAGAAGGCGAAATATCTGCCGAAGCTGCGCGCCGGGGAGTGGGTCGGCTGCTTCGGCCTGACCGAACCGGACGGCGGCTCCGATCCCGGTTCGATGCGCACGCGGGCGAAGAAGGTCGATGGCGGCTACGTGCTGAACGGATCGAAGACCTGGATCACCAATTCGCCGATCGCCGATGTCTTCGTCGTGTGGGCGAAGGACGATGCGGGCGACATCCGCGGCTTCATCCTCGAACGCGGCATGGCGGGCCTGACCGCGCCGAAGATCGAGGGCAAGTTCAGCCTGCGCGCCAGCACCACCGGCATGATCATGATGCAGGACGTGGCGGTGCCGGAGGATGCGATGCTGCCAGGCGTGCGCGGGCTGCGCGGGCCGTTCTCGTGCCTGAACAACGCGCGCTACGGCATCGCCTGGGGGGCGCTGGGGGCGGCGGAGTTCTGCTGGCACGCGGCACGCACCTACACGCTGGAACGGCGCGTGTTCGGCCGCCCGCTCGCGGCGACGCAGCTCGTGCAGAAGAAGCTCGCCGACATGCAGACCGAGATCACGCTCGGGCTGCAGGCGGTGCTGCGGCTCGGGCGGCTGCTGGACGAAGGCCGCGCGGCGCCGGAGATGATCTCGCTCTGCAAGCGCAATTCGTGCGGCAAGGCGCTGGAGATCGCGCGCACCGCGCGGGACATGCACGGCGGCAATGGCATCGTCGACGAGTATCACGTCATTCGCCATGTGATGAACCTGGAGACGGTGAACACCTACGAGGGCACGCACGACGTCCACGCGCTCATCCTCGGCCGCGCACAGACCGGCATCAGCGCGTTCTAGAAGGCTGCGGAAGGCAAGAAAGCGCGGGGCGTTGCCCCACACCCCACCAACGGCGAGCCTTTGGAAACCTGTCCTTCGGCAAACGGGGTCTGGGGCCTGCGGCCCCAGCGGGTCAAGGGCGGAGCCCTTGCCTTGCGTCACGATCGAACGGATCGGCGCCGACGGCGACGGCGTCGCCACCATGGCAGATGGCACCCCGTTCTATCTCCCGGAAACCCTGCCCGGCGAGCGTGTCCGCGCCCGGCCTCTTGCCCGCCGCGGCGAGGGGTGGGCCGGTGCTGCCGACGCGGTGCTCGCCCCGAGCGCCGAACGGGTCGCCGCGCCCTGCCCGCATTTCGGCGCCTGCGGCGGCTGCACGCTGCAGCACTGGCGCGATGACGCTTATGCCGGGTGGAAGCGTGGTCTTCTGGTCGCAGCCCTCTCGCGCGCCGGATTTCCGGATGTCCCGGTTGCGGCCCTGGTCCGCACGCTGCCCGGCACCCGCCGCCGCGCCGACCTCGCGATCCGCCGCCTCCCGTCCGGCATCAGCCTCGGGTTGCACGTCCGCGGCGCTGCGGACGTGGTCGACCTCGCGGTCTGCCCGGTGCTGCACCCGTCGCTCGCGGCCCTGCTCGGACCGTTGCGCGCGGCGCTGGGGGGATTA
>DATAYA010000261.1:0-5910 GCA_036272815.1 Acetobacteraceae bacterium
GGCTACCTGCTGCACTCGTTCCTCTCGCCGCTGTCGAACCGCCGCAACGATGCCTATGGCGGCGACCTCGCCGGCCGGTCGCGGGCGCTGATGGAGGTGCTCGACGCGGTGCGCGCCGAATGGCCGGACGAGCTGCCGCTGTTCGTCCGCCTCTCCTGCACCGACTGGGCGGAAGGCGGCCTCACCCTCGCCGACAGCGTGGCCCTCGCAGGGCTGTTGCGGGAGCGCGGCGATGTCGACCTGATCGACTGCTCCTCAGGCGGCATCCTGCCGACGGTCCGCATCCCTTCGCTGCATCCGGGCTATCAGGTGCCGTTCGCCGACGCGATCCGGCGCGAGGCGGGGATTGCGACCGGCGCCGTCGGGCTGATCCGGGCGCCGGAGCACGCGGCGGAGATCGTGGCGAACGGACGGGCCGATCTCGTGTTCCTGGCCCGCGCGATCCTGGCCGATCCGGTCTGGCCGCTGCGGGCGGCGAAGGCGCTCGGGGCGCAGGGCGCGTGGCCGGTCCAGTACGGGCGCGCCGAGGCGGCGCTGTGATCCCAACCGCCCGATGGAATGACCGCTCGCACCCCACCCCTTCGATGCCGCCGAGGGAGTCGTGGATGACCGGCCGGAGCCTGTCCTCGGGCGGCCTTGGCCATGAGAGGCTTGACTTGGGTTTCTGGTCACCTTAGATGACCGGTCATGTTTGGTGACCAGGAGGCGGCCGTGACCGAGACCCTGACCGCGACCGAATTCAAGGCACGGTGCCTGGAGGTGCTGGATCGCGTCGGCGCGGGGCAGGTCGATCAGGTCGTCATCACAAAGCGCGGCCGGCCGGTGGGCGTGCTGGTCGCGCCCGCCTCCGAGGCGGCGGAGGTGGCCCGCCTGCACGGGTTCCTGCGTGGATCGGTCGCGATCCCCGATGCCGTCGACCTGACCGGGCTTGTGGCCGACGAGCCCTGGGAGGCCGAGCGCGGCGTGCTGCACCGGTGAGTCCGGGCGATGGCGGCGAATGCGGTGCTGCTCGACACCTGCGCCGTCATCTGGCTTGCCAACGGCGATCGGATGGCGGCGGAGGCGATCGCCGCCATCGTCGCGGCGGGGCAGGCGGGCGGCGTGCTGGTCTCCCCCATCTCGGCGTGGGAGGTCGGGCTGCTGAGCCGCAAGCGTCCGGGGCAGGAGGCGCCGCTGGCCTTCGTGCCGGACGCGCAGACCTGGTTCGCCCGGGTCATGGCGGCGCCGGGGATCAGGGCGGCGCCGTTCAGCCCGGCCATCGCGATCGCGGCCTCGTGCCTGCCCGGAGACCTGCATGGCGATCCGGGAGACCGCCTGATCGTGGCGACGGCCCGCCATCTCGGCGTGCCGGTGGTCACGCGCGACCGGCGGATCATCGCCTATGGCCGCACCGGGCATGTCGGTGCGATCACCTGCTGAGGCTCCGTCTCATACCAAGCGCCCGGTGGAATGACTCCTCGCACGCCCCACTCGTCATGCTCGGCCCGCGGGTCGGCCATGGCCGCCCGAGGACAGGCTCCGGCCGAGCATCCACGCCTTCCTTCGGTGCCGCCGAGGAATCGATGCGCCGCGCGGTCGGTATCAGCCAACCATCGGGCGTCACCAGGGAACGGTGCGGCCAAGGTAGTCGAGGTATTGCAGGCCCGATTTGCCGCTTTGCGAGGTCAACGTGTTCACCAAATTCGGGATGCTGTCCTCGATGTTCAGGCGCGCCTCGGGGCCGCCCAACTCGGTCCGCACCCAGCCGGGGGCCATCAGGACCATCGGCCTCGGATCGCCGGGATGGCGCGCCGCGAAGCTCCGCATGAGCGTGTTCAGCGCCGCCTTGCTGGCGCGATAAACCTCCCGCATGCCATTCGTATTGTTGGCGACACTCCCCTGCCCCGACGACATCACCCCGATGCTGCCGGTGGCGGGCACCAGGTCGTGCAGGGCTTCAACCACGCGCATCGGGCTCAGGGCGTTGGTTGTCATCACGCGCACGAACTCCGCGGTCGAGACGTCGGCGATCGTCTCCTCCGGGTTGTTCGTCACGCCCGCGCTCACGAACAGGAGGTCGAACATGCGTCCGGTCAGCCGGCCGCGCAGCGCGGCAATCTGTGCGGGTTCGTTGATATCGACAGTCTCGATCCGGACACGTCCATCGGATATCAACGCCAGATCGTGCAATTTCGTGCGGCCTTGGCCTCGCACCGTGCCAACTGCACCCCAGCCCCGCTTCAGGTATTCCTCGACGATCGCATAGCCGAGGCCACGCGACGCGCCGATCAGAAGCAGGTTCTTCTCCGGGCGGGGCAACATCGCTTCCCTCATTGCGCACGCGGCGGGGCGGCGAGGATTTCGGCGGTGGCGCGATCCAGGATTGCGGCGATCCGGCGCGCCTCGTCCGGGGCACAGCCGCGGCTGCGTATCAGCGCGTGCTTCAGCGCGTGCCGCGCCCGGTGCAGCTCGTCCGCCGCCCTGGGGTCGAGATCGTCGAGGCCGGCGAAGGCTTCGCGCACCTGCTCCATGCGGCCGCCGACCCGGCGCAGCGCCTCGAGCATCGCATCCGTGGTCCCGCGGTTCGCCTCGAGGTGCCGGCGGCCCGCCTCGGTGATCCGATAGAGCTTGCGGTTGCCCTCCGGCTCGACCGCCGCATGGCCGATCTCGTCGAGATAGATGAGCGCCGGATAGATGACGCCGGGGCTTGGCGTGTAGAAGCCGCCCGACCGCTCCTCCAGCGCCCGGATCAGCTCGTAGCCATGCGCCGGCCGCTCCGCCAGCAGGGCGAGCAGCACGAGTTGCAGGTCGGCCGAGGAGAACCGCCGGCCGCCGGGCATCCCGCTGCCGCCGGAGCCCCAGAAGCCGCCGCCGCCGCGATCCCAGCGATGCTGCCCGCCGTGGCGGCCGACGCCGTGACGGAGGAATGGGCCGTGACGGAGGAGTGGATGGGGGTGGGTGTGTTTTGAAAACATGTCTTACGATATGTCGATCATAAGGCAGATGCAAGCGTTTTGTCGCGCGGCGAACCGGTTCGCGGGCCGGATGCGACGGTCGCCGGGTCGGGGCCTCCCTTGCCGCCCCGCCGCACATGGGCTAACCCAGCGCCGCCCGCCGCGCGGACGGTGATGCCCGCTTGCGGCATCGTTCGACAAGGATCGACCCCCGCATGGCTCGCAACAAGATCGCCCTCATCGGCGCCGGCAATATCGGCGGCACGCTGGCACACCTCGCCGGCCTCAAGGAGTTGGGCGACGTCGTGCTGTTCGACGTGTTCGGCGGGATCGCCGCCGGCAAGGCGCTCGACATCATGCAATCGGGCCCGATCGACGGCTTCGACGCGGTGATGACCGGGGGCTCGGATTACGCCGCGATCAACGGGGCCGACGTGGTGATCGTCACCGCCGGCTTCCCGCGCCAGCCGGGGATGTCGCGCGACGACCTGATCGGCAAGAACGCGGGCGTGATCGCGGAGGTCGCCGCCGGCATCCGGCAGCATTGCCCGCAGGCCTTCGTCATCGTCATCACCAACCCGCTCGACGCGATGGTCTGGGTGATGCAGCAGAAATCCGGCCTGCCGCCGGAACGCGTCGTCGGCATGGCGGGCGTGCTCGACAGCAGCCGCTTCCGCCTGTTCCTGGCGCACGAGTTCGGCGTCTCGGTCGAGGACGTGACCGCCTTCGTGCTCGGCGGCCACGGCGATACGATGGTGCCGCTGGTGCGCTATTCCACCGTCGCCGGCATCCCCGTCCCCGACCTGGTGAAGATGGGCTGGTCAACGGCGGAAAAGATCGACGCGATCGTCCGCCGCACCGCCAACGGCGGCGGCGAGATCGTCAAGCTGCTGGAACGCGGCAGCGCCTTCTATGCGCCCGCCGCCTCGGCGATCGCGATGGCGGAGAGTTTTCTTCGTGACAAGAAGCGCGTGCTTCCGGCCGCCGTCATGCTGCGCGGCGAATACGGGATGCGCGACCTCTATGTCGGCGTGCCGGTGGTGATCGGCGCCGGCGGCGTCGAGCGCGTCGTCGAGGTGGCGCTGCTGCCGGACGAGCGGGCCGCGTTCGAAAAATCCTGCGCCTCGGTGCGGGAGCTGATCGAGGCGGCGCGCAAGCTGGTCGGCTGACGGCGATGAACATCCACGAATACCAGGCGAAAGAGCTGCTCAAGCGGCATGGCGTCGCGGTGCTCGACGGCCGCATCGCCTGGACGCCCGAGGAGGCGGCGGCGGCGGCAGAGGCCCTGCCGGGGCCGGTCGCGGTGGTGAAGGCGCAGATCCATGCCGGCGGCCGCGGCGCCGGGCATTTTTCGGACGTGCCGGAAGGCCGCGGCGGCGTTCGGCTGGCGCGCTCGGTCGAGGAGGCGCGCGAGGCGGCGGCGGCGATGCTCGGGCATGTGCTGGTGACGAAGCAGACCGGGCCGGCCGGGCGGAAGGTGCGCCGGGTCTATGTCGAGGCGGGCTGCGAGATCGCCCGCGAACTTTATCTGTCGCTTCTCGTCGATCGCGCGGCCGGACGGATCGCGCTGGTCGCCTCGACCGAAGGCGGCATGGAGATCGAGGAGGTCGCGGCGCGCGAGCCGGAAAAGATTCTTCGTCTCAACATCGATCCCGCGACCGGCGCGCAACGGTTCCACGCGCGGCGGCTTGCCTTCGCGCTCGGCCTCGACGACCGCCAGGTCGCGACCTTCACGCGCTTCGTGCTGGCGATCTACGAGGCGTTCGTCGCGCTGGATTGCGCGATCGTGGAGATCAACCCGCTGGTGGTGACGAAGGCAGGCGACATCGTCGCACTCGATGCCAAGATGAGCTTTGACGACAACGCGCTCTACCGCCACCCGGAGATCGAGAAACTGCGCGACGAGGCCGAGGAGGATGCGAAGGAGCTGGAGGCGGCCAAGCACAGCCTCAACTACGTGACGCTCGACGGCAGCATCGGCTGCATGGTCAACGGCGCCGGCCTCGCGATGGCGACCATGGACATCATCAAGCTCTATGGCGGGGAGCCGGCGAACTTCCTCGACGTCGGCGGCGGCGCCACCCGCGAGCGGGTGACGGCGGCGTTCAAGATCATCCTCTCCGACCCGCATGTCGAGGGCATCCTGGTCAACATCTTCGGCGGCATCATGCGCTGCGACGTGATCGCGGAAGGCGTGGTGGCGGCGGCGCGCGAGGTGAGCCTCGACGTGCCGCTCGTGGTGCGGCTTGAGGGAACCAACGTGGCGCTCGGAAAAGACATCCTGGCGAAATCCGGGCTGCCGATCATCGCCGCCGACAATCTTGCCGACGCCGCCCAGAAGGTGGTCGCCGCCGTGAAGGAGGCCGCCTGACATGGCGATCCTGGTCGATGCCGATACCCGCGTTCTCACGCAGGGGTTCACCGGCGCGCAGGGCACGTTCCATTCCGAGCAGGCGATCGCCTACGGCACCAGGCTCGTGGGCGGTGTCACGCCGGGCAAGGGCGGCAGCACGCATCTCGATCTTCCGGTCTTCGACACCGTGGCCGAGGCGGTCGCGCGCACGGGTGCCACCGCAAGCGGCATCTACGTGCCGCCGCCGTTCGCGGCCGACGCGATCCTGGAGGCGATCGACGCGCGCATCCCCCTGATCGTCTGCATCACCGAGGGCATCCCGGTGCTCGACATGGTGCGCGTCCGCCGCGCGCTCGACGGCTCGGGCTGCCGGCTGATCGGGCCGAACTGCCCGGGCGTCATCACCCCCGAGGCGTGCAAGATCGGCATCATGCCCGGCCACATCCACAATCGTGGTCGCATCGGCATCGTGTCGCGCTCGGGCACGCTAACCTACGAGGCGGTGGCACAGACCACGGCCGTCGGGCTTGGGCAAAGCAGCTGCGTCGGGATCGGTGGCGACCCGATCCACGGGCTCGATTTTGTCAATGTGCTGGAGATGTTTCTCGCCGACGACGAGACCGA
>DATAYA010000262.1:0-9425 GCA_036272815.1 Acetobacteraceae bacterium
CGGGCAAGCGCGTCGGGCGCGCGGAATTGCAGCCGCGTCGAGCCGTTCTCGGGAGTTGCGGAGACCAGCGTGCCGACGCCGTCGACATGACCGGAGACGATGTGGCCGCCCATCTCGTCGCAGAGCCGCAGCGCACGTTCGAGGTTGAGCGCGGTGCCCGCCCGCCAGGTGCCGAGCGTGGTGTGCGCGAGGGTCTCGGCGGAGACGTCGGCGGCGAAGTGGTCGGGACCGGCCTCGACCGCGGTGAGGCAGCACCCGCCGCATGCGATGGAGGCGCCGACTGCGATTGTCACGGCGTTGGACCAAGGGACGGCGATGACGAGGCGCATGTCGCGGCCTTCGCCGATCGGCGTGATCGCACGGACATGGCCGACCCCGGTGACGATGCCGGTGAACATCAGGCGGCTCTCCGAAACTCGGTGAGCATGTCGGCGCCCACCGGGCGTTGTGCCAGACGCTCGAAGCGCGGCATCGCAGCGAGCGAGGCGACACCGAATGCCTGCGCCGCGGGCACTCCGTCGCCGCCCATCACCGCGGGCGCGTGGAACCAGGCGATGCGGTCCACGAGGTCGGCATGCAGCAGGGCCGCGGCGAGCAGCGCGCCGCCCTCGACCAGCACCGAGGTGAGGCCCGCCTCGCCGAGCGCGCGGAAGGCCGCCAGCAGGTCGAGCCCGGCTTCCCCGGCGGGGACGGGGATCGCGCGTACGCCGGCGGCCGCGAAGGCCGCGACACGAGCCGGATCGGCAGCATCGTGGTGCAGCAGCCAGGTCGGATCGTCGTGCGCCGTCGCGACCAGGCGGGCGGTGAGCGGCGTGCGCAGATGGCTGTCGGCGACGAGGCGCACCAGCGGCCGCGCCCGCGCTCCGGGGAGCCGGCAGGTGAGCAGCGGGTCGTCGGCCGCGACCGTGCCGACACCCGCCATCACAGCGTCGTGCCGGGCGCGGAGCGCGTGGGCGGCGCGGCGGGCGGGGACGCCGGTGATCCACTGGCTCTCGCCACCGTGGGTTGCGATGCGGCCGTCGAGCGTGGTCGCGAGCTTGAGCGTCACCAACGGGCGGCCGGCGGTGATGCGGGAGACGAAGCCCGCGGCGGTTTCGGCGGCTTCCTGCGCCAGCAGGCCGGTTGCGACGTCGATCCCGGCCTCGCGCAGGCGGGCGAGGCCGGCGCCGTCGGTGCGCGGGTCCGGGTCGCCCGTCGCGACCACCACGCGGGCGATGCCGGCGGCGATCAGGGCGTCGGCGCAGGGTGGCGTCTGGCCGTGATGGGCGCAGGGCTCGAGGGTGACGTAGGCGGTGGCACCGCGCGCGCCCTCGCCCGCCATCGCGAGGGCGGCGGTCTCGGCGTGCGGCCGGCCGCCGGGGGCGGTGGCGCCGCGGCCGACCACGCGACCGGCGCGGACGATGACGCAGCCGACCGCGGGGTTGGGCCAGGTCTGCCCCGCGCCGCGCCGGGCGAGAGCGAGGGCCGCCGCCATGTGGGCGTCGTCGTCGATCACTTGGATCGGGAGCCGTGCGGCTGGCGCGAGTACATAAGCCGGGGCTGTAGCACGCGGCCCTGTGGCGGCGGAACCGGGACGGGCCGTGGTGGCCACCCGACGCCGATCAGACCAGCCCCGCCTCCGCCCGCAGCCGCGCGATCTCCGCCTCGCCATAGCCGAGTTCGCGGGCGATCTCCGCACCATGCTCGCCCGTGCGCGGCAGGTCGTGGCGCAGCCCGGCGCGCGCACCGTCGAGTGCGAGCGGCAGCGCCGGCAGGGCAACGCGCCGGCCGTCATCGGGCAGGCTCACCTCCAGCAGCCCGCCGGAGGCCAGCAGATGCGGGTCGTCGAACAGCTCCGCCGGCCGCGCGATCGGCGCGTAGGGCAGGCCGAGTTCCTCGCAGCGCGCCATCAGGGCCGGCTTGGTGTAGCGCCGGAACGCCGCGGCGGCGGCGGGCACGGTGCGCTCGCGGGCGGCGACGCGGTCCGCCTGGGTCGCGAGCGTCGGGTCGGCGAGCAGCTCGGGGAGACAAAAACTGTCGCAGAACAGCCGCCATTGCGTGTCGGTGACGACGCCGACGAAGACCTGCTCGCCGTCCGCGGTCTCGAAGATGTCGTAGATCGGCCAGGCCGGGCGGCGGATGCCCATCGGCGGGGGCGCCTCGCCGGTGATCGCCGCCTGCGCCATGTGCTGGGCGACCAGGATCGCATTGGTCTCGAACAGGCCGGACTGGATATGCTGGCCGCGGCCGGTCCGATGGCGCTCCTCAACGGCGGCAAGGATGCCGAGGGCCCCGAACGTGCCGCCGAGGATGTCGTTGACCGACGAGCCCGCCCGCATCGGCCTGCCCGGCAGCCCGGTCATGTAGGCGAGGCCGCCCATCATCTGCACGACCTCGTCGAGTGCCACCCGCTGCGCGTAAGGACCGGGCAGAAACCCCTTGAGGCTGCAATAGATTAGCCGCGGGTTGCGCGCCGAGAGCGCCTCCCAGGAGAAGCCGAGCGCGTCCAGCGCGCCGGGGCGGAAATTCTCGATCAGCGCGTCGGCGCCGTCGAGCAGCCGCAGCACGAGGTCGCGGCCGGCCCCGGACTTGAGATCGACCGCGAGGCTGCGCTTGTTGCGGTTGGCCATCGCGAAGAACCCCTGCCCCGCCCCGCGCAGCCGCCGCGTGTTGTCGCCCGCCGGCGCCGGCTCGACCTTGATGACGTCGGCGCCGAGATCGGCGAGCACGAGGCCGCAGCACGGGCCCATCAGCATGTGCGCGAACTCGACGACGCGCAGGCCGCCGAGCGGCGTTGTGGTCATGCGCCGAAGCTCAGGCGGCCAGCGACGCCGGATGGAAGGTGCGCGGGATGCCGGCGCGCGGGACCTGGCCGTGCATCGGCTCGTCGGGCAGGCCGTCGTGCAACAGCCGGCGGGCGGCGATCAGGCGCGGCAGGTCGATCCCCGTCCAGAAGCCCATGCTTTCCAGCATAAAGACAAGGTCTTCCGTGACGATGTTGCCGGAGGCGCCCGGCGCGTAGGGGCAGCCGCCGAGGCCGGCGAGCGAGGCGTCGAAATTGCGGATGCCCGCCTCCAGCCCCGCCAGCGCGTTGGCGAGGCCGAGGCCCATCGTGTCATGCAGGTGGAGCCCGACCAGCAACGCCCCCACTTCCGCCCGCACCGCGCCGACCACGGCGCGGATTTGCGCCGGGTTGGCGTAGCCGACCGTGTCGGCAAGCGCCAACTCGTCGGCCCCCGCCGCCGCCAGCCCGGCCGCGATCCGCACCACGGCATCCTGCGGCACGGCGCCATCGATTGAGCAGCCGAAGGCGGTGGAGCACGCGGCCTCGAGCGGCACGCGCCGATCCTGCGTGCGCAGCCAGGCGGCGATGCGGCCGACCTCGGCCACCTGCTCGTCGGGCAAGCGGTTGAGGTTGGCGCGGCTGTGGCCCTCGCTCACCGAGACCGGCACGCTGATCCGGTGTGCGCCGGCGGCGTGGGCGGCCTGCGCGCCGCGCAGGTTCGGGGCGAGCGCCACCACCGTGAGGCCGGGGATGCCGGCGGATGCGCGCACCACGGTGTCGGTATCGGACATTTGCGGGATCACACGGGCGGGAACAAAGCTGCCGACCTCGATCTCTGGCACGCCGGCTGCCGCGATGGCAGCGATCCAGGCGATCTTGGCCTCGGTCGCCATGCGCGTCTTCGCCATCTGCAGGCCGTCGCGTGGACCGACCTCGCAGACCACCACACGCTCGCCCATCGCGCGCTCTCCCGATATCGCAACCCCAGCTCACACCATGCAGCGGGGTGGGCGGCCCGACAAGCAGCGGGGTTGACCGCTCGGTCAGTGCGACCCTTATTGTTGCACCGCACTGGCGCGGCTGTGGCATACGTCCACCTCGCGTCGTACCCTCGAAGGATCGCCCATGCGACCTCGCCTTACCCCGCTGACGGCGCTTGCCCTGCTGCTGGTCGCAAGCGTTGCCGCCGCGCCTGGTGCGCGCGCCGCCGGGCCGCCGAAAGCGCCGCCGCCGCCTGCCGTCGGCGTGGTGCGTGCGGAGGAGCAGCCGATCACGCAGAGCAATTCGTTCGTCGGCCGCATCCAGGCGACCGACCGGGTTTCGATCGTGGCCCGCGTGACGGCCTTCCTCGAGCAGCGCAAGTTCGTCGAGGGAACGGAGGTCAAGAAAGGTCAGCTCCTCTACGTGCTGGAGCAGCCGCCGTTCCAGGCCGACGTGCAGGCCAAGACGGCTGCCGTGGCGCAGGCCAACGCGACGCTCTCCAACGCGACGATCACGCTCAACCGCGCGCGCGATCTGCTCCACACGGTGGCGGGGCAGCGTTCCACCTATGACGACGCGCTGGCCGCGCAGCAGAGCGACGCGGCGCTGTTGCTGGCGGCGCAGGCCAATCTGCGGACGTCAGAGATCAATCTCGGCTACACCGAAATCCACTCGCCGATCGCGGGCCTGATCGGCCGTACCGCGGTCACCACCGGCAACGTCGTGACGCCGAGCAGCGGCCCCCTCGACACGATCGTCAGCCAGGATCCGATGTACGTCGTCTTCCCGATCCCGGTACGCACGGCGCTGGAGCTGCGCGACCGCTATGCCAGACAGGGCGGGATGGCGGCCGTCATCATCAAGCTGGAACTGCCGAACGGGAAGATCTACGGGGAGACCGGCAAGCTCGACTTCATCAATAACACGATTGCCCAGTCGACCGACACGATACTGCTGCGCGGCGTGATTCCGAATCCGCGGCTGCCGGGGGCGACGCCCGGGCAGGTCGGCGAACGCGAGCTGGCGGACGGCGAGTTCGTCAATGTCGATCTGCAAGGGGTGCAGCAGGTCGAGGTGCTGGCGATCCCGCGCGCGGCGGTGCTCTCGGGCCAGCAGGGCGACTATGTCTGGGTGGTCGGGTCGGGCAACAAGATCGAGCAGCGCTTCATCCAGCTCGGCCAGTCGACGCCGAGCACCGCCGCCGTGGTCTCGGGCCTCAAGCCGGGCGAGATGGTGGTAAGCGAGGGCGTGCAGAAGGTCCGCCCGGGGCTGGTCGTCTCGCCGGCGCCGGCAACCCCGACTCCGGGTCTCTCGGCTACGGCGTCGCCGTCCGGCGCGGCACCGGCGGCCGATCCGCCCGGCGCGGCACCGGCGGCCGATCCGCCCGGCGACAGCAAGCCGCCTGCCAAGGCGGGGGGTGCCGCGTCGGGCGGCCCGGGCTTTGGGGTGACTGGGGCGCCGCTGCGCGCGTCCGCGTCCGCGGGCGCGAAGCAATAGCCGCATGATCTCCTCCGTCTTCATCGACCGGCCGCGGCTGGCGATCGTGATCGCGATCGTCATCACGATCGCCGGCGCGCTCGCGATCATGCGCATCCCGGTGGCGCAGTTCCCCGACATCGTGCCGCCGCAGGTCTCGGTGACCGCGACCTATCCGGGGGCGTCGGCCGCCGTCGTCGAGGCGTCGGTGGCGCAGCCGCTGGAGGCGCAGGTCGTCGGCGTCGACAAGATGATCTACATGAAGTCGACCAGCGCCAACGACGGCAGCTACGGGCTGACGGTCAGCTTCCAGCTCGGCACCGATCCCGACATCGACACCGTCGACGTCAACAACCGCGTGCAGACCGCACTGTCGCAGCTCCCCGCCGAGGTGCAGCTCGAGGGCTTGCAGGTACAGAAGAAATCGTCCGCGGTCCTGCAATTCATCCTGTTCTACGATGACGATCCGAAGGTCAGCCAGCTCTTCATAACCAACTACGTCATCATCAACATCCTCGACCAGCTGAGCCGCGTCCCGGGCGTGGGACAGGCGAGCCTGTTCGGCAAGCAGAACTACTCGATGCGCATCTGGTTCAACACTGCCCGGATGCACGCGCTGGACCTGTCGCCGTCCGACATCGCGGCCGCGCTCCAGTCGCAGAACGTGCAGGCGCCGGTCGGGCGCATCGGCGCACGTCCGGTCGGCAACTCGCAGCAATTCCAGTTCAACGTGCAGACGCAGGGACGGCTGACCACGCCCGCGCAGTTCGGCAACATCGTGCTGCGCGCTAACCCCGATGGCTCGGTGCTGCGGATCAAGGACGTGGCGACCGTGGAGTTGGGTGCGCAGAACGAGGACAGCTTCTCGCGCCTTGACGGTAAGCCCGCCCAGGCCGTCGGCGTCTATCTCTCGCCCGGTGCCAACGCGGTGTCGACCGCCGCCGCCGTCCAAGCCACTTTGCAGAAGCTGAGTGCGCGCTTCCCGAAGGGCTTTCACTACAATGTGGTCTACGACACGACGAGCTTCGTCAAGGATACGATCAGCGAGGTCCTGAAGACGCTCGGCGAGGCGTTCGTGCTCGTCGTGATCGTGGTTTTCCTGTTCCTCGGTAATCTCCGCGCGACCATCATCCCGGCCATCGCGGTGCCGGTGAGCCTGGTCGGAGCCTTTGCCATCCTGCTGTCGCTGGGATACTCGGCCAATACCGTCTCTCTGCTGGCCTTGGTGCTGGCGATCGGCATCGTCGTCGACGACGCGATCGTGGTGGTGGAAAACGTCGAGCGCGTGATGGAGGAGGAGCCGGACCTGCCGCCGAAGGAGGCGGCGAAGAAGGCGATGACGCAGATCACCGCGCCAATCATCGCGATCTCGCTGGTGCTGCTCTCGGTGTTCGTACCGATCGCGTTCGTCCCCGGCCTCTCGGGCCAGCTTTTCCGCCAGTTCGCGGTCACGATCAGTGCCGCGATGGTGATCTCGGCAATCAACGCGCTCACGCTCTCACCGGCGCTGTGCGGTGTGTTCCTCCGCCCGCATCGCGCCCACAAGCGGGGCATTATGGTGCGGGTGTTGCGCGGCATCGACTACGTCCGCGACGGCTACGCGGCCGTGGTCACCCGGCTGGTTCGGTTCGCGGTGCTGGGGGTGGTACTGATCGGCGTCTTCGCGATCGGCGTCTTTGGCGTCTCTGCGATCACGCCGACCGGCTTCCTTCCCGAGGAGGACCAGGGCGCGTTCTTCGCGGCGGTGCAGCTTCCCGACGGCGCTTCTGTCGCGCGCACGTCCGCGGTCGCGGAACGGATGGAGGGTGTCCTCAAGGGGATGAAGGGGGTCCAGCACGTCATCTCGATCATCGGGTATTCGCTGCTCGACGGCGTCGCCGAGCCGAACAGCGCCTTCATGGTGGCCCGCCTGGCACCGTTCGCCGATCGGACGGCCGCCTCGGAATCGGCGCAGGCGCTGATCGCACGGACCTTCGGCGCGGCTCAGCAGATCCGCTCGGCGATTATCTTCCCATTCAACCTGCCGCCGATCATCGGCCTCTCAACGAGCGGCGGCTTCGAGTACCAGCTCGAGGCGCTGGAGGGACAGGACCCCGCCGCCATTGGCAGCGTCATGCAGGGGCTCATCGCGTCGGCCAACCAGGATCCTCGGCTGACGCGCGTGTTCTCCACCTTCACGGCGCAGAACCCGTCGATCTATCTCGACATCGACCGGACGAAGGCGGAAGCGCTCGGCGTCCCGCTCTCCAACGTGTTTAACACGCTGCAAGCGACGCTGGGCGGCCTCTACGTCAACAACTTCAACCTCTTCGGCCGCACTTGGCAGGTTAATATCGAGGGCGAGGCGGCCGACCGGCGCGACATCTCGGCGCTGTGGAACATCTACGTGCAGAACGCGTCGGGGCAGATGGTGCCGCTGCGGGCGCTCGCGAGTGCGCAGATCGTGGTCGGGCCGCAGGTCATCACGCGCTACAACAACTACCGCTCGGTGACCATCGATGGCTCCCCGGGCCCGGGCGTGTCGTCGGGCACGGCGCTCGCGGCGATGGCGGCGATCTCCGCCAGGACGCTGCCGCCCGGCTACGGCTACGAGTGGACCGGCACCGCCTATCAGGAGGAGCAGGCGTCGGGCCAGACCGGGGCGATCCTCGGCATCGCCATCCTGTTCGCATACCTGTTCCTGGTGGCGCTCTACGAGAGCTGGGTGATCCCGATCCCGGTGCTGCTCTCCGTGGTCGTCGGCGTGTTCGGCGCCTTCTGCGGCATTGTGGTCGCGCACCTTTCGCTCGACATCTATGCGCAGATCGGTCTCGTGGTGCTGATCGCGCTGGCGGCAAAGAACGGCATCCTCATCGTCGAGTTCGCGCGCGACCAGCGCACCGCCGGCAAACCGATCCGCGAGGCGGCGGTGCTCGGCGCGAAGATGCGGTTTCGCGCGGTGATGATGACGTCGTTCGCGTTCATCCTCGGGCTGGTGCCGCTGGTCTGGGCGACCGGTGCCGCGGAGATCAGCCGGCGCGACGTCGGCACGTCGGTGTTCGGCGGCATGATCCTCGCAAGCTCGATCGGGATATTCCTGATCCCGATGCTCTATGTGGTGTTCCAGACGATGCGTGAGCGGACCCATGCGCGCTTCTCGCGGGTCCGCGTCGAGCACCCGGCCGAGTGATGGACCTCGAGGCGGAATACGACAACCGCGCGAAGGTGCCGGAGCATCCGGCGATCATCGCCGGCTGGACGCGCGACGCGGCCGCGTATCGCGCCGCGCACGCCGATGCGGAACTGGGCCTGGACTACGGGCCGGGCGAGCGGGCGAAGCTCGATTTGTTCTGGCCGACTTCCGGGCGGGACGCACCGCTCGCACTGTTCATCCACGGCGGCTACTGGCAGTCGCTCGACCGGGCGCTGTTCAGCCACATGGCGGCGGGGCTGAACGCGCACGGAGTGGCGGTTGCGGTGCCGTCGTACGATCTCTGTCCGCAGGTCACGGTCGCCGCGATCGTGGCGCAGATCGAGCACGCGGCGGCCTTCCTGCACCAGCGGCACGAACGGGCGATGCTGGCGATCGGCCATTCGGCGGGCGGTCACCTGGCCGCGATGCTGCAGGTCTGGGACGCTGCCGCGGTGCCGGCGGCACTGCCGGTGAGCGGGATTTTTGACCTCGAACCGCTGGTCGCGACGTCGATCAACGGCGCGCTCGGGCTGGATGCGGCGACCGCGCGGGCGCTCTCGCCGCTGCACCGGCGGCCGCCGGGCGGCCGGCTGCACGCGGTGGTCGGCGGCGCGGAAGGGGCGGAGTATGCCCGCCAGTCGCGCGAGATCGCGCGCGCCTGGGGCGGCGCCTGGGAGAGCGTTCCGGGCGCCAATCACTTCACGGTCGTGGGGCCGCTCGCCGATCCTGGATCGGCGCTGGTCACGACGGCACGCGCGATGGCGCCCTGAGCGGGCTCAAGTGCTGCCGTCGGCGACCGCTGGACGGCGGCGCGCGGCGGCGCAGGCCCGCATCACCCCAAGTTCGCTGGTCACGGGCCGTCCTTTGCGAATTCGGTTCGTTTTGATACATATGGGACGGAATGAATCTCCGTCTGCCTGCTCGCTCTCACCGCCTTCACCGCCAGACAGCCGCCGCGATTGCCGGACCCGAAGCTGACCCCGGGAGCCGTGCGCACAGCCGATGCGGCGCTGCTCTGCCGCCCCGGCTACG
>DATAYA010000263.1:0-6110 GCA_036272815.1 Acetobacteraceae bacterium
AGCGGTCGACGACATGCCGCGCTCGGTCACGCCGGGGGTGACGGCGCTCGGCGAGGCCCTGCTTGCAAGCCTGAAACTGCTGGTCGAGGCGCCGGCCAAGACCGCGCGGCAGGTGGTGGACGTGGCGGGCGACGGGCGGAACAACGCGGGCGTCGCACCCGGCCCGATTCGCGACCGGATGGTGGCGGCGGGCATCGTCATCAACGGCCTCTGCGTGCTGCACGAGGAACCCGATCTGGTGACGAGCTACGAGCGCGAGGTGGTCGGCGGCTTCGGCTCGTTCGCCCTCACCTGTCCGAACTATCAGGCCTTCCGGGAGGCGATGCGGCGCAAGCTGCTGCGGGAGCTGATGTCTGAGCGATCGCAGCCGGCGGCATGGGACGTGTGATGGCCACCGACCGTCACGTCGAGGCCTTCCTGGAGATGCTGGCCGCCGAACGGGGTGCCGCGCGCAATACGCTCTCCGCCTACGCGACCGATCTCGGCCTGTTCGCGGCCCACGCCGGGCGCCGGGGCGAGACGCCCGGGGACGCGTCCGACGCCACCGTGCAGGGTTTCATCCAGGCGCAAGCCGCCGCCGGTGCCGCACCCCGCACGATCGCCCGCCGGCGCTCGGCGCTGCGGCAGTTCTTCCGCTTCCTGGCGACCGAAGCGGTGCGCACCGACGACCCGAGCGCCGCCCTCGATCCGCCGCGCCTGCCCCGGCCGCTGCCGAAATACCTTTCTGAAACCGAGGTCGACGCATTGCTCGCCGCGGCCGCCGCGGGGAAGGGGCGGTCGGGTCTGGTTGCGGCGGCGGCGCTGGAGATTCTCTACGCGACCGGGCTGCGGGTCTCCGAGCTGCTGGCGCTGCCGCGCGCGGCGCTGGCGCCGGATGCGGAGCTGCTGCTCGTCCGCGGCAAGGGCGGGCGCGAGCGGGTGGTGCCGCTGTCGGAGGCGGCGAAGCGGGCGGCGGCGGCACTCATGCAGGCGGTCCCGGCGCGGGCGCCGCATCTGTTCCCCGGCCGGGGTCAAGCGCCGATGACGCGGCAGGGTTTCGCGCGGCTGCTCAAGCGCGTGGCAATCGGCGCCGGGATCGAGCCGCACCGCGTCTCGCCGCATGTGCTGCGCCACTCCTTCGCCTCGCATCTGCTGGCACGCGGCGCCGACCTGCGCAGCCTGCAATTGCTTCTCGGCCACGCCGACATCGCGACGACCCAGATCTACACGCACGTACTGGCGGAGCGGCTGGCGCGGCTGGTCGAGGCGCACCACCCGCTCGCCCGGCGCCAGGAGCGCGGAGGGTGACGGGTCGTGGTGCTGCCGCTCAGTCGCCGCCCGAGCAGTAGCCGCAGCCGGATTCCTGCGCGCGTCCGACGCCCCAGACGCCCGAGGGAAGCAGGGTGACGCCGGGCACCAGACTGGCCGCCCACTCGCGGGCTGCGTCCTCGGCGCTCACGCCGGCATTGGCCGCCAGGGCCTTGCTCTGGCCGTGCAGGGCGACGCCGCACGCACCGACGATCACGCCGGCCGCGAGCAGGCGGTCGATGGCCGCTGCGTCGTTCGGCAGCACGCCGTGCCGCGGCCGCAGGAGCGGGTTCTTCACCGCCGGCGCGCGGGTTTCCGGGTCGATGATCCCGAAACTCTGGCCGATCCGGTACTTCGCCCAGATCGCGCTGTCCAAGGCGATCGGCAGCGCCTTCGCGCGCAAGACCAGCACCACGCGCGCCGATCCCGCCGGCTGGTTGGTCGCCAGGAAGGTGTGCGCGAACATCAGCGGCTCGGGGCTGGCGGCGTAGCCGTCCACCAGCAGCCGGTGGCGTCCGGCCACGGCGCCCGGCCACTCATGTTCGGCAGCCGCGAGCGCCGGCATGGAGAGCAGTCCGGCCAAGCCGCCGACCAGTCCGCCTGCCAGGCGGCCAAACATGGTCCGGCGCCGGGAGTGGCCGGCGCGGTCGGACGGCGCGTCTGTCATCATCGTCTCCTCGGATGGCGGCATATTACCTTGCGGCATTCCCTGCGTCGCCCAGGCGCCCGGCATTCGCCTTCTGCCATTGCCGGATCGGACGCCACGGCCCGAAGGAATGCTGCGCCGGCGGAAACGGGCCGATGAAGGGTGGATATGTGGCGTCGGCCGGCTTCAAGGCGCGGTCGGGGAAGTCCCGCTCGGTGCCGGCGAGATGCGGGCGCTTCTGGCTGTTGATGAACACGGCGACATCGAATGCGTCCTGCACGCCGAGGACCGGATGGGCGTAGTCGGTGCCGCGCGGCATGTTGGCGCGGATGAACTCCGCCGCCGTGATCGGCCGCGCCATGCCGGCGCCATCATTGTAGCTGTCGGGGCCCCAGAGCGGCGGGAACAGGTAGCGCTGGCCCTGCCTGGCTGCGTCGGACGCGGGCAGCTTCAACCCCTGCCCGTCCGGCTGGTGGCAGGACGCGCAGGTCGCCGCATAGACGCGGGCGCCATGCGCCGGATCGCTCCCGGCATCCGGCAGCTTGAGCTTCGGCGCGCCGTGGCCGTCGGCGACGATGCCGGTGGGGAAGCCGGCGCTGACGAAGCGGATATAGGTCAGCATCGCCTTCATCTCGGGGCCGCCGACCGGGAGGGGGCGGCCGTTCATGCTGCGCTCCATGCAGCCGTTGATCCGTTCCGCCAAGGTCCGCACCTCATCCTCGCGGCCGATGAAGCGGGGATAGACACCCCAGACGCCGACCAGCGGCAGGGCGAATTTCTTCGTACCGCCGTCGAGATGGCAGCTCGCGCAGGCGAGGCCGTTGCCGGAGAACCGCCTGGCCGGATCGGGCGCGTCCGGCCCGATGAGGGCGGCGGTGTGGTCGATCAGATCGCGCCCGGCGCGCACGGTGCGGCCGAACGCATCATGCGGCAGGGCGTCGACGTCGGGGGCCGGCCACCCTCCGGCCCAGGCCGGGCCGGCCAGCATCATCAGGCCGCAGGCCAGACGGCAGAGACGCTTCGTCAGGACCACCGCTCGGCACCTCGGGCTATGGACAGCACCCGGATCATAGCGCTTTCGCTGCGTACGCGCAGCAACGGCCGGCCGCCGCCGCCGCCCTGGCCACCCCCCGCGCTTCCCGCTATTCACCCGCCCCCATGCGCCATTTCCTGGATTTCGAGAAACCGATCGCCGAACTGGAGGGAAAGATAGAAGAACTCCGCCGGATGTCGGAGGAACCCGAGGGCCCCAACATCGCCGACGAGCTGGGCCGCCTCACCGAGAAGGTCGACCGCCAGCTCCGCGCGACCTACGCCAAGCTCACGCCGTGGCAGAAGACCCAGGTCGCGCGCCACCCCGACCGGCCGCACGCGCTGGCGGTGATCGGCGGCCTGATCGAGGGCTTCATGCCGCTGGCCGGCGACCGCGCCTTTGCCGAGGACGCGGCGGTGGTCGGCGGCCTCGGACGGTTCGAGGGCCGCTCCGTCGTGGTGATCGGCACCGAGAAGGGCGCCGACACGGAGACCCGCATCCGGCACAATTTCGGCTCGGCCCGGCCCGAGGGCTACCGCAAGGCGCGGCGGCTGGTGGAGCTGGCCGGCCGCTTCGGGCTGCCGCTGCTGACCTTCGTGGACACCTCGGGCGCCTATCCGGGGATCGACGCCGAGGCGCGCGGCCAGGCGGAGGCGATCGCGCGCGCGATCGAGGCGTGCCTGGAGGCGCCTGTGCCGATCGTGGCGACAGTGATCGGCGAGGGCGGTTCGGGGGGCGCGATCGCGCTCGCGGCGGCCGACCGGGTGCTGATGCTGGAGCACGCGATCTATTCGGTGATCTCGCCGGAGGGCTGCGCCTCGATCCTGTGGCGGGACGCGGCACAGGCGCCGGCGGCGGCGGAGGCACTGCGGCTGACGGCGGAGGACCTGGAACGGCTGCGGCTGGTCGATCACGTCATCGCCGAGCCGATCGGCGGCGCGCACCGCGACCCGGACGCCGCGATCGCGGCCATCCGGGTCGCGGTGTCGGCCCAACTGATGCCGCTGCTCGGGCTCGATCCGGCGGCGCTGCGGGCGCAACGGCGCGAGAAGTTCCTCGCGATGGGCCGTGAGGCCGCAGCGTAGGGGCCGGCCTCAGGCCTTGCCGGGCCGATAGTGATAGCTCGGCATCCCGTTCAGCGCCGCCTTGGTCGCATCAGGCATCACCACCCTGTTGTCGGTGTTCTTGCTGGTGTCGCCGAACTGCAGCTTGCTGTAGGGCACGGCCACCAGCTTCGACCCGATGCCGAGGAAGCCGCCCACCGAGATCACCGCGATCGCCCCGTGCCGGTCGCCCGCCTGCTGGTCGCCCCCCTGCTGGTCACCGGTGCCGAGCAGGATGTCGTCGATCGTGCCGATCTTCTGGTCGTGGCCGTCATAGACGGCCGAGCCGATCACGCGGCTCGCCCGAACCCACCCGCCCTTGGTCAGCACCGGGTTGCGCTGCGACGGCGTGGCATTCTGGGCGGCGGAGTTCGCGGGGCTGCCGGGCGCGGTCACGCCGTTGGTGCCGCCCGCCGCCGGAGTGACGGCGCTCCCCTGGGTCGGGGCGGTGGGGCTTCCGCGGGGGCCCGGATTGGGGGCGGTGCCGAGGGCCGCCGGGTTCGTGATCGCCGAGGTGCCGGCCGCCCCCGCCTCGGTCGCGGGATTACCGCCCCGGCCGGGGCTGCTGCTGGTGCCGCTGGTGGTGCCGCTGCCGGGCTGGCTCGCGGCGCCCTGGGTGCCGCCGTTCGACGGATTGTCCCTGCCGGGCGCATTACCGGCCGAAGCGGCCAATGCGGGGGCGGCGACGAAGGCGGCCGCGAACGCCAGCGCGCTCGCCGCGGCGGGGAGCCGCATGGCGGGTCTCCTTGGGGTTCGCGCCGGCAACGCGGCTGCGCGCGATCGGTTCCACAACGCAAGGAGCAGCGCTTGCCGCAGCGGCCGCCACCCACTAGCTATCGCGGCAAGCCGCGCGCGGGGCGCGGATCGGAGCATGAGAGCGATGGCCTACAGGGTTGCAGTCGTCGGCGCCACCGGAGCGGTCGGGCGCGAGATGCTCAAGACCCTGGCCGAGCGCCGCTTCCCGGTCGCCGACATCGCCGCCCTTGCCTCCCCCCGCTCGACCGGCCAGGAGGTCTCGTTCGGCGAGGACCGCGTGCTGCGGGTGCAGAACCTCGAAAAGTTCGACTTCCACGGCTGGGACATCGGCCTGTTCAGCCCCGGTGCCGCGGTCTCCGCGGTCCATGCGCCGCGCGCCGCGGCCGCGGGCTGTGTCGTGATCGACAACACCAGCCAGTTCCGCATGGACCACGACGTTCCGCTGGTCGTGCCGGAGGTGAACCCGGACGCGCTGCGCCGCTTCGCCCGCCGCCGGATCATCGCCAACCCGAATTGCAGCACGATCCAGATGGTCGTGGCGCTGAAGCCCCTGCACGACGAATTCCGCATCCGCCGCGTCGTCGTCGCCACCTATCAATCGGTCTCCGGCGCCGGCAAGGAGGGCATGGACGAGCTGTTCGCCCACACCAAGGCGAGCTACGTCAACGACCCGACCGCGCCCGAGCAGTTCACCAAGGAGATCGCCTTCAACGTCATCCCGCATATCGACCGTTTCATGGACGACGGCTCGACCAAGGAAGAGTGGAAGATGGCGGTCGAGACGCGGAAGATTCTCGATCCGGACATCGCCGTGCTGGCGACCTGCGTGCGCGTCCCGGTGTTCATCGGCCACGGCGAGGCGGTGCATGTCGAGTTCGAGCGGCCGGTGACGGCGGCCGAGGCGCGTGCGGCACTCCGCGAGGCGCCGGGCGTCAGTGTCGTCGACGTCCGCGAGGATGGCGGCTACATGACGCCGCTGGAGGCTGCCGGAGATGACGACGTGTTCGTCAGCCGGCTGCGGAAGGACCCGACCGTGCCGAACGGTCTCGCCTTCTGGTGCGTGTCGGACAATCTCCGCAAGGGGGCGGCGCTCAACGCGGTGCAGATCGCCGAAACGCTGGTGGCGCAGGGGCTGCTTGCGAAGCAGGTGGCGTGAGGGCTGCCGCGTTGACCCTCTCCGGCGCGCGGCGTAATCACCCCGGCGTTGCTGCGGCGCCACACGACGCCACGGACCCGGAGCCTCGCCCACGATGACCGACATCCGCGACGCCCAGATGGTCGGGCG
>DATAYA010000264.1:0-16384 GCA_036272815.1 Acetobacteraceae bacterium
CGGGATGGGGACCGGCGTCGCGGTCGCATCTTCGTGCGATCCGAAGCTTCCTCGCCCGTCGAGGCTACACCACCCCGGACAGCCCGAACGCGCGGCCCAGCGCCATCCGGCCGGGCGGCGTGACCGCGAGCGCGCGGGTGCCGTCGATGCGGCGCACCCAGCCGCGCGCGAAGCAGGTCTGGCACAGCGCCGAGCCGACGGCGCCGGCGATGTGTGGCCGCCGCTCGCTCCAGTCGAGACAGGGCCGGCAGAACACCCGGCCGCCGCTTCGCTTTCCGGCACGGGCGGTCGCGGCGTCGAGATCCACGCCGAGGCCGCGCAGGAAACCGGTGCCGTCCTCGGTGAGCGCGCCGCCGTCCGGGGAGAGATCGACCTGCGCGCGCGCCACCATGCGGTCGGCGATCGCCACGGCAAGCTGCCCGGCGAGGTGGTCGTAGCAGGTGCGGGCGCGGCGCAGGGCGGCGTCGCGCGGGCCGACCACGACCGCCACAGGCCGGCGAGCCTCGGATGCCGCCGCGCGGTCGGACGCGACCGACATGATGCTCTCGACCATCTGCGCCACGGCCGCCGAGGCGAGGCGGTGGTAGCGGTGCCGGCCCTGCCGCTGCATCGCCAGCAGCCCGGCCTCGGTCAGCTGCGCCAGATGCCCGCTCGCGGTCTGCGGCGCGATGCCGGCCGCCTGCGCCAGTTCGGCAGCCGTCAGCGCGCGGCCGTCCATCAGCGCGGTCAGCATGCAGGCGCGCGCGGGGTCGCCCACCAGGGCGGCGGTCGCGGCGAAGCCGGATGTGGTCAGCACGGCATTGTCCTCCACGGCGGCTGGCGAGTTTCGCGCGCGGCGGGCGCCGATGCTACGGCCCGGCCCGAAGCGTCCGTGCGCGGTGCTGCGCCATACCGTCCCGGTCCATTGGCCCCGGTCCATTGGCCCCGGTCCATTGGCCAGACAGGAGGCACACGCAATGATTACCTGCTGCATCCGCTACGAGATCGACCCGTTCGGGGTGGCGGCGTTCGAGGAGTACGCCCGCAACTGGGGACAGGCGATCCCGCGCTGCGGGGCCGACCTGATCGGCTATTTCGCGCCGCACGAGGGATCCGCCACGACGGCATACGCGCTCTACAACGTGGCCGACCTTGCCGCTTACGAAGCCTATCGCGCGCGGTTGCGGGAAGATCCGGCCGGGCGGCAGAATTATGAGTTCGCGCGGCGCGAACGCTTCATCCGCCGCGAGGATCGCATCTTCCTGCGCCTTGCCTCGGCGCCGCATGCGACACTGGTGCAGCCATGACCGGGAGCGACACCATGACCGACGCCACCGCCTATGAACGCTTCCGCGCCCAGCATGAGCGGCCGGGC
Source organism: Acetobacteraceae bacterium (assembly GCA_036272815.1). GTDB lineage: Bacteria > Pseudomonadota > Alphaproteobacteria > Acetobacterales > Acetobacteraceae > DATAYA01. Next base: position 1,355 of record DATAYA010000264.1, read on the forward strand.
GCGTTCGTGATGCCCAACGCCTGGGACGGCGCGTCGGCAGCCCTGCTCGGGCGCGCCGGCTTCGAGGCGCTGGGCAGTTCGTCCTTTGCGATCGCCCTGGCCCTGGGACGGCAGGACGGTCGCCACGCGGTCAGCCGCGCGGACTCCATCGCCAATGCCGCCCTGCTCGCGCGCGTGTCCGGGCTGCCGGTCAACGGCGACCTGGAGGACGGCTACGGCGCCGGGCCGGAGGATTGCGTCGCGACCGTGGAGGCGGCCATCGCCGGCGGCCTGGCCGGGCTCGGCATCGAGGACACCACCGCCGACCCCGCCCGTCCGATCCACGACTTCGACGCGGCCGTCGCCCGGATGCGCGCGGCGGCGCAGGCGGCGCGCGGGCGCGTCGTGCTCACCGGCCGGACCGACAATTTCCTTAACGGGCGCCCCGACCTCGACGACACGATCCGCCGCCTGGTCGCCTTCGCCGAGGTCGGCGCCGATGTGCTGTACGCGCCCGGCTTGCCGGACATGGAGGCGATCCGCGCCGTCGTGCGCGCGGTGGCGCCACGGCCGGTCAACGTGCTGATCGGGCCGGGCGTGCCGCTCGCCGACCTCGCGGCGGCGGGCGTGCGGCGGGTGAGCCTCGGCGGCGCACTGTACCTCCGGGCGATGGGCGGCGTGGCCGCGGCGGCCGAGGCGATGCGCGCCGGCGACCTGCCGGGGGCGGTGCGCGGCGCCGTGCCGGGGCGTGAACTCGCGGCGCTGTTGCCGAGCCTCGGTTAGCGTTCCCTGGTCTGTCGGGGGAAAGCCCGCGACGCTCACCGCGTCTCGGTGACCTTGCGCAGCGCCGGCGGATGGTCCGGGTCGCGGCCGCGGGCGCGGGCGGCGGCCTCGGCGGCGAGATAGAAGGCGAGCAGCATCGGCAGCAGGTCGAGCGCCGGATGGTCGGGCGGCAGGACCGGCAATGCCGTGGCACCAACCGGTGCGGCGCCGGCGGCGAGCACCGGCGCGCCGGCGGCGGCGAGGTCGGCGAGCATCGCCTCGGTCCCCGCGCGCGCCGCATCGTCCTGCACGAAGCCGAGTGCCGGGAAGTCGGGGCCGGCCAGCGCGCGCGGCCCGTGCGCCAGTTCCGCGCTGCTATGGGCGAGGGCGGCGATGCCGGCGACCTCGGCCAGTTTCAGTGCCGCCTCGCCCGCGATCCCCATGCCGACGCCGCGGCCGACCGTGAAGGCGTGGTCGTGCGCTGCGAGCACCGCTGCGAGCGCGGACCAGTCGAGCGTGGCGGCGGCCGCGAGCCGCTCGGGCCATCGGGCGAGGGCGGCCAGCAGAGCGGCGTCTTCGGCCCAGTGCGCGATCAGGGCCGCGCCGGCGGCGAGTTCGGCCAGCACGCTCTTGGTCGCGGCGACCGAGCGTTCCGGGCCGGCGCGGAGGTCCAGCACAAGGTCAGAGGCGCGCGCGAGCGGGGATGCGGGGTCGTTGACCAGGGCGACGGTGAGCGCGCCCTCGGCCCGCGCGGCCTCTGTCTGCGCCACCAGGTCCGGGCTGCGGCCGGATTGCGAGAGTGCCACCAGCACGGTGCCGCTCAGGTCGAGCCGGCTGCGATAGACCGAGGCGAGCGAGGGCAGCGCGTCGGCGGTCGCGATGCCGAGATGCTGCGAGATCAGGTAGCGGAGCGCGGTGCCGGCATGGCCGGAGCTGCCGCGACCGCAGAACAGCACCAGCCGAGGGCCGGCGGCGCGCAGGCGGGCGGCCGCGTCGGCGAGCACCGGCGCGCCGAGCAGGCGTGCGGCGGCCTCGGGCGCTTCCAGCGTCTCGCGGCGCATCAGGCTGGCGGTCATCGGCCGCGGCCGGCGAGGGCGGCGCGGAGATTGCCGCCGTGGCGGGCGAGCAGCGCCTCCGCCCCGGCGCGGTCGAGCCCCTCGAGCAGCAGCACGGCGAGCTTGACCTTGCCGCCGGCGGCCTCCAGCGCGCGGCGCACCGCCTCGGCGTCGCGGCCGGTCAGGCTGGTCAGCATCCGCAGCGCCCGGTGCCGCAGCTTGGCGTTGCGGGCGAGCATGTCGACCATCTGACCGCGATAGACGCGGCCGAGCCGGACCATCAGCAGCGTCGAGAACAGGTTGAGCACCGCCTTTTGCGCGGTTCCGGCCTTCATCCTTGTGGAGCCGACGATCGCCTCGGGGCCGGTCTCGACCAGGATCGGGTGCTCGGCCGCCGCGAGCAGGGGCCCCGGGCTGTTGGCGACCCCGATGGTGAGCGCGCCGCGGTGGCGCGCGGATTGCAGGCAGGCGATCGTGAACGGCGTGGTGGCGCTGGCGGCCAGCCCGATCACGACATCGGCTGGGCTGACGGCGCGGGCGGCGATGGCGGCATCGCCGAGGTCGCGGCGGTCCTCGGCGTTCTCGATCGCACGGATGAAGGCACCGTCGCCGCCGGCCATCAGCAGCACCAGCCGGTCCTCGGGCCAGTCGAAGGTGGGCGGCAGCTCGGCGCCGTCCTGCACGCCGATGCGCCCCGAGGTGCCGGCGCCGCAATAGACCAGACGCCCGGCGGTCCCGAACTGGTCGGTGCCGAGCCGGAGTGCAGCGGCGGCGCTGGCGGCGGCGATCGCGGGCAGCGCCGGGCGGACCGCGGCGATCGCGGCCATCTGCCCCTCCCACAGCGCGTCGAGGATGGTGACGTTATCCCAGAGATCGAGGTCGGCGGTGCGTGGGCTGGCGCCCTCGGTCGCGGGCATGTCGGCGTCGTCGTCCATCAGCCTGACCCCGGCCAGCGTAATCTCAGGCGCGGGTCGAGCCGGTCCTGCAAGCCATCGCCGAGCAGGTTGAAGCCGAGCGATGCGAGCAGGATCGCCGCCCCCGAGAACGCCGCGGGCCAGGGCGAGAGGAACAGGAAGGCGCGGCTCTCGCTCAGCATCCGGCCGAGGGAGGCGGTCGGCGGCTGGGTGCCGAGGCCGAGGAAGGAGAGCGAGGCCTCCACCAGGATCGCGGTCGAGAACGACAGGCTGGCCTGGACCAGGATCAGCGGGGCGAGGTTGGGCAGCAGATGGCGGCGCAGGATGCGGGTGCGGCCGGCGCCGATCGCGCGGGCGGCGGCGACGTATTCGGTGCCGAGCAGCAGCCGCGCCGGCGCGCGCAGCGTGCGGGCGAAGATCGGGATGTAGACGATGCCGATCGCGGCCGCCGTGCTCGCGGCACTCGGGCCGAGCACGGCGATGATGCCGATCGCCAGCAGAATGATCGGGAACGCGAACAGGACATCCATCACGTGCATGATGATGCGGTCGATCGCGCCGCCGATCCAGCCCGAAACGATGCCGAGGCCGCCGCCGATCAGCAGGGCGCCGAGGACGGAGCCGGCGGAGACCGCGAACAGGGTGCGCTCACCGAAGATGATGCGGGAGAGGACGTCGCGGCCGAAATTGTCGGTGCCGAGCCAGTGCGCCGGGGTCGGACCCTGAAGGCGGGCGAGAATTTCTTGCGCATCCGGGCCGTAGGGCGCGAGCAGCGGGGCCGCGAGGGCGGCGGCGGCCTGGGCGAGGACAAGCACCACGGCGAGGATCAGGAACGGGTCGCGCCTCATGCACGCAAGCGGGGGTCGATCGCGGCGGCGAGCAGGTCCACCAGCGCGTTCACGATCACGAAGACGAGGGTGGCGAGCAGAATCGCGGCCTGCACCAGCGGGTAGTTGCGCTCGGCGATGGCGCCGACCATCAGCCGGCCGAGACCGGGGAGCGCGAACACCTGCTCGATCACCACCGAGCCGCCGAACAGGTAGCCTGCCATGATGCCGGCATTGGTGACGAAGGGGACGAGCGCGTTGCGCAGCGCGTGGCGGGCCAGCACGCGCCATTCCGGCAGGCCCTTGGCGCGGGCGGTGCGGATGTAGTCCTGGCCGAGCGCTTCGAGCAGGGCGGCGCGGACGATGCGGGCCAGCGAGGCTACGACCGGCAGCGCGATCGAGATGACCGGGAGTGCGAGGTGGGAGAGGTTGGCGAGCGGGTCGCGTGAGAACGGCACCCACCCGATCAGCGGGATGCCGGGTGCGAGGGCGGCGGCGCCGTAGAGCAGCATCGTGCCGAGCCAGAACGAGGGCACGGTGATGCCGGCGATGCTGACGAGGCGGAGGGCGGTGTCGGCGGCCGAGCCGCGCAGCGCCGCCATCGCGCATCCGGCCGGCAGGGCAAGGGCGATGGCGACGACGAGGCCGAGGAGGGTGAGTTCGGCGGTGACGCCGGCGCGGGCGGCGATCTCGGCGAGGACGGGGCGGCCGGTCCAGATGCTGGTGCCGAGGTCGCCGTGCAGCGCGCGCCAGAGCCAGTGGACGTATTGCGCGACCAGCGGCCGGTCGAGCCCGAGTCGGTGGCGCAGCGCGGCGATGCGCGCGGGCGTCACGGACGCGTTGGCGCCGAGCATGATCGCGACGGCATCGCCCGGGATGAGCCGGATCATCAGGAAGCTGAGAACCGAGACCCCGAACGCGGTGAGGCTAAGCTCGGTGAGAGGTTTCCAAAGGGCGACCGCCCTTTGGCGGGGTTCGGGGCGGCGTCCCGAGCTTTCTTCACTTGCCAACCGTCGTGTCCCGCAGGCTGCGCAGCGAGCGTGTCGGGCTGATGTGGAACCCGTGCACGGTCGAGCGCAAAGCGCTGAACAGGGTGCCGTAGACGAGGTGGACGACCGGCCCGGTGCAGGCGAGGCGTTTTTGCAGCGTGTCGTAGAGGGTCTTGCGGGTGGCCGCGTCGGAGGTGGTGCGGGCCTTGTCGAGCAGCGCGTCGGTGGTCGGATCGCTGTATTGGAACACGTTGGAGGCACCGCCGGTGGCGAAGGTGCGGCCGAGATAGTCGTCGGGATCGGGTCCGCCGCTGTTGAGCGAGACGAAGCCCTGGAAGCGGCTGTTCTTCCAGTCCTGGATGAAGCGGCCGGCTTCCTCGACGTTGAGGGCGAAGTCGAAGCCGCCGGCCTTCGCCTGGGCCTGGACGACCTGGGCGACATCGACGACCTGCTGGATGCCGCCGAAGACGTCGAGCGTCGCGCGGACCGGCAAAGTGAGGCCGGATTTCCGGAGCAGGGCGCGGGCGGCTTCGGGGTCGTGGGTGTAGCAGGGGAAGGCGGAGGTCGGCAGCGCCCACTGGCGGAGCGCGGGCGAGAGCGGGCCGCCGGCGGCACCTTGCCCGAAATAGGCGGCCTGGACGATCTGCGAGCGGTCGAGGGCCATGTTGAGCGCCTGTCGCACCTCGGGCTTGTCGAAGGGCGGCCGGCTGACATTGAGCCCGACCAGGCTGTAGGCGAGGTCCTGGGATTTCTGCACCGTGACGCCGGGGGCGCTCATCAGCGCCTGCGCGGTGGCGGCGTCGATCGCGGGCAGCATGGCGTAGCTGCCGCTGGTCAGGCCGAGCTGGCGGGTGGCGGCCTCGGGGACGATCTCGAAGGTGATGCCGGCGAGCTTCGGCAGGCCGGGCGCCCAGTAGCGCGGGTTGCGCACGAGCGCGATATCGGTGTCGGGCACCCATTCGCGGAAGCCGAAGGGGCCGGTGCCGACCGGCTTGCGCTGCAGCGTCGCGAAGGCTTCCGGCGGTGCGATCGCGAGCACGGCGAGTTGGGCGAGGAGCGGCGCGGAGGGCTGCTTCAGCGTGATGCGGATGGCGTCCGGGCCGGTCGCGGTGACGCTGGCGATGACGGCGAAGCGGGAGGCGTAGGGCGAGCCGGTCTTCGGGTCGCGCACGCGGGCGATGGAGGCGATAACGTCGGCGGGCGTCATGCGGCGGCCGTTCTGGAAGGTGGCGCCGGGGCGGAGCCTGAAATCATAGGTGAGGCCGTCGGGGGAGATGGTCCATGATTGCGCGAGGGCAGGGACGATGCGGAGCGAATGGTCGATCGCGGTGAGGCCCTCGTAGATGACGCTGTCGATCATCACGGTGGAGAAGGCGGTGGCGACGTGCGGGTCGAGGCCCACGGGAGATAGGTCGGTGGCGATCTTCAGCGTCTGGGTGGGCGGAGTCTGGGTGCGCGTAGTCTGGGCGCGGGCCTGGGCGGCGAAGGCGAGGGCTGCGGCGAGGATGAGGGGGAGACGGGTCACGGCAGCCTCGGTGCGGTTGCGCCTCCGGCTTTGTCGCATGGCTGCTGCGGGGTCGCGAGGGGGCGTTGTCGCGTCGTGATCCCAGAGCTGCCGCCCCCGGTGATGCCGTTGCCGTTCGAGGCGGGTCCGTTCCGCATGGCGATGGGCCTGGTCGGACGGCCGATGGCGGAGATGATCGCCATCGATGGCGATTATCCGGCGCAGATGGCGCTGCGGCGGGCGTTGCTGGCGGAGCGGCACGAGGCGGTGTTCGCGGCCGTGCCGGGCACCGAGGCGGCGCGGGGGGCGGCGCTGGCTGCGGTCGCGGATGTGCTCTGTGCGGCGCATCCGGCGTGGTTCGCGCGGGAAGCCGGCCGCCTGCACAACCGGCTGACCGGGGAGGCGTGGCGCCTCGATGCGCTGCCGTGCGATTCGTTGGAGGTGGCGGCTCGGCTGGTGCAGGAGGATCTCTGCATCGTCGCCCCCGAGGCGGACGGCCCGCGCCTGGTCGCCGGTGCGGTCTGCTTCCCGAGCCATTGGGACCTGCGCGAGAAGCTCGGCCGCCCGCTCGCCGCCGTGCATCGGCCGGTGCCCGTGTATCCCGAGCGGCTGGCGCGGCCGGTGGACCGGCTGATGGTGGAACTCAAGCCAGGACGGCTGGTCGAGCGGCTGAACTGGGGGGTGGTAGAGGACGACGTGCTGCACCGGCCGGCGGGCCACGGGCGGATCGCGGCGAACCCGGCGATCACGGCGGAGAACGCGGCGACAGCGCTGTTCCTGCGGGTCGAGCGGCAGACGCTGAGCCGGCTTGCGACGGGCGACGTGCTGTTCACCATCCGCGTGCATGTCCGCGCCCTCGGCGAGACGATCGCGCCCGGCGCGGTCTCGGCACGGCTGGCGGCGGCGATCCGGGCGCTGCCGCCGGAGATGGAACGCTACAAGAGCATCCGGCCGTTCCGGGCGGCGGTTCTCTCCTGGCTGGACCGACGGGCGGCCGCTTGATCGGCGCGCGCACGGCGTGTCATGTGCCGCCATGCGCACGCTGACAGGAGAGGCGAGGCTCGCCGGGGTGATCGGCTGGCCGGTCGCGCATTCCCGCTCGCCGCGGCTGCACGGCTTCTGGCTGGAGCGGATGGGGATCGACGGCGCCTATGTGCCGCTGCCGGTGCGGCCGGGGGATTTCGAGCCGGCGGTGCGCGGCCTGCTGGCGGCAGGGTTCCGCGGCGGCAACGTGACGCTGCCGCACAAGCAGGCGGCGTTCGCGATCTGCGACGCCCGCGACGATGCGGCGCGGCGTGCGGGCGCGGTCAACACGCTGGTCTTCGAGGGCGGCAAGATCCTGGGCCGCAACACCGACGGCCCCGGGTTCGTCGCCAATCTGCGCGCGCACGGGATCGATCCGGCGGCCGGCCCGGCGCAGGTGCTGGGCGCCGGCGGTGCGGCGCGGGCGGTGGCGGCGGCGCTGCTGGATGCCGGCGCCGCGGTCAGCATCACCAACCGCACGCCGGAGCGGGCCGAGGCGCTGGCGCGTGCGCTGCCGGCCCTGCGCGCCGGGACCGGCGTGCGCGTGCTGCCCTGGGCGCAGCGGGAGGCGGCGCTCGCGGACCATGCGCTGGTGGTCAACACGACGTCGGCCGGGATGGCGGGGCACGACGCGCTGCCGCTCGATCTCGCGAAGGCGCCCGAGCGGCTCGCGGTCGCCGACATCGTCTATGTGCCGCTGCAGACGAAGCTGCTGGCGGCGGCGGCGGCGCGGGGACTGCGCTGCGCCGGGGGCTTGGGCATGCTGCTGCACCAGGCGGGGCTCGGCTTCGAGGCGTGGTTCGGCGTGCGGCCGGAGGTGGATGCGGAACTCGAGGCGCATGTTGCCGCCGACATCCCGAAGCAGTGAAGGTGATCGCGCTCACCGGCGGCATCGGAATGGGGAAATCGACAGCTGCGGCGGCGTTCCGGCGCGCCGGGTTGCCGGTGTTCGACGCCGACGCGGAGGTGCATCGGCTGCAGGCGCGCGGCGGTGCCGCCGTGCGCGCGATCGGGGAGGCGTTTCCGGGGGTGGTGCGCGACGGCGCGGTCGATCGGGCGGCGCTGCGCAATGCCGCGGTGCTGGACCCGGCGGCGATGGCTCGGCTGGAGGCGATCCTGCACCCGCTGGTGCGCGACGCCGAGCGCCGCTTCGTCGCCCGCCACCGCCGCGCCGGCCGCCGCGCCGTCGTGCTCGATATCCCGCTGCTGTTCGAGACGCATGGCGAGCGGCGGGTCGATGCGGTCGTGGTGGTGAGCGCGCCGCGCGCGGTGCAGGAGGCGCGGGTCCGCCGCCGGCGGCGGATGCGCCCGGAGCAGGTCGCGGCGATCATCGCGCGGCAGACGCCGGACGCCGAGAAGCGCCGCCGCGCCGATCTCGTGGTGCGCACCGGACTGTCGCGCGGCCACGCGCTGCGCACGCTGCGGCGCGGGATGGCGGAGCTGCTGCGATGAGGCTTATGCGATGAGCCGGGCGGTCCTGTTCGATACCGAGACGACCGGACTCGACCCGGCGACCGGCCACCGCGTCATCGAGGTGGCGGCGCTGGAGCTGGTGCGCGACCTGCCCACGGGGCGTCATTTCCATGCGTTCCTCGACCCGGAGCGCGACATCGACGAGGACGCGATGCGGGTGCATGGGCTGTCGCGCGCCGAGCTGCGCGGCAAGCCGCGTTTCGCCGATGTCGCGGCCGAGCTGATCGCATTCTTCGGCGACGGTCCGCTGCTGGCGCACAACGCGGCGTTCGATTTCGGCTTTCTCGACGCGGAATTCACGCGCGTTGGTCATCCGGTGCTGGATCGTGCCCGTATGGTCGACACGCTGGAGTTGGCGCGGGCGCGGTTTCCCGGGCTGCCGAACAGCCTTGATGCGCTGTGCCGGCGCTTCGCGATCGACCTGTCGTAACGCACGATGCATAACGCGCTGCTGGATTGCCGGCTGCTGGCGCAGGTCTATGTCGAGCTGACCGGCGGCCGCCAGCGCGGGCTGTTGCTGGCCGAGACGACGATATCGCTGCCGAGCGTGAATTACGCGACCTCGGTCGCGCGCGTCCCGCGTCCGATCGTGCCGAGCGAGGCGGAGCTGGCGGCGCATGCCGCGTTTGTCGCGCGGTTCCGAGAGCCGATCTGGAAGGCGAGCTGAACATCGACGAGCCGCCGCCGCAGACCCGTGCGTCGCTGATGCGGCGTGCCGTTTCGGAGCTGCAATGGGGCCGTGCCGGGGCGGCGGCCTCCGTCGCCGAGCGGCTGCTGGCACGCAATGACAGCGACATCGAGGCCGTGCTGCTGCTCGGCCTTGCGCGTGGGCTCGCGGGCGACGCGGCCGGCGCGGCGCCGCTGCTGGCGCGGGTGGCGGTGGCGCGGCCCGCGCATGCGCATCCCTGCCGCGATCTCGCCGGCCTGCTGCGGAACGCCGGGCGGCCGGCGGATGCGGAGCCGCCTTTCCGCGCCGCCCGGGAATTCGCGCCGGAGGACGAGCGACTGGCCTTTGCCCATGCCGCGTTCCTGCACGAGGCGGGGCGGCTGGAGGAGGCGGCCGAGCGGCTGGGTGCGGCGGCCTCGCCCGTATCGCGCAACCTGCTCGGCATCCTGCGCGCCGAGCAGGGGCGGGCGGAAGAGGCGATGGCGGCGTTCCGCGCCGTGCTGGAGGTCGAGCCGGACAATGCCGGCGCCTACGCCAACCTCGGCGCGGCGCTGGCCGGCGAGGCGCGGATGGAGGCGGCGTTCGAAGCCTATGACGCGGCGCTGGCGCTGGCGCCCGACCAGGTGGCGGTGCGGCTCGGCCACGGCTATGCGCTGCTGAAGGCCGGCCGCCTCGTGGAGGGGTTCGCACAGGCCGAATGGCGGCTCCGCCAGCCCGGACGACCGGCGCTGCCTCCGCAGCGGCGGCTGCATCCCGGCGCGCCGCTCGCGCGTCGCCGCGTGCTGCTGACGCAGGACGAGGGCATGGGCGACACGCTGATGATGCTGCGCTACGTGCCGATGCTGGCGCGGGCGGGTGCCAGGGTGATCGTCTGGGTGCCGCGGGAGCTGCAGCGCATCGCGAGCGCGCTGCCGGGGATCGCCGAGGTGATGAGCGGCGACGGCGTGGTGCCGCCATGCGACTGGATCGTGCCGTTCCTGTCCCTGCCTTACGTGTTCGCGACGACGCTGGGCACTGTCCCGCCGCCGGCCGCGATCGTGCCCGATCCGGCGATGGTCGCCGCCTGGGCGGCGCGGCTGCCGGCGCGGGGCGGCTTGCGCGTCGGACTGTGCTGGGCGGGGGCGGCGCGGGAGGGCAATCCGGCCGCACTCGCGATCGACCGCCGCCGCAGCCTGACGCTGGCCGCCCTGGCGCCGCTCGCCTCGGTGCCGGGCGTGCAGCTCGTGAGCTTGCAGAAGGGGCCGCCGTCGGGGCAGGTCGGAGGCGCCGGGTTCGCGATCCACGACCCGATGGGGGCGGTCGCCGACTTTGCCGATACCGCCTCGATCATCGCCAACCTCGACGTCGTCGTCTCGGCCGATACGGCGGTCGTGCACCTGGCCGCATCGATGGGCGCGCGCGTGCTGCTGCTCGACCGCTTCGACAATTGCTGGCGCTGGCTCACCAGACGCGCCGACAGCCCGTGGTATCCGAGCCTGCGCATCATCCGCCAGGAGCGTCCGGGCGACTGGGAGGGCGTGGTCGCGCGCGTGCGGGCGATGATCGCCGCCGCATAGCGGGGCGTGCGTTCGTTTCGACCGAGGGCAACACGTTGCGGACCGGGCGGCGAGGGCACACACTCCGAATTGTTGTGCAGGAGGCGGAGATGGGTGGATCGGATCGTTCTTCGGGCGGGACGGCGGGACCCGGGCTGATCCTGCCCCGCCGGTCGCTGCTCGCACTCGGCGCGGCCGGCGCGATGGCCGCAACGGCAGCGCGCGCGCAAGGGACGCCGACGCCGCAAGCGGGACGGAAAGGACAGATCGTGGTCGGGCTGTCGCAGGAGCCGACCGTGTTCAATCCGCTGATGCCGGCGATCGAGGTCGATCAGGGCGTGTGGTGGTCGGTCTATTCACCGCTCTGGGGCGTCGATCCGAAGGGGATGCTTTTTCCGCAGCTTGCGTCCGAGGTGCCGAACGAGGCGAACGGCGGCATCTCGAGGGACGGGCTGCGGTGGAAGGTAAAGCTGCGGCCCGACGTGAAGTGGCACGACGGCAAGCCGTTCTCCGCCGACGACGTGAAATTCACCCTCGATCTCATCAACAACCCGAATTTCCGTGCCGGCTCGCGCGACGGGCACAACCTGCTCCAGAACGTCCGCGTGGTGAGCCCGACGGAGATCGCGTGGGAACTCTCCAAGCCCTACGCGCCCTATCCGTCGATCCTCGCCTGGACCTTCATCGTGCCGAAACACATCGTCGAGGCGGCGAAGGACCCGAACAATTCGCAGCTCAACACCAAGCCGGTCGGCACCGGGGCGTTCGCCTGGCAGGACCGCGTCGCGGGCGACCACATCACGCTCGCGGCCAATCCGCATTTCTTCGGCGACGGCCCGCATGTCGAGCGCGTGGTGTTCAAGTACATCCCCGACCTGACGGTGATGTACACGCAGTTCCGCACCGGCGACATCGACTACACCGACTTGCAGGGCATCACGCCCGACCACTACGCCGAGGCCAAGACGCTCAAGGACCGCACCGTCATCGTGGCGCCGCAGGCGTTCATGGAGAGCATCACGCTCAATCTCGGCAAACCGGTATTCGCGGAGCCGGTGGTGCGCGAGGCGCTGTATCTCGCGATGCAGAAGCAGCCGATCATCGACAGCATCTATTACGGCCTGCCGCAAGCGACCGAGAGCTATCTGCCGCGGCAGTCATGGGCTTTCAACGCCGACCTGCCGAAGCACCAGTACGACCCGAAGCAGGCGATGCAGAAGCTCGACGCGGCCGGCTGGAAGGCGGGGCCGGGCGGGGTGCGGCAGAAGGGCGGGCAGAAGCTCGCCTTCCTCAATTCCACCACCGCCGGCAACCACGTCCGCGAGCAGGCGCAGCAATTGCTGCAGCAGAACTGGATGCAGATCGGCGCGCAGATGACGATCCACAACATGCCGGCGGCGGTGATCTGGGGCGACTACTACCACCTCTCGCAGTTCGACAGCGTGATGGTGGGCGAGGATTTCCTGATCGGCGCCGATCCCGACCCGTCGCTGCGGCTGGCGAGCACGTCGATCCCGGCGAAGGGCGGCGCCGGGCAGAACTCGGGGCAGTATTCCAATCCCGCAGTCGACAAGCTGCTCGCCGCCGCCGACGCGACGTTCGAGCGCGCCAAGCGGACGGCGGACTACCACCAGGTGCAGACGTATGTCCGCCACGACCTGCCGTTGCTGCCGATATTCCAGTACGCGATGGCGAAGGGGACGAAAAAGGGCCTGGTCGGGCTGGCGCCGAACGTCAACTCGCTGTCGGATTGCTGGAACCTCAACGCCTGGTATTGGCAAAGCTGAGTTCCCGGAAAGCTGAAGAACGCCCGCCACGGGCGGCCGATGGTGTGCGGCGTTAGGGCGCTGTAAGGAGTGGCTGGCCGCCTCGGTTTTGCCGCAGGCGACACCCATCCTGACGGCGGCCGGGCATCCTGCCGGCCACGTTCCCGTGACGGAGACTGCCCATGCCCGCGCCGGAGCTGCCCCGTCGTCGTATCCTGACCGGAACCGCGCTCGCCGGGGCCGCCGCACTCGCCGGCGGGTTCGGCGCGCGACCGGCGGTGGCCTTGCCGATGGTGGCGGCCTTTCCCGAGGGCGCGACGCTGCTGGTCGCCGGACCCGCGACGGGGCGTACCGCGGAATGGAGCAGGCTGCTGGCGCCGCTGCTGCAAAAGGACCTGCCGCTGGGGACGCCGCTGCGGCAGAACCTCGTGGGCGGGGCCGACGGGGTGACGGCCGCCAACCAGTTCGAGGCCCGCACCACGCCGGATGGCGCCACCGCGCTGCTGCTGCCCGGCCGGGCGGCGATGCTTTGGCTGGTGGGCGATCCGCGGGCGCAGTTCGATGTCGCCCATTGGGTGCCGGGCCTGACGGGGATGGGCAGTGGCGTGATCGCCTCGCGAGTCGCGATCGCGGCGATGCCTCCCGGTGCCGTCGTGCGGATGGCGGCGAGCGGCCCGGCGGGGCCGGAACTGCCGGGGCTGCTGGCGGTAGAGCTGCTCGGGCTGCGGCTGATGCCGGCGTTCGGCATCACCACCGACGCCGACCGGCGCGATGCGCTGGCGCAGGGCGTGGTCGATGCGGTGTTCCTCGGCGGCCGCGACGTGCCGCAGCGCCTGCCGGCGCTCACCGCACTTGGAGCGGTGCCGACGCTGAGCATGGGCATGCCGGACGCCAACGGCATCTGGCAGCGCGACGCGGCCTTTCCCGAGCTGCCGACGCTGCCCGAGATGTGGGCGCACCGCGGGACCGGGACGGCGGCGGCGCTGCTGCCGGGGTGGCGGGCCGCGTCGGCGGCGTCCCAGCTCGACGTGGCGCTGGTGCTGCCGCATCTGACGCCGGCGGCGCTGGTCGCGCTCTGGCGGCAGGCCTGCGCCAGCGCCACCGCGGCACCGGAATTGCAAGCGGCGGCGAGCAGCATCGCAGTGCGGCCACAGGCGGCGCCGGCGGCCAATGCCAGCACCGAGGCGCTGGCGGTCGATGCGGCGGCTTTGCTGGCGGTGCGGCGGTGGCTGACGACGCGGTTCAATTGGCGGCCGGTTTGAGCTAAGGCCCGTTTGAGCTAAGGCCGGTTTGCGCTAAGGCCTGGGGCGCCGCCCCTGGACCCCGCCAAGGGCTCGCCCTTGGAACCCCGGGGTCGTTCAGGGACGCAATCGATGGCGAGCCATACGTTCTTCTGCATCGACGCGCATACCTGCGGCAATCCGGTGCGCGTGGTCGCCGGCGGCGCGCCATTGCTGCCGCATGTGCCGATGGCGGAGAAGCGCATCCTGTTCCGGGAGCGGCACGACTGGGTGCGCCGCGCGCTGATGTTCGAGCCGCGCGGGCACGAGGTGATGTCGGGCTCGATCCTGTATTCGTCGACGCGCGAGGATTGCGACGTGGGCGTGCTCTACATCGAGGTCTCCGGCTGCCTGCCGATGTGCGGGCACGGCACGATCGGCACCGTCACCGCCGCGATCGAGAGCGGGCTCGTGGTGCCGCGCACGCCGGGGCGGATGGCGATCGAGGCGCCGGCCGGGCGTGTGGCGATCGAGTACCGGCAGGAGGGGCGTTTCGTCGAAGAGGTGCGGCTGTTCAACGTGCCGGCCTATCTGCACGCGGCCGAGGTGGAGATCGAGGTCGCGGGACTGGGCGCGCTGGTGGTCGATGTCGCCTATGGCGGCAATTTCTACGCGATCGTCGAGCCGCAGCGGAACTGGCGCGGGCTCGACGGCATGAGCGCCGCCGGGATCCAGGCGCTGAGCCCGCTTGTGCGCGCGGCGGCGCAGGCGGCGGTGGCACCGGTGCATCCCGAGGACGGGCGCATCCGCGACATCACGCACATGATGTGGTGCGACGCGCCGCGCGCGGCCCGGGCGCATGCGCGCAACGCGGTCTTTTACGGCGACCGTGCGATCGACCGTTCGCCGTGCGGCACCGGCACGTCCGCGCGGATGGCCCAGCTTGCGGCGCGCGGGCGGCTCCGGCCGGGGTCGGAGTTCGTCCATGAAAGCATCATCGGCACGATGTTCGACGGGCGCGTCGAGACGGCGGCCGAGGTCGGCGGCCGCGCCGCGATCGTGCCGAGCGTCGCCGGCTGGGCACGGGTGATCGGGCACAACACCATTTTCGTGGATGACCGCGATCCGCTGGCACATGGCTTCGTGGTGACCTGAACGGTTGCGGATTGACGTGCCTGCTGCGGCGCCGGACAATGCGGCCCTGTCGAGACCTCGGGGAAACGCGTCCATGACCAACGAAACCACGCGCCGCCGCGTGCTCGGCGGGGCGGCCGGGATCGCCGCTGCCGCCACGCTGCGGCCGGCGCTGGCGGCGA
>DATAYA010000265.1:0-3822 GCA_036272815.1 Acetobacteraceae bacterium
TGTTCGCCATAAAGCGGCAGCTTGATTTCCGCGGCGAACGCGGTGGCGGCCTGCGTGACACCCGGCCAGCCGACGTAGTCATCTCCCATCAGCACGCCGCCCGCCGCGAGCAAGGGCCAGAACAGCCGCAGGTCGCGCAGCACGGCATCGTAATGATGCGCGGCGTCGATATAGATCAGGTCGAAGCTCAGGTGCTGTGCCGCGATGATCTCCGATGCGATGTCGGACGGCATCGGCAGAGGCACGATCATGTCCTGCATCTCGTGCCGCGCGACGTTGGCCAGGAACGTGAAGTAGATCTGCGGATATCCGTGCCGCAGCTTCAGCGACCTGAACCAGTCGTGGTCCCGCCCCGCGCGCCAGTGCTCCTGCGAGCCGAGCCATGTGTCGACGCAGATGATCTTCGTCTGCAACCCGGCCTCGCGGCAGATGCGCGCCATGTTGATCGCCGAAGCGCCCTTCCAGGTGCCGACCTCGCAGATCGAATTCGGGCGGATGCCCTCGATCACGGAGCGGAACATCCGCTCGTTCCAGCCCCAGCCCTGCATGTCGTCCGGATGCGGCCGCGGATCAAAATCGGCGTATGGAGACGTCTCGTGAAACAGGCTCCAATGGAGATCAGCCATGCGCTTTCTCGGCCGGCGGTTTCGCCCGACAGTAGAAAGATCAGCGCGCCACGTCCACCACGACCCGCCCGCGAACCTGCCCCTTAAGGATCCGCCGGCCGTACTCCGGTAGATCCGCAAGCCCGATCACCTCGGTCATCGCGTCGAGCTTCGCCATCGGCAGCGTCCGCGCCAGCCGCTCCCAGGCATGCGCGCGCGGCTCCGGCGGGCACATCACGCTGTCGATCCCGAGCAGGCTCACCCCGCGCAGCAGGAACGGGATCACCGTCGTGTGCAGATCACTGCCGCCCGCGAGCCCGACGGCCGCGACACTGCCGCGGTGGCGGATCTGCGTCAGCAGCGTCGCGAGCGTCGTGCCGCCGACCGCATCGATCGCACCCGCCCAGCGCTCCGCATCGAGCGGCTTGCCCGGCGGCCCTTCCAGCTCGCTCCGCGGGATCGTGTCGGAAGCCCCCAGTCCGAGCAGGTAGTCGCGCGTCTCCGGCCGTCCGGTGGAGCCGATTGCGCGATGCCCGAGCGCTGCGAGCAGCGCCACCGCGACGCTGCCGACGCCGCCGGCCGCACCGGTCACCAGCACGTCGCCCTCACCCGGCCGCAGGCCGTGCCGCTCCAGAGCCTCGACCGCGAGCATCGCGGTGAAGCCTGCGGTGCCGACCGCCATCGCCTGCTTCGTGCTCATCCCGGAAGGCAGCTTCACCAGCCAGTCCGCCTTCACCCGCGCCAGCTCCGCATAGCCGCCCCAGCGCATCTCGCCGACGCGCCAGCCGGTCAGCACCACCTTGTCGCCCGGCCGGAATCGCGGATCGCTGCTCTCCGCGACGGTGCCGGCGAAATCGACGCCGGGGATGTGCGGATAGCTCCGCACCAGCCGCCCGATGCCGCCCAGGATCATGCCGTCCTTGTAGTTGAGCGTGGAGTGTGCGACCCGCACCAGCACCTCGCCCGGCGGCAGCTCGCTCGCATTCCGCGTGCCGATCGCCGCACTCACCCGGCCGTCCGCCTGCTCCAGGATCAGGGCCTTGAATGTGCTCACGTCGCGTCTCCCGCTGCCGCGCGCAGCTAGGCCGAGGCCGCGCGGCGGCGCAAGGGCGATGCCGCAGCGGCGCTCCGGGCCTTTTGCTCGGCACCGGTCTGCTCTGCGCGCTGGCGCGGCGGCGAAGGTCCGCCGCTTCGTTCGGCGCCGCTTGGTTCGTGACGTGACGTTTTGCGGCCGGCGCTTGACCGTGCTTCGCCGCGATGCATCTCACGGTGATGCCCGAGACGATGGAGGCGATGCGGCTGCACGCGCCTCGCACGCCACTCCGTGCCGAGCGCGTGGGGATACCCGAGCCCGGACCGGGTGAAGTGCTGGTCCGCGTCTGCGCCTGCGCTGTCTGCCGCACTGATCTTCACGTCGTCGATGGTGAACTGCCCAACCCGCTGCTGCCGATCACGCCCGGCCACGAGATCGTCGGCCGCGTGGCCGCGATCGGCGCCGGCGCGGACCGGTTCGCCGAGGGCGACCGCGTCGGCATTCCCTGGCTCGGCTGGACCTGCGGCGTGTGCGAATACTGCCGCTCGGGGCGGGAGAATCTGTGCCCGCTTGCGCGCTTCACCGGCTACCAGATCGATGGTGGCTACGCCGGATTCGCCTGCGCCGACGCGCGCTTCTGCTTCCCGATCCCGTCCGAATACGACGATGTCTCGGCCACCCCGCTGCTCTGCGCCGGGCTGATCGGCTGGCGGACGCTGCGGCTGGCGGGCGAGGGGTGACGGCTCGGCCTCTACGGCTTCGGTGCGGCGGCGCACATCATCGCCCAGGTCGCGCGCCACCAGGGGCGGGAGGTTTACGCCTTCACCCGCGCCGGCGACGTGCAGGCGCAGGATTTCGCCCGCAGTCTCGGCGCCGTCTGGGCCGGCGCCTCCGACGCGGCGCCGCCCGAACCGCTCGACGCCGCGCTGATCTTCGCACCCGTGGGCGCGCTGGTCCCGGCGGCCTTGCGCGCGGTCAGGCCCGGCGGCGTCGTGGTCTGCGGCGGCATCCACATGAGCGCCATCCCCGAATTCCCGTACGAGCTGCTATGGCAGGAGCGCACGCTGCGCTCGGTCGCCAACCTCACGCGGGCCGACGCCGAGGAGTTCCTCGCCCTCGCGCCCCGCGTGCCGGTCCGCACCGAGACGCACCGCTTCCCGCTCGGGCAGGCGAACGAGGCGCTGGCGGCATTCCGGGCGGGGCGGTTCTCCGGCGCCGCGGTCCTGGTTCCAGCCGAGGCCGCCTGATTTTTCCAGCAAAGCCTAATATTTCGATATTTCCAAAGGCGGGGCCGTTGCGATCCGGACTTGACGAGTTGCCGATCTGGGGACGGTGGCAAAGCGATCTTGCGACGCTGGCGACGCGGCAGTTGTTCTTTCTCGGCGGCACGCCCCGGTCCGGCACCACCTGGCTGCAGCAGATGCTGGATGCCCACCCGGACGTCTCCTGCCAGGGCGAGGGGCTGTTCCTGAACCGGCTGGCGGTGCCGCTGGACGGCGTCATCGCGGACTGGCGCCACGCGCTGGACGAGAAGAACAACGCCATCTTCGGCCACACCGGCGGATATCCGCTTCCCGGACCCGAGGATGCCGAAATCCTCACCGGCACCGCGATCCTGCTCGCGCTGCACCGCCAGAGCGCCGGGAAGGGTGCCGCGGCGATCGGCGAAAAGACTCCAGAAAACGTTTTTTTCTTCCCGCGCCTGCGACGCATCTTTCCCGGCGCGAAATTCATTGCCATCGCCCGCGATCCGCGCGACGTGCTGACCTCCGCCTGGCACTTCTTCCACAAGCCGGCGCCGGGTGAGGACGAGGCCGCCGCGAAGCTGTCCTTCGTCCGCAACGCCCTGCCGTCGCTGACCGATGGCGTGCGCGAGATGCTCGGCTTCGCCCGCGCCCATCCGGCGGAGACGGCGATCATTACCTATGAGGGCTTGCAGCGGGACCAGTCCGCAATCCTGGCCAGGTTGTTCCGGCATCTCGGAGTGTCCGACCGCGGCGGCATCGTCGCCGACTGCATCGCCCGCACCGAATTCGCAACCCTCACCGGCGGCCGGAAGCCGGGGGTGGAAGAGCGCGGATCGTTCTTCCGCAAGGGCGTCGTCGGCGACTGGCGATCGACGCTCACGCCCGAGATCGGCGATCTGGTGCTGCGGGAAGCCGGGTGGATGTTCCCGCAAGTCGG
>DATAYA010000266.1:0-10394 GCA_036272815.1 Acetobacteraceae bacterium
CGGCGAGCCGAACAGCGCGCCCACGACGTCGAGGAAGCCGGCCGGATCGATCTCGGCGCGGCGCACTAGCGCCATCGTCTCGCCCATCACCTCGATCATCGCGGCGAGCTGCATGTTGCAGGCGAGCTTGACCAGGTTGGCGTGCCAGGGCGTCGAGCCCAACTCGGTGACACCGCGGCCCATCGCCGCCAGCAGCGGCCGAACCCGCGCACAGGCCGCGTCGGGACCGGCGAGCGCCATCCAGAGCTTGCCCGCGGCCGCGACGTCCGGCCGGCCGAGCACCGGGCAGGCGACATAGTCCCGCCCGCGCGCGGCGTGTGCCTCGGCCAGATGGCGGGCGGCGGCGATGCCGATCGTGCTCATCGAGAGGTGGACCGCGCCCTCCCCGAGTGCATCGAGCAGCCCGCCCGCGACCACCGCCTCCACCGCCGCATCGTCGGCGAGCATGGTGATCGCGACCGCGGCACCACCCACCGCCTCGGCGATGCTGCTGGCGCGGGGAGGCTGCGTCGCGAACCCCTCCGGCTGCCGGGGGCTGCGGTTCCAGACGACGAGATCGTGGCCCGCGCGGGCGAGGTTAGCGGCCATCGGGGCGCCCATCGAACCGAGACCGAGGAAAGCGATCTTCATGCGTCATCTCCTGACCAGGATGGCTGGCAGCACTCCCCCGTACGGCGCAACAGGCGGGGCGACGCCCGGTTGCCGGATGCGGCGGCGGCGGCGAAACTGTGCTCGAGGGAGAAGCGTCGTGTCCAACCGAGCCCAGTTCGCCACCGCCGAGCCCGGCGGCGTCGAGAGCCGGCGCGCCTGGGCGGTGGCCGCGGCGACGCTCGCCATCCTCTCGGTGAGCTATGGCGCGCCGCTGCTGGTCGTGGTCGGGCTGGAGCCGATCACCGCCGATCTCGGCGTCTCGCGGTCGGCGGCGGTGCTGGCGAGTTCGGCGGCGTGGCTCGGCGCCGGCGTGGGCGGCATCCTGGCGGGGCGGATCGCCGATCGCATCGGCGTCCGCTGGACGGTCGCGTTCGGCGCGCTCGCTTTGGCGGCGGGCCTCGCCGCCTCGGCGTTGGGCGGCATCGGTTCGCTCTGGCTTGGGCATCTGGTGCTGATCGGGGCACTCGGGACGGGGGCGATCTATCCGCCGCTCGTCGTGCATGTCAGCCGCTGGTTCGACCGAAGGCGGGGTACGGCGCTGGCGCTGATCTCTTCGGGGCAATACGTCGCGGGCGCACTCTGGCCGATCGTCTTCGAGCACGGCATCGCGCGGTTCGGCTGGCGCCATACGATGCTGGCGTTCGGCGGGTTCGAGGCGGTCTGCATCCTGCCGCTGGCGTTGCTGCTGCTGCGCGCCGCCGCCCCGCCGCCGCGGCCGGCGGCCATGGCAGTGCCCGCCGGGCGCCGCGGCCGGTCGCTCCAGGCCGGCCTGCCCGCCTCGGTGTCGCCGCGCACGGCGCAGGCGATGCTGTGCGCCGCCAACTTTCTCTGCTGCGTGCCGATGGCGCTGCCGATGGCGCATCTGGTGGCGTTCTGCAGCGACCTCGGGATCGCGCCGGCGAGCGGGGCGCTGATGCTCTCGACACTTCTCGGCGCCGCGTTCGTCAGCCGCCAGGCTTGGGGCTGGCTTGCCGACCGGATCGGCGGGTTGCCGACGATCCTGGCCGGCTCGATCTGCCAGGCGGTGGCACTCGCGGGCTTCCTGGCGACGCGAGGCGAGGTCGGGCTGTTCACGGTCTCGGCCGCATTCGGGCTTGGCTTCAGCGGCATCGTGCCGGCCTATGTGTTGGTGATCCGCCAGTTCTTCCCGGCGCGGGAGGCGAGTTGGCGGGTGCCGGTGATGCTCCTCTGCGGCACCTGCGGGATGGCGTTCGGCGGCTGGCTCGGCGGCGCGATCTACGACCGGGCCGGGAGCTACGGTGCGGCCTTCCTGGTCGGGATCGCGGTCAATCTCGTCCACATCGCGCTGATCTCGACGCTGCTGCTACGCGTGCGGCCAGACGCGGTGCGGGTGGCGGCGGCGTGAGGCGGCTCGGCGGCTGCGGGCCGTGGCCAGCTATGCGCGGCGGCTCCACGTCGGTCACTGTCGACCGGCCGTGCGCTGGCTGCCGACCGCAATCACTGATCCGGTCATGCCCTAGCCGAGCGGCCGCCGCGCCCGCAGCGCCGCCGCCAGCGTGCCCTCGTCCAGCGCATCGAGCGCGCCGCCCATCGGCATCCCCTGCGCCAGCCGCGTGACCCGCACCCCGGTCCCCGCCAGCCGCTCCGCCAGCCAATGGGACGTGCTCGCGCCCTCCACCGTGGCGCCGAGAGCCAGGATCACCTCGCGCACCCCTCCCTCGCCGTCACCCGGGGGGCCGATCCGCGCCAGCAGCGGCGGCACGTTCAGATCCTCCGGACCCACCCCGTCCAGCGCCGAGAGCGTGCCGCCGAGCACATGATAGAGCCCGCGATGCACGCCCGCCCGCTCCAGCGCCCAGAGGTCGGCCACACCCTCGACGACGCAGATCAGGCTGCCGTCACGCTCGGGATCGGTGCAGATCGCGCACGGGTCGCGGCTGTCGAGATTGCCGCAGAGCCGGCACGGCCGCACCGCCTGCGCCGCCTCCGCGAGGGCGGAGGCCAACGGCAGCATCCGTGTCTCGGGCGCCTGCAGCAGCCGCAGTGCCGCCCGCCGGGCGCTGCGTGGACCGAGGCCGGGCAGGCGCGCCAGCAGCGCGATCAGGTGCTCGACCTCCGGGCCACCCATCGCGCCGCCTGTCCTCCCCTCAGAAGGGCAGCGACATGCCGGGCGGCAGGTTGAGGCCGCCGGCGACCTTCTGCATCTCCTCGGCGGTGACCGTCTCGAGCTTGCGGCGGGCGTCGGCGTGGGCGGCGACCACCAGGTCCTGCAGCATCTCCACCTCCGCCGGGTCGAGCAGCTTGGGATCGATGGTGAGCCGCTTCATCTCGCCCTTGCCGCTGATCGCGAGCTGCACAAGGCCGGCGCCAGCGCTGCCCTCAATCTCGATCGTCTCGAGCTTGGCCTGCAGCTCCTGCACCTTGGCCTGCATGGCCCCGGCCTGCTTCATCAGGCCCGCGAGATTCTTCATTCCTGCCACTCCTTGTCTTGCGGATCGGTCTCGTCGGTGTCCGCCAGTTCGGCATCGGCCGGCTCGGCATCCGGCGGCGCAAACTCCGGCATGTCGGGCGCCATCTGGGCCGCCATGTCGGGCAACACGACCGCCGGAGCCTCGATCGTTTCGATCCGCGCGCCGGGAAAGGCGTCGAGGATCGCGCGCACCAGCGGGTGCTGCGCCGCATCCTCGCGCCGCGCCGCCACCACAGCCTCGTCCTGCTCGGCCAGCGTCGGCGCGCCGGGCGCGGTCGAGAGCGCGATCGTCCAGCGGGTGCCGGTCGCAACCAGCAGCAGGGCGGCGAGCCGGGATGCGAGGTCGCGCGGCGCGTCCGCCTCGGGACGCAGCTCGATCACCGGCGGCGCGAAGCGGACGAGATGCACCGAATGCAGCAGCCGCGCCGCCAGTAGCGCCTCCCGTCGCTCCTGCGCCAGCGTCACTACGTCGCGCAGGCCGGCGAGACGCGGTCCGGCGGGAGCAGGGGGCGGCGCCGGCAAGGCGTCGGCACGGACCGGGCCGCCGCCGACCGCGGCCCGCGCGCCGCCGCCCCCACCACCGCTTGGCGCAATCGAAACCGGCGCGCCGCCCGGGGCTGCCGAGAGCCGCCGCACCAGTTCCCCCGGCGGCGGCAGGTCGGCGACATGGCAGAGCCGGATCAGCACCATCTCCGCCGCTGCCCGCCGGTCTGGCGCCGCTTCCACCTCCGCCAACCCCTTGAGCAGCATCTGCCACAGCCGCCCGAGCACGGGCACCGAGAGCCGGTCCGCCATCGCCGCGCCGCGGCTGCGCTCCGCCTCGGGCAGCTCCGCGTCGTCGCGCAGGCCGGGGACGGATTTCAGCCGTGTCAGTGTGTGGACCAGATCGAGCAGGTCGGCGATCAGCACCCCAAGATCGGCGCCACGCTCATGCGCGCGGTCGGTGATCGCGAGCGCCGCCGCCGGCTCGCCCGCCATCAGCGCCTCGAGCAGGTCGAACAGCGCGCCGCGATCGGCAAGCCCCAGCATGTCCGCGACCCGCGCAGCATCGATGGTGCCGCCGCCCGCCTCGGCCCCCCCCGGCTCGGTCCCCTGGGCGATCGCCTGATCGAGCAGCGAGAGCCCGTCGCGCACCGAGCCGTCTGCGGCGCGCGCGATCAGCGCCACCGCCTCGGCCTCGATCGCGATCGCCTCCGCCGCGGCGATGCGGGCGAAATGGGCGGACAGCTCGGCCGCCGAGACGCGGCGCAGGTCGAAGCGCTGGCAGCGCGACAGCACCGTCACCGGCACCTTGCGGATCTCGGTGGTGGCGAAGATGAACTTCACATGCGGCGGCGGCTCCTCCAGCGTCTTGAGCAGCGCGTTGAAGGCGTTGCGCGACAGCATGTGGACTTCGTCGACGATGAACACCTTGGCGCGCGCCTGCATCGGGCGGAATCGGGTCGCGTCGATGATCTCGCGCACGTCGTCGACGCCGGTGTTGGAGGCCGCGTCCATCTCGACCACGTCCGGGTGCCGGTCGGCCAGGATCGCCACGCAATTCGGGCAGACGCCGCACGGGTCGGGCGTCGGGCCGCCCTGGCCGTCGGGGCCGATGCAGTTGAACGCGCGCGCGATGATGCGTGCGGTCGTGGTCTTGCCGACGCCGCGCACGCCGGTGAGCATGAAGGCGTGCGCCACGCGCCCGAGCGCGAAGGCGCGGCGCAGGATGCGCACCATCGCCTCCTGCCCGATCAGGTCGTCGAAGTGCTGCGGGCGGTATTTGCGGGCCAGTACCCGATAGGCGGCCGCCGACGCCGGGGCCGCCGGCAGAGCGTCGCCGAACAGGCCCGGCCCGTCCTGCGGCGGTGCCGCCTCGGCGGCGGGCGGCGGTGCCGCCTCGGCGGCGGGCGGCGGTGCCGCGTCGGCGGCGGGCGGCGGCGCCGCGTCAGCGGCAGGCGGCGGCTCGTCCTGGAACAGGCCCGACATGCGCGGCTTGGTCTCCTTCCGCCGCGGCGGCGCCAGCGAGGTGTTGCGCGAGGTGGGAGGCCGGACGTGCGACCCGGGCGGAAACTCGCTGCGGCTGCTTCCTTCCGGACCTGACCGGGTTGGCAAGGCGCCCGTCCGCCCGCCGACCTCCCGAGGCGGTTATATCACGCAGACCCGGCGCGGCGGCAAGCGGGACGGCCGGGCGGGGCGGCGCACCCCGCTTGCACCACCGCGCGCATCCGCTATCCATCATCGCCCCTCCGTCACACTGCGAGCATGTCGAACGCCACCCTCCCCTCCCCGGCCGAGCCGCCCGCCACGCCGCCGGTCGCCGCACCCGCAAGCCTCGCCGAGCTGCGCGCCGAACTCGACCGGCTTGACGACGCGCTGCACGCGACCCTGATGCGCCGGGCCGAGGTGGTCGCCGCGGTCGGTTCCCTCGGCGTCAAGCGCGCGACCGCGCTGCGCCCCGGCCGCGAGGCCGCCATCATCCGCCGGCTGCTGGCAGCCCATTCGGGCGGTCTGCCGCGGCAGGCCGTCGTGCGGCTCTGGCGCGAGCTGCTGGCGGCAACCACGGCGATGCAGGGCCGGTTCGCGGTCGCGGTCTGCGATGCCGAACCCGCGCTCGCCACCGTCGCGATCGCCCGCGAGCATTTCGGCGCGCTCACCCCGCTCGGCCACCACCGGACGCCGGCGCAGGCGATCCGCCAGGTGAGCGAGGGCCGCGCCGCCGTCGCCGTGCTGCCGATGCCAGCGCAGGACGAGCCCGACCAGGCCGCCTGGTGGACAGCCCTGCTGCACCAGGACGTTCCCCGCCTGCACATCGTCGCCCGGCTGCCGTTCTGGGCGCCGCGCCCCGAGGGCACACCGCAGGCGCAGGCACTGGTGGTCTCGGCCGCCGATCCGGACCCGTCCGGCGCGGACCGCAGCCTGCTCGGCCTCGAGATCGCGGCCGGGATCAGCCGTGCCCGGCTCGGCACGGCGCTCGGGGCCGCCGGGTTTGCGGCCCGGGATGTCATCCTGCGCCGCTACCCGGGTGCTGCCGCCGCGCAGGCGCTCGTGGAGGTGGAGGGCTTCGTCGCCGCCGACGACCGGCGACTCGCGGCGGCGAACGGCCTGATCCCGGCGCCGGTGCTGCTCGGGGCCTATGCCGTCCCGATCGAGGAGACCAGCGCATGATGCCCCGTTCCGCGACCGTGCGTCCGCGCCCCGAGATCCTTGAGATCGACCCCTATGTCGGCGGTGCCTCGACGCTGCCCGGCATCAACCGCGTGATGAAGCTGTCCTCCAACGAGGGCGCGTTCGGCCCGCCGCCCGCCGCCATCGCTGCCTTCGAGCGCGCTGCCTCAGAGCTGCACCGCTATCCCGACGGCGGCTGCGAGGCGCTGCGGCAGGCGATCGGCGCGCGCTTCGCCCTCGACCCCGCGCGCATCGTCTGCGGCGCCGGGTCGGACGACCTGATCTACCAGCTCTGCCTCTCCTATTCCGGGCGCGGCACCGAGATCGTGATGAGCGAGCACGGCTTCGCCATGTACGAGATCGCCGGCCGCTACGCCGGCGCTGTCATCCGCCGCGCGCCGGAGCGGGCACGGGTCGCCGATGTCGATGCCATGCTGGCGCAGGTCTCGGCCGCCACCCGCATCGTGTTCCTCGCCAACCCCAACAACCCGACCGGCTCCATGCTACCCGCCGCCGAGGTCGCCCGGCTGCGCGCCGGACTGCCGCCGGAGGTGCTGCTGGTGCTCGACGCCGCCTACGCCGAATACGTCGAGCGCGCCGATTACGAGGCCGGCGCGGCCCTGGTCGACGCGGGCGATCACACCGTCATGACGCGCACCTTCAGCAAGATCTTCGGCCTCGGTGGGATGCGGATCGGCTGGGCCTATGCGCCGGTCTCCGTGATCGACGTGCTCAACCGCGTGCGCAGCCCTTTCAACGTCAACATCGCCGCCCAGGCCGCCGGCATCGCCGCACTCTCCGAGCCCGGCTGGGTGGAGCGCGGCCGGGCGCACAACCGGACCTGGCGTGGCTGGCTCACCGCCGCGCTGACCGGCGTGGGGATCGAGGTCTGGCCGAGCGAGGGCAATTTCGTGCTCGCCGATTTCGCGACCGCGGAGCGGGCCGCCGCCGCGGATGCGGCGCTGCGGGCGCGCGGGGTGATCGTGCGCGGGATGAAATCCTACGCCCTGCCGCAGACGCTGCGGATCACGGTGGGCACCGAGGAGGAATGCCGCCTCGTCGCCGATGTGCTGGGAAGCTTCATCGCCGGCGCCGATGCCTGAACCGCTGTTCCGCCGCCTCGCGCTGATCGGCGTCGGGCTGATCGGCAGCTCGGTCGCGCGCATCGCCCGCTCCCGCGGCGACCTCGCCGCCGAGGTCGTGGCCTATGCGCCCACCGAGCGGACGCGCGCGCGCGTGGCCGAACTCGGGATCGCGGACCGGGTCGCAGCCGATGCCGCGGACGCGGTCGCGGGGGCGGATTGCGTGATGCTGTGCGCGCCGGTTGGCGCCTATGCCGAGATCGCCGCCGCGATCGCGCCGGCCCTGGCGGACGGCGCGACCCTGACCGATGTCGGTTCGACCAAGCAGTCGGTGATCCGCGACGTGGGGCCGCTGGTGCCGGCGGGGGTGCATTTCGTCCCGGCCCATCCGGTCGCCGGCACCGAATACTCTGGCCCCGATGCCGGCTTCGTCACGCTGTTCGAGGGCCGCTGGACGCTGCTCACGCCGCCGCCCGGCACCGATCCGGCGGCGGTCGAACGGATCGCCGAGCTGTGGCGCCGCTGCGGCTCGATGGTCCAGACAATGGAGCCCGCGCACCACGACCGGGTGCTGGCGACGGTGAGCCACCTGCCGCATCTGATCGCCTTCACCATCTGCGGTACCGCCGACGATCTGGAGGACGAGACGCGGCAGGAGGTGCTCCGGTTTGCCGCCTCCGGCTTCCGCGACTTCACCCGCATCGCCGCGTCCGATCCGGTTATGTGGCGCGACGTGTTCCTCAACAACCGCGAGGCGCTGCTGGAGATGCTGGCGCGCTTCACCGAGGACGCGCAGGCGATGGCGCGCGCGGTGCGCTGGGGGGACGGGGCGTATATCGAGGACAAGATTTTGCGCGGGCGGAAGATACGGCGGAGCCTGATCGAGTTGAACCAGGCCTGAGGTCAGTCGCGGCGGAGGATGCGGATGCGAGCGGCCGCATAGGCATGATCGTCCAGTAATCTCCCCGCGACGGCGAGCGCCTCGTCCCGCGCCGTCTCCATCACGAGCAGGCAGCCGGGCGCGAACCACCCCGCCGCCGCCAGCGCCGGGATCGCGCGCTCGATGAGGCCCGCGCCGTAGGGCGGATCGAGAAACACCAGCCGGCACGGTGTCCCGGGCGGGGGCCGCGTCGCATCCGCCTCCACGACCCGCGCCCGCCCCGCCGCCCCGCAGGCCGCGACGTTGGCCCGCACTGCCGCAAGGGCGGCCCGGTCGCGCTCGAAGAAGGTCGCCTGCGCCGCGCCGCGCGAGAGCGCCTCCAGCCCGAGCGCGCCGGTGCCGGCGAAGGTATCGAGCACGGCGGCGCCTGTGACCGCGTCCCGCCCGGCCCAGGGTGCGTGCAGCAGCCGGTCGAACAGCGCCTGCCGCACGCGGTCGGCGGTCGGTCGGGTTGCGTCACCCTCTGGTGCGGCGAGCCTGCGGCCGCGCAATGTACCGGCGACGATCCTCAATCCGAACTCATGCCGGGAATGTTGCCTCACGAAATCTGTTCATGGGGCGAGCGTGGTTACACTTGGTAGCGAACGGACCCATGGCGTCTTTTCTTCAATCCGCGTTGTTTGCTCCAGAAGACGAACTGGTCGGGACAAGAGCATGGAGTCGTTGCCGCTGTTTATCCTGGGGGCGCCGCGCTCGGGAACCACCTTCTTGACGCACGTGCTCAACCAGCACCCGGCGGTCGACATCACCAGCGAGAGCCGGATTTTCGTCCTTCTCAAGGACCTCGTCGAGGAGCGGAGCGAACGCGGAGACCTTCTCGATGCCTCCATCCGCGACCGGTTCCAGAGCTTCCTCCGCGCCGAGGCGGGCCGCTTCGTCGAACGCTTCTACCGCGAGGGCCTCGGCTTCACGGCTCCGATCTGGGGCGACAAGCATACCAGCTACGCCGATCCGGCCGTCCTCTCGGGACGGCATCGCGGCGTCATGGCCGAGCCCCGCTCCGGCTCCTGTCTCGCCCTGATCCGCGAGACGCTGCCCCGCGCACGGTTCATCCACATCCACCGCCATCCCTGGCAGGTGGCGAGTTCGCTGTGCCGGCGCGGATGGGTGGGCTCGATCGCCGAGGGCGTGCAGGTCTGGCGGCAGCATGTCGGCGAGGCGGTGGCGTTCCTCGACGAACTCGACCCGGGCGAAAGCCTGTCGCTCAGCCTGTACGAGCTGGTCGATGCGCCGGAGGCGGCGGCCGAGGCGATCGCGCGGTTGCTCGGTCTGTCCGATGCCGAGCCGTTTGCTCACGTCTTGCGCGCCGAGCAGGCGAAACCGACGCCGTTCAGCAGCCCGACTTCGGATTTGGCGGGGTTGCGGTCGGGGCATACGCGGGCGGTGGAGGAGGCTGGGCGAGGGTTGCAGGCTGGGGCGGCGGCGGTGCGGCTGGGGTACTGTTAGCTCATCCGGATTGATCGCGGGCCGAACAGTTCTTCGACCCGCTCAGCCACCTCGACGGTTACCGCAACCTTGCTAGCAATGGGCGCGTCAGATCTGTCTCTATGGTCCGCGCCGAACCCCTGACCCGCGGGCGGGGGCGATGTTGGCCAGGAGGGCTGAGATGGCGGCACGGTCGCGCTCGAAGAAAGTCGCTTGAGCCGCGCGTCGGAAGAACGCCTCCAGGCCGACGGCGCCGGTGCCGGCGAAGGCGTCGAGGACTTGGGTGTCCGCGACCGCGTCGCGGCCGGCCCAAGGCGCGTGCCGGAGGCGGTCGAAGAGGGCTTGGCGGGCGCGGTCGGCGGTTGGGCGAGTCGCGTCGCCGGCGGGGGCGACGAGGAGGTGGCCGCGGAAGGTGCCGGCGACGATTCTCGCGCGAGTAACGCTGCGGGTCGGCCGCGCATCAGCGCGCGGCCGACAGGAACCACTTGTGTTCGCATATTCGATAGTAGCAATAAGTTGGGCACGACACAGTGTGTGCAGTACGGAGTATCGAGATGCGGACCATAGCCGAGTTTGTCAGGGATGGGGCCCCGGAGGGCAATGCGATGCTCGTTGAACTTCTCGCCGCGCAGGTGGTGGCAAGAGCGGCCTATAACGGATCGCGCTATCAAAGCTTGGACGAGATCAGAGGGGCGGTTTTCGCGATAGCGGGATACCC
>DATAYA010000267.1:0-5472 GCA_036272815.1 Acetobacteraceae bacterium
GCCCGGCCACGCCTCGCAGTCGCCGGCCTCAACCCGCATGCCGGCGAGCAGGGTGCGATGGGCGACGAGGAGATCACCACCATCGCGCCCGCGATCGAGGCCCTCCGCGCCGAGGGGATCGACGCCACCGGCCCCTGGCCGCCCGACACGATGTTCACCGAGGCCGCCCGTGCGCGCTATGATGCCGCGATCTGCATGTATCACGACCAGGCGCTGATCCCGCTCAAGGCGCTCGATATGACCAACGGCGTGAACGTCACTCTCGGCCTGCCGATCGTGCGGACCTCGCCCGACCACGGCACCGCCTTCGACATCGCAGGCCAGGGCCGCGCCGATCCGTCCAGCCTGATCGCCGCGGTCCGGATGGCGCACGCGATGGCGGCGCGGCGGAGGGAGCAGGCATGACCAGGCTGCGGCTCGGCGTGAACGTCGATCACGTCGCGACGGTGCGCAACGCCCGCGGCGGCGCGCATCCCGATCCGGTGGCGGTCGCCCGCGCCGCCATCGCCGCGGGCGCCGACAGCATCACCGCGCATCTGCGCGAGGACCGGCGCCATATCCGCGACGCCGACCTCGAGGCCCTGCGCGGGCTGTCGGCCCCGCTCAACATGGAGATGGCGGCAACCGCGGAGATGGTCGCGATCGCCTGCCGCCTGCGCCCGCACGCGAGCTGCATCGTGCCCGAGCGGCGGGCGGAGGTGACGACGGAGGGCGGCCTCGATGCCGCCGGCCAGGCGGAGGCGCTGCGGCGGACGGTGGCGCGGCTGCGCGTGGCCGGCATCCGCGTCTCGCTGTTCGTCGATCCCGACCCGCGCCAGCTCCACGCCGCCGCCGATCTCGGCGCGCCGGTGGTGGAGCTGCACACCGGCGCCTATGCCGAGGGCCGCGCCGGCGAACTCGACCGGCTGCGCGCGGCGGCCTCGCTCACCGCACGCCTCGGGCTCGAATGCCACGCCGGGCACGGCCTGACATTCGACAATGTCGGCCCGGTCGCAGCCATCCCGGAGGTGCGGGAGCTGAACATCGGGCATTTCCTGATCGGCGAGGCGCTGCTGACCGGCCTGCCCGACGCGATCCGGGAGATGCGCCGGCGCATGGAGGCGGCGCGGTCATGAACTTGGCTGCCGCCCCGCAGCGTCAGCCGATCAGGGCGTGGATGGACCGGCAATGCGCGACGAGGGCCGGGTGCGCGGCAACACAGCTTCGCAGAGGTGTTTCGATCTCGAAGTAATGGATGTTGGCGACGGCGCCGTAGAGCGCCGCATCCAGGCTGCACGGCGCCGCGCCGAACACGAACCCCGCCGCCGGGACCAGGCGCGCCAGCACGTCGAGGTCCGCGAGGCCGCGCGCATAGGCGGCCTCCGGCTCGTAGCGGCCGATGCCCTGGAAGTGGTAGCGCTTGGCATTGAAATCGCGCGCCGCATCCAGGGCCGCCGCGGTCGCGCCCGGATACGCCGCGAGGAACGCGTCGCGGAACAGCGGCCAGAAGCGGTCATCCTTCCAGCGTGAATACGACATCACCCAGTAAAGGTCATCGAGGGTCCGCCGGACCAGCAGATGCGTGTCGCGCTGGGCCGCCGAGAGCCCGTCGTCGATCGGCAGGGCGTCGCGCCGGATCAGGTGCGCGATGATCGCGTCGCTGTCGCCGATCTTCTGCTCGCCGTCCAGGATGTAGGGCAACTGGCCGCGCGGCGCCGCGGCGGTGTCGATGACGTGCTCGTGCCGGAACGGCAGGCCGCACAGCCGGAGAAAGGCGAACACCTTCAGGCCGAACGGATTGTTGTCAGCGACCCCGAACAATCCCGGGTACGAGAACAGCGTCAGCATACCGGGCGCACTCCGGCGGATCGTGTCGCGGCCGGACGATGCGCAGGCGCCAGCGCCCGCTCCCGCGCCGTCCGCAGTGCGGCGATGCTCTTGTCCAGCAGGGCTTGTTCCGCCTCGGCCAGCGCCAGGGACAGGCCGTCCTCCACGCCGCGCGCGCCCAGCACCGATGGCAGCGAGAGCGTCACGCCATGCTCCGCGCGATAGGCGCCCACCGGCACCACGATCCGCTCGTCGCCCAGCACCGCCTCGGCGATCCGGGCGCAGACCATGCCGATCCCGTATTGGCTCGCGTTGTTACCCTCGATGATCGCGATGTTGGCGTAGCGGACCTCCTTCTCGATCGCCTCACGGAAGCCGCCCGCATCCTCGCCGCGGGCGCGCAGCACCTGCGGGAGCGGCACGCCGCCGATGGTAACGCCCGACCAGACGAACACCTCCGACGTGCCGTGCTCGCCCAGGACAAGCGCCTCGACCGAGGCCGGATCGACGCGCAGCCGCCGCGCGACGTGGGTGCGCAGACGCATGCTGTCGAGCCAGGTCCCGGTGCTGACCACGGGCGACTGTGGCGCCAGGTCGCGCGCGAGATCGGCCAGCGGGTCGGGCGGGTCGGTGACGACCAGCAGCACCGCCTCCGGCGCCACGCCCACGACGCGCGGCACGATGTCGCGAAACACCGCCGCGTTCGCGTCGATCAGCCTGAGCCGGCCCTCGGGATCGGAGCGGTCGGTCGCACCGCCCGCCTTCTCGTTGATGCCGGCGGTTATCATCACGAGGTCGCATCCGGCGAAGTCGGGGTAGTCGCCGTGCCCGACCCGGACCGGCGCTCCGACCGGCGCGCCATAGGCGACGTCCTCCGCAACCGCCCGCGCCCGCTTGGCCGTGCGGTCCAGAAGCACGAACTCGCGCGCGCTGCCGCGAAGCACGCCCGCCAGCAGGCAGGCGGCACCGACGCCGCCCGCGCCGATAATGCCGATCTTCATCGGTTCATGGTCCCGAGGTGAGAGGCAGGCACGGCCGCTTCAGTCTCCAGACGGGTTCAGTTTCCAGACTCGGCTTTCTTCTTCTCGTGGTGGCCGATGGCGGCGCCCGCCGCAGCACCCGCGGCGGCGTGGCCGTGCCCGACCTCGTGCCCGAGCACGGCTCCCGCCGCCGCGCCCTTTGCGGTGTCGTGCTTGCCGGCGTTCGTCGTCTGCGCGAGCGCGGGCGACGCGGCGACCAGGAGGATGGCGAGGGCTGATGTCTGGATGTTCATGGCGCCGCAACGCGGCAGTCCGGGGAGGGTTCAGCCTCACCCGCCGAGATAGGCCGCCGCGACAAGCGGATCGCGGGCGACGCTCGCGGCCGGGCCGGACAGCACGATCCGTCCGGTCTCGATCACGTACGCCGCGTCAGCCACCTCCAGCGCCGCGGAGGCGTTCTGCTCCACCAGCAGGATCGTCGTGCCGGCCGCCCGCAGGTCGGCGATGACCGCGAACACCTCGTCGACGAAGCGCGGCGCCAGGCCCATGCTCGGCTCGTCCAGCAGCAGCAGCCGAGGGCCGCCCATCAGCGCCCGGCCAATCGCCAGCATCTGCTGCTCGCCTCCGGAGAGCGAGCCGGCCGACTGCGCCAGCCGCTCGCGCAGCCGGGGGAACCGCGCCAGCACCATCTCCTGCCGGCGTGCGATCTCCGCCCGCGCCGGCACCAGATGCGCGCCGAGGGCGAGGTTCTCCGCGACCGTGAGTTCGGAAAACACCTGGCGCCCCTCCGGGACCTGCCGCAACCCGAGCGCCGCGATGCGGTGCGGGCGCATCCCGCCGATCTCGCGCCCGCCGAAGCGGATGCGGCCGCCCGCCGGCCGCTTCAGGCCCGACAGCGCCCGCATCGTGCTGGTCTTGCCCGCACCGTTGGCGCCGATCAGGCACACGACCTGTCCCTCCGCGACGGTGAGGTCGATGCCGCGCACGACCTCGGTGCGCCCATAGGCGACGCGCAGGCCCTCGATCATAAGTGCCGTCATGCGACCCCGGCGGCGAGCCGAGCCGCGACCTTCGGGCCGAGATAGGCCTCGATCACCGCCGGCTCGGCGCGCACCAGCGACGGCGCCCCCTCGAAGATCAGGCGGCCGAAATTGAGCACGCTGATCCGGTCGGAGAGGCCCATCACAAAGCCCATGTCGTGCTCGACCAGCAGCACCGTGATCCCCCGCTCGCGGATGCGCCGCACCAGGGCCGCAAGCGACGCCGTCTCGGCCGGGTTCATCCCCGCCGCCGGCTCGTCGAGCAGCAGCAGCACCGGATCGGGCGCCAGCGCACGGGCGATCTCCAGGCGGCGCTGGTCGCCATAGGCGAGACTGTCGGCGCGCGCCTCCGCGACTGCCGCGAGGCCCACGAAGTCGAGTTCGGCGCGGGCGCGGGCGATCGCGTCCGCCTCCTCGCGCGCCGCACCGGGCAGATGCAGCAGGATGCCGCCGAGCGGCGCCGAGAGCCGCGGGTGCAGCCCGGTCAGCACGTTCTCGAGCACCGTCATCGCGCCGAAGATGCGGATGTTCTGGAAGGTGCGGGCGAGGCCGAGGGCCGCGCGCGCGTTCGCGGGCAGGGCGGTCACGTCGCGCCCGGCGAGGCGGATGCGGCCGGTGCCCGGCGGCAGCAGGCCGGAGACGAGGTTGAACAGCGTGGTTTTTCCGGCGCCGTTGGGGCCGATCACGGCATGGATCGTGCCGGGGGCGACGGCGAAGGTCACGTCGTCCAGCGCGACCAGGCCGGCGAAGCGGCGGCCGACGCCCGCCAGTTCCAGGCACGGACCCGTCCCGTAGACGGGAGTACGGGTTCCAAGGGCTCGCCCTTGGCGGGGTCCAGGGGCAGGGCCCCTGGCCTTGCGCATCCGCCAAGGCACGATCCCCCGAGGCAGGAACAGCACGACGATGACGATGATCGTCCCATCCACGACCATCCGCGCATTCGCCAGCCCCCGCAGCACCTCCGGCAGCAGCGTCAGGATCGCGGCCCCGACCACGGGTGCCGCCGGATTGCCGATGCCGCCGAGCAGCGCGAACGAAAGGATCGTGACCGCCGGCTCGAACCCGTAGCTCGCCGGCCCGATGAACGAGGAGCCGTGCGCGTCGAGCGCCCCCGCCAGCCCGGACAGCACCGCGGCGGCGAGCAGCGCGCCCAGCCGGTAGCGGCGGACGTTCACGCCCATCACCTCGGCCGCCATCTCGTCCTCGCGCATCGCCTCCATCGCGCGCCCGATGCGGCTGCGCCCGACCAGGACCAGCGCCAGCATCGCCAGCCCGAGCAGGCCGAAGATCTGCCAGGCCTCGGTCTCGATCGGGATGCCGGAGAGGCCGAGCGCACCGCCGAAAGTGTCGACGTTGAGATAGAGTCCGCGCAGCACCTCGCCGAGTCCGATCGTCGCGATCGCGAGATAGACGCCCGACAGCCGCAGCGTCGGCCCACCGATCGCCAGCGCGAAGGCGGCCGGCGCCACGCACGCCGCCGGCAGCACCGCCCAGAGCGGCCAATGCATGTGCAGCGTCAGCAACGCGGAGGCATAGGCGCCGATGCCCATGAAAGCCGCCTGCCCCAGCGAGAGCTGCCCCACCGCGAGCACGACATACATCGCCAGCGCCAGCAGCCCGTTGATCCCGAGCGAATGGATCAGGTT
>DATAYA010000268.1:0-4258 GCA_036272815.1 Acetobacteraceae bacterium
CCGCGCCCGCGCCGCTCCCCGTCGCGGTATTCGCCTCCCGCACCGATGCACCCGCATCGCCGCGGCCACAAATCGAGTCATTCCTGCACCTGTCGAGCAGCATCGCCGTTGTGACGAGGTCGGCGGGCGCGTCACGCGCGACGAGACGGACGCGCTCCAGAAGATCGGCATCGCGATTTTGTGCGCCCGCCTCGGTGTTGCCGACCAGACCGAAACGCTGCGTCCACGCAGCCGCCGCGAGCGGGATGCGATGACGTGGTGCGGTCGGATCGAGGCGTGGTGGCGTCGGGAGATGGCAGCATGACCCGGTTCGCGGCCGGCATGGCGGTCTATCTCGTAGTCGGCGTCGCGGCCATGAGCATCGCGCTGGTGTGGAAAGCGGGCCGCGTCGTGCGGCGCGAGATCAGGAGGGCGCGATCGAGTATCAGGACTCCTTCGCGGCGGCGATCGCCGAGATTGCCGGACGCCTATGGCTGTGCCCGCACGAGGCGGCGGAGTTGATGCAGCTCGCGGATCGCGTAGGCCGGTGACACGTTGGGTCTGCCCAATCGCAGTCGGGGGCGCGTGGCTCGTCAGAGAGCAACCGTTCTGACGCTATGGGCGGGGCGCCACCCAACCCGCTGGAGTGTCCTTGTCCGGATGCTGATAGCTCACCGGCGATACCTGTCGGCCTTCGATCGTGATCTGGATCCCATGAGTGGGCAGGTCACTGAGCACGGCCGGATCAAACCAGGAGAGCCGGCTCTCGATCCCATACTGTCGCGTCGGCGGAACCCGTTCGGGCGTGTCCAGGCTTCCGATCGTCACGTCAATCCACGCTTTGCTCTCGTAACCGAAGGTTAGCGGAGTACCACAGGCGGCGCAGTAATCGCGGTATGCCAGATCGGAACTGCGGAACCTCGCCGGTGCGCCGCGGGTCCAGGCGAAATCGGCGAGACGCACTGGCGCAAGCGCCGCGAATGGACCGCCGACCGCCTTCTGACACATGCGGCAATGGCAAAGATGCGCGCCCTCCGGCATTCTGGCGAGAGCGTAGCGGACGGCTCCGCACTGGCAGCCGCCGGTCAGCATCGCAGTTGGCGTGGTCCTCGCAGCCATTGCACCTCTGGGCCAGGGCTCAAGCCGATGATGGGTTTCTGGCCCAGGGCAGCAAAGGTCGCGGCAGCGTTGTGAGTCAAGTCCAGCAGAACGATATGGCCGTCCTTGCTGCCGCTGCGACGGGTTCGGCCGTTCCGTTCGGCGAGAATGTAGGGTTGGAACCAACCCGCGAGGCTTACGCGCGTGGCATGGGCTTCCCACCCACGTTCGATTTCGTACGTGTTCGGGATTTGGAGCGGGGAGGTACCGCTCACGCGTCGCAGCGCGCGCCAGCTCCTCCTATACTCGCCCGATGCCGTCCCGGCCCGCGCTCCCCGAAATCCCCGCGATCGTCGCCGGCCACGGCCGCGCCGCACTGCTCTCGGCGGATGGCGAGCTGCTGACCCTTTCGGCCGCCGACGCAGCCGTCGCGATTGGTGCCGGCCCGCCGCCCCTGCTGGTCCATGCGCCCGCCACTTGGCGACGGCTTCGCCTGGCACCGATGCCGGCCTACGATCTGCTGGAATTATTCGCTTTCGTCTTCCCTGCGCGCCCGGCGGCTCCAACCGTGCGCGGGCTCGCGCTGGCTCTCGACCTGCCGCCGCCGCGCACGCTGGAGGCGGCCGCCGCCCTGCTGCCGGACCTTGCCGCGGCCCTGCTGCACCGCCTCGCTGCCGGCCGCCAATTGCCTGCGAACCGTGATGCCGCGGCACTCGCCGGCCGAATGGCGCGCGCCGGCTGGGGCTGGGGGATGCTCGCCGTGCGCGCACTCGGCGCCGCGGAGACGGGCCGCCCCGGCGACCCGCTGCGGGTCTGGAAGCGCCTGCCGGAATGGGAGGACGAAGCCCCTGCCCCGCCGCCCTCCTCGCATCCAGTCGCACGGGCCGAGGCGCGCAAGCGGCTGGCCGCCATCCTGGGCCCCGATGCCGAGCAGCGGCCGGGCCAAGCCGACTACGCCGATGCCGCCGCGGCCGCGTTCGGCCCGCGCGAGAGCCGCGGCTCGCCGCATCTCGTGCTCGCCGAGGCCGGCACCGGCACCGGCAAGACGCTGGGCTACATCGCGCCGGCGAGCCTGTGGGCAGAACGCAACCAGGGCTCGGTCTGGATCAGCACCTACACCCGCCATCTGCAGCGCCAGATCGAGGCGGAGCTGACCCGACTGCATCCCAATCCCGCCACCGGCCGCCGTCCCCGCGTGGTGCTGCGCAAGGGGCGAGAGAACTATCTCTGCCTGTTGAACTATGAGGACGCGGTGCATTCGGTCGGCAATGGCGCGTCGCTGATCCCGCTCGGGCTCGTGGCACGCTGGCTGCCGGCGACCTCGGACGGCGACATCATGGGCGGCGACCTGCCCGGCTGGTTCGCCGAGCTGTTCGGCCCCGCCGTCACGCTCGGCCTCGCGGACCGGCGCGGCGAGTGCATCCACGCCGCCTGCCCGCACTGGAAGAAATGCTTCGTCGAGCACACGATCCGCCGCGCCCGCACCGCCGAGCTGGTGGTCGCGAACCACGCGCTGGTGATGGCGCAGGCCGCGTGGGGCGGACTCGACGATGCGACCGTGCCGACCCGCTACGTGTTCGACGAGGGGCACCACCTGTTCGACGCCGCCGACAGCGCCTTTGCTGCGGCACTCTCCGGCCTGGAGACGGCGGAGCTGCGGCGCTGGCTGCTTGGCGCCGAAGGCGGGCGGTCGCGGGCGCGGGGCTTGCGTCGGCGGCTCGACGACTTGGTCGCCGGCCGCCCGGCGCTGGAGGCGCCGCTGGATGCCGCCCTCGCGGCCGCCCGCGCGCTACCCGGTACGGGCTGGCCCGCACGGCTCTGCGGGGATGACTGGCATGCCGATGCCGAGCCGGGCCGCGCAAACCCAGCCGAAAGCTTCTTGCGACTCGTCCGGCAGCAGGTGCTCGCTCGCCTGCCCGGCGCCGGGGAGCCGGCCCGCCGCGGCGCGCTAGAATGCGGCCTCTTCCCGCTGGCACCCGGTCTCGCCGAGGCCGCGTCGCTGCTGGAGCGGGCGCTCGGCCGCATCGCGGCGCCGTTGCGCACGCTGGCCGAGCGGTTGTCGGCGCGGCTGGAGGATGAAGCGGAAGAACTCGACACCGCGACCCGCAGCCGCATCGAGACCTCCTGCCGCTCGCTCGCGCGTCGCGCTCTGGGCCGGCTCGACGCCTGGGGCGCGATGCTGCGAACCCTCGCCGAGCCGCCGCCCGAGCCCGGCGAGCGGCCGCTTCAGGTGATGTTCCTGCGCCTCGATCGCGGCGAGATGGGCGATCGTGACATGGGCCTGCACCGGCACTGGCTCGATCCCACAGTGCCGTTCGCGGCCACGCTCGCCGCTCCGGCGCACGGAATGCTGGTGACCTCGGCGACCCTGCGCGACACCGGGGAGGCGGACGCCGACGCAGCCTGGGCGTCGGCGGAGGCACGGGTGGGGGCGGTCCATTTGCCGCTCCCGGCGCTGCGCACCGCGGTCGCGAGCCCGTTCGATTACGCGGCGCAGACCCGTGCCTTCGTCGTCACCGACCTGATCGGCCACGAGACCGGGCTGCTCGCCAGCGCCTACCGCGCGCTGTTCCTGGCCGCCGGCGGCGGCGGGCTCGGCCTGTTCACCGCGATCACCCGGCTGCGCGCCGTCCACGAGCTGATCGCAGGCCCGCTGGAGGCGGCCGGCATCCCGCTCTACGCGCAGCACGTCGATGCGATGGACAACGCGACCCTGGTCGATGTCTTCCGCGCCGAGGAGGAGAGCTGCCTGCTCGGCACCGATGCGATGCGCGATGGCGTGGACGTGCCCGGCCGCGCGCTGCGGCTGGTGGTGTTCGAACGCGTGCCCTGGCCACGGCCTGACATCCTGCACCGGGAGCGGAGGACGCACCTCTCCGGCGGCGCGCCGGCGGCGTGGGACGACCGGATCGCGCGGCTGCGGCTGCGGCAGGCGTTCGGGCGACTAATCCGGACCGCCACGGATCGCGGCGTGTTCGTGCTGCTCGACCGGCGGACGCCGGGGCGGCTGCTCTCGGCGTTCCCGGCGGGCGTGGCGGTACGGCGGGTGGGACTTGCGGAGGCGGTGGCGGAGACGCGGGCATTCCTCGGGGTGGCTACGCCCGGATCAGCGTCCCCGGCCCCGCCTCGGTGAACAGCTCCAGCAGGCACGCATTGCGCACCCGCCCGTCCAGAATCACCG
>DATAYA010000269.1:0-2347 GCA_036272815.1 Acetobacteraceae bacterium
CGCGTGCAACGAGACCGCGAGATTGACGCCCAGCTCCGTGCCGCAGCGGTCCATCATCGGCACCACGCCGGAGGTCGAGAGCGTGATCCGCCGCCGCGACAGGCCGATCCCCTCGCCGTCCGAGACGATGCGCATCGCCGCTCCAACCGCCTCATAGTTGTAGAGTGGCTCGCCCATGCCCATCAGCACGATATTGGAGAGGCGCCGGGGCTGCTCTCCCGCCGGGCTCGGCCATTCGCCGTACGCGTCGCGCAGCGCCATGAACTGGCCGACGATCTCGGCGGCGGCGAGATTGCGCGCCAGCGGCTGCGTGCCGGTGTGACAGAACCGACAGGCGAGCGTGCAGCCGACCTGCGCGGAGAGGCAGGCTGCACCACGGATCTCGTCGAGCGAGGGGATGTAGACGCTCTCCACCTCCTGCCCGTCGCGGAAGCGGAACAGGAATTTTTCCGTCCCGTCCTCGCTGGTCTGGCGCGTGGCGAGCGACGGCCGGCCGATCGCGAACCGCTCGCCGAGCCGCGCCTGCAACGGCCGCGCGATCGTCGACATGCGCGCGAAATCGGTCGCGCCCTGGTGGTAGATCCAGTGCCAGAGCTGGCGCGCGCGGAATGGCTTCTCGCCGATCTCGGACAGCACCGCCGCGAGTTCCTCCCGCGAGAGGCCCACCAGCTCGCGCCGCCCGTCAGCCAGCACCGGAGGCGGTGGCGCAAATCGTGCCGACTTCGCGAGGATGCGGGTACGCTCCGCCTCGGTCAGCGCATCAGCGTTCATTTGGCCGGACACGCCTTCACGATCGCATCGTAGGCGGCGGTGAACCCATGCAGGCTGAACGTGTCGGTGACGCTCGCGCCGTGCAGCGGGCCCGGGCCGTTGGAGACCGCATCGCTGCCGCGCTCGAACGCCGTGACGGCCGCATGGCCGTCGTGCGCGAAGGCCGAACGTTGCGAGGTGTAGAAGTCGAGCGAGGTCGTCTTGTCCACCCGCACCGTGACCGTGGCGCCGGCCGGATAGACGTAGCCCGCACTGATCGCGACCGAGTCGCGTCCGGTCGGGCGCTCGGTCACGCTCAGCACCACGTCGCCGCGGCCGGCGAGCTTCCCGGCCGGGCTCGCACGGGTGAAGGCGTAGCACGCGGGCGCGCCGGCCTGGGTCATGCGCGCCGCGGTCCAGTCGCCGAAACTGCCGATTGCCGATGGGCCGGCCGTCGATGGGCCGGCAGCCAGGGCCGGGCCGGCAAGGACGGAGAGCAGAAGGGCGGGCAGGATCGGGGCGGGGGCGTGCATGTGCCGAGAGATACGGTCGCCCGGCTGGCAGGGCAAGCCGCGAGCCTCTATGCCTTGCCCGCCATGCAGGACGACCCCGAAGACGCGCGGCTCGCCGCGCAATACGAGGCCTATCCCTACCCCGAGCGCGACCCGCGGGACGAGGGCCGCCGCCTCATCATCGGCAGCCCGAGCCATCTGCGCGAGATCGACCATTGGGTGTTCGGCGCCGCCCGCCACGCCTCCCGTCCGTTGCGGGCACTGATCGCGGGCGGCGGCACCGGCGATGCGGCGATCATGCTGGCGCAGCAGATGGCGCGCGACTTGCGGCCGGGCACGGTCACCTATCTCGACCGCTCGGAGGCGGCGATGGCGATCGCGCGAGCGCGGGCGGAGGCGCGCGGGCTCGGCAACCTCGAGTGGCAGT
The DNA here is from genome assembly GCA_036272815.1 of Acetobacteraceae bacterium. Taxonomy (GTDB): domain Bacteria; phylum Pseudomonadota; class Alphaproteobacteria; order Acetobacterales; family Acetobacteraceae; genus DATAYA01. The sequence continues at coordinate 1,690 of DATAYA010000269.1, forward strand.
CTGGTTCGTTGCTCGACCTGCCGGGCTCGGGGCTCGGCCCGTTCGACTACGCCGATTGCTGCGGCGTGCTGCATCATCTGCCGGACCCGCTCGCCGGACTGCGGGCGCTGATCTCGGTGCTGGCGCCGGGCGGCGGGCTCGGTCTGATGCTCTATGCACCGCACGGCCGAACCGGCGTCTACATGCTCCAGGACGCGCTGCAGGCGCTGGCCCCCGCCGATGCGGCGCCGGCGGCGCGGCTCGATGTCGCACGGCGCGTGATGCGGCATTTGCCGGCGACGGCGTGGCTGCGCGCCAACGGCTATTTCGCCGATCACATCAGCGGCGGCGATGCCGGGCTCTACGACCTGCTGCTCAATCCGCGCGACCGGCCGTTCGCGATCCCCGAGCTGTTCGCGCTGCTGGACGCGGCCGGGCTTGCGGTCACCTGCCTGATGGAGCCGATGCGCTACGATCCAGCAACGTGGCTCCCCGATCCGCGGCTGCGCGCACGCATCGCAGGCATGGGCGCGGTCGCACGCGCGGCATTGGCGGAGAGCCTCACCGGCAACATGAGCACGCATGTGCTCTATTGCGTGCGTGCGGATGCGGTGCCGCGGGTGCCGGACGGGACCGCGGCCGACGCGGTGCCGATCGCGCGCGAGATGCCCGGGCCGGA
>DATAYA010000270.1:0-15198 GCA_036272815.1 Acetobacteraceae bacterium
GGCGATTCTACAAATCGTGGTCCAGCACTGGACCGAGATGTCGGACGGGACGTTCTCGTATGGCGAGAAGTGGTCGATATAGCCACGCAACAGGCCCTCTGTGACCAGCTCGAGGGTTCCGGCCGCATTGCGGGCATCTGCCAGCGTCACCCAGAGCAGACGGTTTCGGCCATAACGCTGCAGCCCTTCATGGATCTCGCGGATCGCATGGAGCGGCGGCAGAGTGGCCTTCTTGTAGACGAAAATCCTCTGCCCGCTCTCAAGAGTGTCGATCATCTTGTCTCTTAGGAAGCTCTGACGGCGGCACTCCTGGGCGTGCATCGCCTCTGCGCTTATGCTGGACGCCTTGATGAAGGTATGCGACCGGAAGCCGAATTTCCTGTCGATGAAGGTGTATTCGCCATTCGCGCCAGTGTGGATTTCGATGTTGGCTGCGTCGCCAAACCCGTCGAAGCGGGCGCCGAGCGCTTGGATCAGCGGGACGATCTCCGACGTCGCCCAGCGCAGCAGCCCCAACGGCTCGACACCGCATCGCCGCTGCAGAATCCCGAATTCACAATTGTCCCCAAGGCTCTCGAAGTTCTTCATCAACTCACCGGCAGCGATCATCGCAACGTTCCGCTTTGCACTCTGGGGCGTGCAGCCTCTCCGATGCGGAGCGCCCTGGCAAGAAGCCGATTTCGCGCCACAGCCGGCCCCCGGAGACCGCGAGGGAGGCGGCAAGCGGCCTGAGGCCAGGCTGCTGGGAGCAGGCGACGGGGCGGTTTGCCGCAATCCTTGCCGCACCGCGAGCAAAATGGTCTACGCTTCCAACCGAAGCCCCGTGAGGCGCCGCCAGCATGACACGCCGCCGCCAGTTCCTGCTCTCCTCCCTCGCCATCCCCGCCCTCGCCGCCGCCGGCCGCGCCACGGCCGCGCAGCCGGTGCGCATCGGCGCGCTGTATCCGCTGACCGGCAATTCTGCCACGGCCGGGCAGGAGGCGAAGGCGGCGCTCGCTTTCGGCACCGATCTGGTGAACACGCCGCATCCCGAGTTGGCCGCGCTGCCGCTCGCCGCCGGCAGCGGCCTGCCGGGCCTCGGGGGGGCGAAGGTCGCGATCGACATGGTGGACCACCGGGGCGATCCGGCGGTGGCGCAGACCGAGGCGCTGCGGCTGATTACGCAGGACCGCGTCGCGGCGCTGATCGGCGCCTATCAGTCCTCCTGCGCCTATACCGCGACCGCGGTCGCGGAGCGTTATGGCATCCCCTTCGTGGTCTCCGATTCGGTGGCGGCGAACATCACCGAGCGGGGCTACAAGTTCACCTTCCGCGTCACCCCGATCGCGGACAATTTCGCCGCGACCTACATGCGCTTCATCGCCGAGATGCGGAAGGCCGGGCAAAAGATCGACACGCTCGCGATCGTCAACGAGAACAGCGATTACGGTACCTCGGTCGGGGATGCGATCGAGGCGGCGGCGAAGGCGGCGAAACTCCCTGTCATCGCCCGCGTGCCATACAGTGCCAGTTCGGCGGATGTCTCGGCCCAGGTGCTGACGCTGAAGAGCCGCCAGCCCTCGCTCGCGATCTTCATCAGCTACACCTCCGACGCCATCCTCTACATGAAGACGATGCACTCGCTCGGCTATCACCCGCCGATGATCATCGGCGACGACAGCGGATTCAATGATCCGTCCTTCATCAAGGCGGTCGGCCCGATCAGCCAGGGTGCGATGAGCCGCAGCGTCTGGAGCCGCGGCAAGCAGGGCAGCCTCACCGACCGGCTCGCGGTCGCGTTCAAGAGCAAGACCGGGTTGGAAATGGATGATCTGACCGGGCGCGTGCTGCAGGCCTTCCTCGTGCTCGCGGACGCGATCAACCGCGCGGGTTCCACGACGCCCGCGAAAGTGCAGGCGGCGCTGCGGGCGACCGACATGAAGCCCGCGCAGCTGCTGGTCGGTTTCGACGGGGTGAAGTTCGACAAGACCGGGCAGAACGTGCTGGGGGCGACGTATCTCACGCAGATCCAGGGTGCGGGCTACGTGACGGTGTGGCCGGAGGTGGCGGCCGCGGCCAAGCTGCAATGGCCGATGTCGGCGTGAATGCGGGGATGAACGGGGGTCACGCTGCGCGCGTGCGGGCGGCGTGTGGGAGTCTGTCGCGGGATTGATGCCCGGCTCCGCGCCGTGGTTCAGGGGGTTCGCGCACCGCCGATTACCGGCGCGTGCTTACGCAGGTGCCGGCCGCGTTCGAACACTGCGATGCTGTCGTAGAAATGCATCGACAGCGTGCTCGCGGTGAACGCAGTGGGTGGCAGTGCGCCGCGGCTGTGTTCGGCGTTGAGTTCGTCGAGCAGCACCTTGCACAGCTCGATGAAGCTGGCCTCGCGCCGTAGGCCGCCGCCGTATTCGTCCCAGTAGGCGGTGTGCAGGTCCTCGACCATGTAGACGCCGCGCGGATCGAGCGCGTCGTAGAGCGCGCGGAACGAGGCCACGACATGCGCCATAACGTGGCTGCCATCGTCGAGCACCACGTCGGGTGCGCCGAACTCGTCGAGCAGCGCGCGCAGGAAGGCGGGGTCGGACTGGTCGCCGATCCGCACCGCGATCTGCTCCTCCGCGTAGCGGGCGCAGTGCGGGTTGATGTCGAGGCCGACGATCTGCGCGTGCGGACCGAGCCAGCGCTTCCACATCTGCAGCGAACCGCCCTCACCGCAACCGATCTCGACGAACAGCACCGGGCGGTTCACGAACCGCGCGAAATGGCGCTCGTAGGCAGGAAAGTAGTGCGTCCACTTGTGGATCGCGCGCGTGTCGTTGGTGAGGAAATCCGACCAGAGGCTCACAGCATCTCCAGGCTCTGCTTGCGCGCCGGCGGCGGGAGTGCCGCGTCGATCGCGGCAAGATCACCGGCGTCGAGCGTCAGCGCGGCGGCGGCGGCGTTGGCGCGGACATGCGCCGGATCGGCCGCCTTCGGGATCGAGATCACGCCCGGCTGCCGCAGCGTCCACGCGATCGCGACCTGTGCCGGCGTCGCATCATGCCGCTTCGCGACCGCAGCGAGCGCCGGGTTGCGCAGCAGGCGCCCACCCTGTCCGACCGGGGAATAGGCCATCGCCGGCATGGCGTGCGCCGCACACCAGGGCAGCAGGTCGAACTCGATGCCGCGGCGCTCGGGATTATAGAGTACCTGGTCCGTGGCGCAGGCGGCGCCGTCCGGCAGTGCGCGCAGCGTCTCCATTTCGTCGGTGTCGAAATTGGAGACGCCCCAACGGATGATTTTGCCGCCGACGCGCAGCGCCTCGAAGCCGGCGACGGTCTCCTCCAGCGGCACTGCGCCCGGCCAGTGCAGCAGATAGAGGTCGATGCGATCCGTGCGCAGACGCTTGAGGCTGCGGCTGCAGGCGGCGGCCACGCCGCGCCGGGTCGCGTTGTGCGGCACGACCTTGGTGACGAGGAACACCTCGTCACGCCGTCCGGCGATCGCCTCGGCGACGATGGCCTCCGAGGCGCCGTCGGCGTACATCTCGGCCGTGTCGATCAGCGCAAGGCCGAGATCGAGCCCGAGGCGCAGCGCATCGGCCTCGCGCTTCGCGTCGCGCGCGGACTCGCCCATGTGCCAGGTTCCCTGGCCGAGCGCGGGCACCTCGGTTCCGTCGGGAAACCGGGCGCGCCTCATGCGGCGGCGGCCTCGGCCCGGCGCAGCGCGCGCAGGAAATTGCCGCCCCAGAGCAGTGTCACCGCCGCCGCGTCGTAGCCGCGGGAGAGCAGGGCCGCAGTAAGATTCGGGCAATCCGCCGCATCGCGCCAGCCAGTGAAGCCGCCGCCGCCGTCGAAATCCGAGCCGATCCCGACATGCTCGATGCCAACACGCTGCACCGCATGATCGATATGGGCGCAGTAGTCGTCGAAGGTCACGCTGTCCGCCTTGCCCTGGGCCCGGACGAAGCCGGGGACGGCGGTGATCTGGATCAGCCCGCCGGTCTGCCGCAAGGCATCGAGCTGCGTGTCGTCCATGTTGCGCGGGTTGTCGCAAAGCGCGCGGCAGCAGGAATGGGTCGCGACGACCGGCGTGCGCGAGACTTCGGCCGCTTGCAGCATCGCGTCGCGCGAGGCGTGCGAGACGTCGATCAGCATGCCCACCCGGTTCAGCTCAGCGATGGCGCTGCGGCCGAATTCGCTCAAACCCCCGTGCAGGGTGGCCGCGTCGCCGAGGTCGGCGCGCGGATTGGCGCTGTCGCAGAGCAGGTTGTGGCCGTTGTGGACCAGCGTGAGATAGGTGGCCCCAAGATCGCGGAAGGTCCTGAGCAGGCCGAGATCCTCGCCGATCGCGTGACCGTTCTCGACCGCGGGCACGACGACGCAGGCGCCGTCGCGGTGCGCCGCCTCGATCGCATCCGCCGTCGCGGCGACGCGCGCGGTGATGCCGGCCTCGGTGCGGCCACGTGCGTTGATGGTCGCCAGCATTCCGAGCGCCCGCTCGCGCGCGGCGGCGAAGCCCTCCGGCGTGCGCGGCCCTTGCGGCACGTAGGCGACGAAGCAGCCGGCGACCATGTGGCCCTCGCGCATCTTCACGAAGTCCACGCATTTCTCGGTGCGGGTAAACGGATCGGGCGTGTTCGGCCAGAAAATGTCGATATGCGTGTCGATCGTCAGCAGCGAGTGATGCAGCCTGTTCGCGTCGGTCATCGTTCAGAACCCCACCCGGTCGCCGCCCTTGAGATGCAATATCGTACGCGCCTCCTCCGGCGTCGCGATCTCCAGGCTCAGCTCCTCGAGGATGCGCCGGATTTTTGCCACTTGCTCGGCATTGGAGGCGGCAAGCCGGCCGCGGCCGATATAGAGACTGTCCTCCAGTCCCACCCGCACGTTGCCGCCGAGGATGCCGGCCATCGTGGTGAACGCCATCTGGTGCCGGCCGGCGGCGAGCACCGACCACACGTAGTCGCGCCCGAACAATCTGTCGGCGGTCTCGCGCATGAACATCAGGTTGCGCGGCTCCGCGCCGATGCCGCCGAGGATGCCGAAGATCGTCTGCACGAACAGCGGCGGCGCGACCAGCTTCCGATCGAGGCAGTAGGCAAGGTTGTAGAGATGGCCGACATCGTAGCATTCGAACTCGAATCGGGTGCCGTGGGCGCGGCCGAGCCGCTCGGTGATGCCCTCGATGTCGCGAAACGTGTTGCGGAAGATGTGGTCGTCGGTGCGCGCCAGATAGGGCTGCTCCCACTCGTGCTTCCACGTCGCGATGCGGTCGCCGGCGCGCGAGATGTTGAAGTTCATGCTGCCCATGTTGAGGCTGCACATCTCCGGCCGCGCGCGGAGCGGTGCGGCGAGCCGCTCATCGAGCGTCATGTTGAGGCCGCCGCCGGTGGTGATGTTGATGACCGCATCGCAGGACTGCTTGATGACCGGCAGGAAGCGCATGAACACGTCCGGATCGGGCGTCGGCGCGCCGGTCGCCGGGTCGCGCGCGTGCAAATGGAGGATCGCGGCTCCCGCCTCCGCCGCCTCGATCGCGGAGCGCGCGATCTGCTCGGGTGTGATCGGCAGCGCGTCCGACATGCTCGGCGTGTGGATGGCACCGGTCACGGCGCACGAGATGATTACTTTCTCCGCCACGGCGGCATCTCCTCCGAAGGTCGCCGACCTTATCGGCTCGGGGCCCCCGGGACCAGAGCCCCTTGCCCCCGTACGGAGGTGCTGACGCGCGGCGCGGTTCCGACTAGGTTCGCCGGAGACTGGGTTCGCCGCAGAGGGAGGCCCGCCATGCCGGAACACACCGACGAGAGCGCGATGATCGTCGAGACGGCGCGCCGCTTCGCCGCCGAGCGCCTGGCACCGCACGCGGCGGCGCGTGAAGTCGCCGGCCGGATCGAGCCGGAGATCGTGCGCGAGCTGGGCGAACTGGGATTCCTCGGCGCCACGACCGCCGCGGAATGGGGGGGTGCGGAGATCGACTACGCAACGTACGCGGCCGTGATCGAGGAGATCGCGGCCGGCGACGGCGCGGTCTCCACGCTCGTCTCGGTCCACAATGCGCCGACGGTGGAAATCCTCGAGCGCTTCGGCACGGCGGCGCAGAAGGACCGCTGGCTGCGCCCGCTCGCCACAGGCACGGCACTCGGCAGCTTTGCGCTGACCGAGGCGGAAGCGGGGTCGGATGCCGCCGCGATCCGGACGCGCGCGCGGCGCAGCAATTCCGGCTACGTCGTGGACGGATCGAAGCAGTTCATCACCAACGCCAGCATCGGCCAGGTCACGTTGCTGTTCGCCGTGACCGATCCCGCGGCCGGAAAACGCGGCATCTCCTGCTTCGTGGTCGGGAACGACACGCCTGGTTTCTCGATCGCGCGTGTCGAGCACAAGCTCGGGCAGAAGGCATCCGACAGTTGCGCCCTCGCCTTCGACGCGATGGCCGTCGCGGAGGATCAGCGCATCGGCGCCGAGGGCGAGGGCTACCGGATCGCGCTCTCGACGCTGGAGAGCGGGCGCATCGGCATCGCCGCACAGAGCATCGGCATGGCGCGCGCAGCCCTCGACTATGCGATCGGCTATGCCAAAGAGCGTGAGGCATTCGGGCAGAAGATCATCGCGCACCAAGCGGTCGCGTTCCGGCTGGTCGAGGCCAAGACGCAGCTCGCGGCGGCGCGGGCGCTCACCGCCCATGCGGCGGCGCTGAAGGACGCGAAGCAGCCTGCACTGGAGGCGGCGGCCATGGCGAAGCTGTTCGCGTCCGAAGCGGCGGAGGCGGTGTGTTCGGCAGCGATCCAGACGCTCGGCGGCTACGGCTATCTCGCCGATTACCCAGTGGAGCGCATCTGGCGCGACGTGCGTGTCTGCCAGATCTACGAGGGCACGTCGGACGTGCAGAAGATCATCCTGTCGCGCATGTTGTAGCGGTGGTCGCCGCGTCCAGCTGGTCGGCGAAGCGCACCAGCACCTGCCCCTCCTGTACCGCGTCGCCGACACGGCAGGCGATTTCGGCGACGATCGCGTCGGCGGGGGCGGGGAGGCGGAATACCGTCTTCATCGCTTCCATCACCACGACGGCCTCGCCGCGCGCGACGGCCGCACCCGGTTCGGCGAGAATTTGCGTGATCTGGCCTGGAATGGGTGCGAGCAGCCGGTCACCGCCGGAGGCCGCCTCGTCGGCATCGGCCGCGTCCTGCGGCAGACGCAGGCGCCACGTCGCACCACGCAGCCGCACCCAGAGTTCGGCGCCGTCGCGCGTGACGCGGGCGCTCTCCCGCGTGCTGTCGATCACCAGTGCGAGGCTGCCGTCATCGTTGCGCGTCGCCTCCGCGCGCAGCGTCGCCGCATCGACGCGATGCACTGCGCCGCCGCGGATACCGATCTCGTGCGGCTCCGCGCCGTCGAGATGCACGACGCGCTCGGGATCCGCGTTCAGCCACCAGCCGTCGGTCGCGGCCCAGGGCGACGCGGCATCAGCGGCGCGGGCGGCCGCCTCCCGCTGTTCCAGCAGGAGGAAGAGAACGGCCGCGGCGAGCGTCTCTGCGGGCGGCACGCGTGCGGGCAGCAGCTCGGGCAGGGCGCGTTCGACGAAGCCGGTATCGGGCGCACCGGCAACAAAGGTCGGGTGCGCGACGATCGCGGAGAGCAGGTCGAGATTGCTGGCCAGGCCCGCGATGTGCGCGTCGGCGAGTGCCCGCAGTAGCCTCCGCCGGGCCTGCTCGCGCGTCGGCGCGTGGACGATCACCTTGGCCAGCATCGCGTCGTACTGGGTGCCGACCATGTCGCCTTCCGCATAGCCGGCATCGACCCGCGCTTCTGCCGGCATCCGGAATGCGACCAGCCGGCCGGATGCGGGTGCGAAGTCGCGCGCCGGGTCCTCGGCATAGAGCCGCGCCTCCATCGCGTGGCCGTGCAGCGCGATGGCACCACCGCTCGCGGGCAGCGCCTCGCCGGCGGCGATCAGCAGCTGCCACTCGACGAGATCGAAGCCGGTCACGCATTCCGTCACCGGATGCTCGACCTGAAGCCGCGTGTTCATCTCGAGAAACCAGAAATGCTCAGCGCCGAGCACGAACTCCACGGTGCCCGCGCCGACATAGCCGACCGTGCGCGCGGCCAGCACTGCTGCGCCACCCATCGCCGCGCGCTGCACGGCGTCGAGCCCCGGCGCCGGCGCCTCCTCGATCACCTTCTGGTGCCGGCGCTGCGCCGAGCAGTCGCGCTCGAACAGATGCACCGCGTTGCCGTGCGCGTCGGCAAAGACCTGCACTTCGACGTGCCGCGGCCTGTCGAGATAGCGCTCGATCAGCACGCGACTGTTGCCGAACGACGATTGCGCCTCCTGCCGCGCCGCCGCGAGCGCCGTGTCGAAGGCGGCGGCCGCGCGCACGACGCGCATCCCGCGCCCGCCGCCGCCTGCAACTGCCTTGATGACGAGGGGATAGCCGATGCGTGCCGCCTCCGAGGCCAGTCGTGCCGTATCCTGCGCCTCCCCATGATAGCCGGGCAGCACTGGCACGCCCGCGCGCTCCATCAGCGCCTTTGCCGACGCTTTCGAGCCCATCGCACGCATCGCCGCCGCGGGCGGCCCCACGAAGATCAGGCCGGCCGCCACGCAGGCTTCCGCGAAATCGGGATTCTCCGAGAGGAAGCCGTAGCCGGGATGCACCGCATCCGCCCCGCTGCGCCGGGCCGCGTCGATGATCAGGTCGATCGCGAGATAGCTCTCGCGCGCGGGCGCCGGCCCGATGCGCAGCGCCCGGTCCGCCTGCCGGACATGCAGCGCGTCGGCATCGGCATCAGAATAGACGGCGACGCTCTCGATCCCCATGCGCCGCGCGGTGCGCGCGATCCGGACCGCGATCTCGCCGCGATTGGCGATCAGCAGGCGCGCGATCATGCCGGTCACATCCGGAACAGGCCGAAGCGCGTTGGCGGGATCGGCGCATTGAGGGAGGCGGCAAGGGCCAGGCCCACCACGCGCCTTGTATCCGCGGGGTCGATGACGCCGTCGTCCCACAGGCGCGCGGTCGCGTAGAACGGATGGCCCTGGAACTCGTACTGCGCCCGGATCGGCGCCTTGAACGCCTCCTCGTCCGCGTCGTTCCAGGCGGCACCACGGAGGTTGTCGCGGCGCACCTGCGCCAGCACGCCCGCCGCCTGTTCGCCGCCCATCACAGAGATGCGCGCATTCGGCCAGATGAACAGAAAGCGCGGATCGAAGGCGCGGCCGCACATGCCGTAATTGCCGGCACCGAAGCTGCCGCCGACGATCACCGTGAGCTTCGGGACGGCGGTGGTCGCGACCGCGGTGACCAGCTTCGCCCCGTCCTTGGCGATGCCGCCCGCCTCGTAGCGCCGGCCGACCATGAAGCCGGTGATGTTCTGCAAAAACAGCAGGGGGATGCCACGCTGGCTGCACAGCTCCACGAAATGCGTCCCCTTCAGCGCGCTTTCCGAGAACAGGATGCCGTTGTTGGCGATGATGCCGAGCGGCATCCCGAACAAGTGGGAAAAGCCGCAGACCAGCGTCGGGCCGTAGAGCGGCTTGAACTCGTCGAACGCGCTGGCATCGACGATGCGTGCGATCACCTCGCGCGCGTCGTAGGGCGTGCGCAGATCGGACGGCACCACGCCGTGCAACTCCGTCGGATCGTGCAGCGGCGGTGCGGGCGGGCGCATCGCGAGCGCCGCGCGCTCCGGCGGCCCGAGGCCGGAGACGATGCGCCGGCACAACGCCAGCGCATGGGCGTCGTCGCGGGCGGCGTGATCGACGACACCCGACTGCCGCGCGTGAACATCCGCCCCGCCCAGTTCCTCGGCACTCACCTCCTCGCCGGTCGCCGCCTTCACCAGCGGCGGCCCGCCGAGAAAAATGGTGCCCTGGCCGCGCACGATGATCGCCTCGTCCGACATCGCCGGCACATAGGCTCCGCCCGCGGTGCAGGACCCCATCACGGCCGCGATCTGCGGGATACGCTCGGCCGACATCCGCGCCTGGTTGAAAAAGATGCGGCCGAAATGCTCGCGGTCGGGAAACACCTCGTCCTGGTTCGGCAGGTTGGCACCGCCGGAATCGACGAGATAGATGCACGGCAGCCGGCATGCGCGCGCGATCTCCTGCGCGCGCAGATGCTTCTTCACCGTCATCGGGAAATACGTGCCGCCCTTCACCGTCGCGTCGTTGGCGACGATGACGCATTCCCGCCCCGAGATGCGGCCGACGCCGGTAATGATCCCGGCCGCCGGCACATCGCCGCCATACATTCCGTGCGCTGCAAGTTGCGAAAGCTCGAGGAACGGCGAGCCGGGGTCGACCAGCGCCATCACCCGCGCGCGCGGCAGCATCTTGCCGCGCCCCTCGTGCCGCCGGCGGGCCGCGTCGCCGCCGCCCGCCGCCGCACCGCCGGCAGCCTCGCGCAATTCCGCGACCAGGGCAGCCATCGCGCCGGCGCGGGCGCGGAACTCATCCGACCGCCGGTCGATGGCGGTCGGCAGCGTGGTCACGCCGTCTCCTCGAACAACTCGCGACCGATTAGCATTCTCCGAATCTCGCTGGTTCCGGCACCGATCTCGTAGAGCTTGGCGTCGCGCAGCAGCCGGCCGGTCGGGTACTCGTTGACATAGCCGTTGCCGCCGAGGCACTGGATCGCCTCCAGCGCCATCCATGTCGCCCGCTCGGCGGCGTAGAGGATCGCGCCTGCCGCATCCTTGCGCGAGCCGCGCCCGGCGTCGCAGGCGCGCGCGACCGCGTACACATATGCTTTCGTGGCGTTCATCGTCGTGTACATATCGGCGAGCTTCCCCTGCATGAGCTGGAAGCTGCCGATCGCCTCGCCGAACTGCCGCCGCTCGTGGACGTATGGCAGAACCACGTCCAGGCACGCCTGCATGATGCCGAGCGGGCCGGCTGCGAGCACCGCGCGTTCGTAATCCAGACCGCTCATCAGCACCGAGACGCCGCGGCCGACCTCGCCCAGCACGTTCTCTGCCGGCACCTCGCACGCCTCAAACACCAGCTCGCAGGTGTTCGAGCCGCGCATCCCGAGCTTGTCAAGCTTCTGCGCCGTGCGGAAACCCGAGAAGCCACGCTCGATCAGGAACGCGGTGATGCCGCGCGAACCGGCGGCGGGGTCGGTCTTGGCGTAGACCACGAGCACATCGGCATCCGGTCCGTTGGTGATCCACATCTTGCTGCCGTCGAGCACGAAGCGGTCGCCGCGTCGCTCGGCGCGGGTGCGCATCCCGACGACGTCGGACCCGGCACCCGGCTCGCTCATCGCCAGCGCGCCGACATGCTCGCCCGACACGAGGCGCGGCAGATAGCGCCGCTTCTGCGCCGCGGTGCCGTTGCGGCGGATCTGGTTGATGCAGAGGTTGGAGTGCGCGCCATAGGACAATCCGACCGAGGCGGACGCCCGGCTGATCTCCTCCATCGCCACGCAATGCTCGAGATAGCCCATCGCGGCGCCGCCGTATTCCTCCTCGACGGTGATGCCGAGCACGCCAAGTGCCCCGAGCTTGCGCCACAGGTCGGCGGGGAATTCGTTGGCCCGGTCGATCTCGGCCGCGCGCGGTGCGATCTCGTCGGCGGCGAAGGCGGCGACGCTGTCGCGCAGCGCATCGGCGGTCTCGCCCAGCGCGAAATCGAGGCCCCGCATGTGGTTGCTCAGCGTCATCGCCGTTCCTCCCGCGCACCCGTCTGCCACGAGCGCCATCCGGGGTCCACGTTACGGCACCGCCAGCGCCACGGCGCGAAAAATCCGTGCGGGGAGGGAGCCGCCGGTGACGCCCGCGGTCGATGCGTCGTCATCGTTGCCGAGCCAGACCGCGATCACCTCACCGTGGACCGCGCCGATGAACCAGGCGTCGCGGTAGTCGGCGGTGGTGCCGGTCTTGCCCGCGACCAGCCGGCCGGGGATGGCGGCGGCGGTGCCGCTGCCGCGGCGTACCACGGCCGCCATCATCCGCACCATCATGGCCGCGAGGTCGGGCGGCATCACGCGCGGCCGTGCCGCCTCCGTCACCACCCGCCAGTGGCTGTCCACCTCGGCCGCATCGATGCCATGCGGCGTCACGCGAAAGCCGCCATTGAAGAACGCCGCATAGGATGCCGCCATCTCCAGCACGCCGACCTCGCCGGTGCCGAGCGCCAGCGAGGGATGATCGGGCAGCCGGTCGACGATGCCGAGCCGGTGCGCGACCGCGGCCACCGCCGCCGGGCCGCCCGCGCGCATCTCCAGCCGCACCGCGGGCGTGTTCAGCGATTGCGCCAGCGCCGTCTCCACGGTCACCCGGCCGAGATACCGGCGCTCGAAATCGAGCGGTTGCCAGGCGCCGATGCGGATCGGCGCGTCCAGCACCGGATCGTCCGGACGCACCCCGTTCTCGAGGGCGGCGAGCCAGACGAAGGGCTTGAAGCAGCTCCCGGGCTGGCGGCGCGCGAGCACCGCGCGGTTGAATGGGCCGGTCGCGTAGTCGCGCCCGCCAACCATCGCGCGCACCGCGCCGGTCGCGGCATCAAGTGCGACCACGGCGCCCTCGGTCACATGCGCGGCGACGGCCGGGCCAGTGAGCACGGAACCCAGCGCCGTCTCGGCCGCCGACTGCAATCGCGGATCGAGCGTGGTGCGCAGGCTCGCATCGGCGCCGCGCGGCAGCAGGTGCTGCGCCTGCTCCGCCGCCCAATCGGCGAACCAGCCGGCGGCGATGTGGCGGCGCGGGGGGAAATGGATCTGCGCCGCCGCCGCCCTCGCCTGCGCCGGGGTGATCGCGCCGGTGCTGACCATCGCGGCGAGCACCGCCCGCCCCCGCGCCGCCGCCGCGTCCGGGTCGGCGCGGGGATTGAACAGGGAGGGTGCGGCCGGCAGCCCGGCCAGTACCGCCGCCTGCCACAGGCTTACATGGCGGGCGCTGACACCGAAATAGAGCCGCGCCGCGGCATCGACGCCATAGGCGCCGTCGCCGAGATAGACGCGGTTGAGCCAGATTTCGAGAATCTGCTGCTTGCTGAAGTGGCGTTCGAGCCACACCGTCAGCAGCAGCTCCTGCACCTTGCGCTTGAGCGTGCGCGCGTTGCTGAGGAAGAGGTTCTTCGCCACCTGCTGCGTGATCGTCGAGCCGCCTTCGACCACGTGCCCGGCCAGCAGGTCGGTCCAGGCCGCGCGCGCGAGGCCGACGAGGTCGATGCCGGGATTGGTCCAGAACCGCCGGTCCTCGATCGCGACCGCCGCCCGCGGCAGCGCATCCGGCATCTGCGACAGCCGCAGCGGCTCGCCCACGATGTCGCCGAACGTCGCAAACGTCTGGCCGGTGCGGTCCTGCAGCGCGAGGCCGGGGCGGCGGGAGGCGACCAGCGCCTCCTCCGGCCGCGGCAGGTCGCGGGCGAACCACATGAATAGCGCCCCCATCGCGAGCACCCCCCAGATGCCGAGGATGATCGCCCAGCGCAGCAGCACCCAGGCTGCCCGCCGCCGGCGCGGACGTGGCAGGACCGAGGGTGCCGGCGGGGCGGGGCTTTCGGGGACGGTCGAGGGCGCGCGCGGCATGAGCGTGCCCGGTTGCATACCCCACTCCGTGCCCCGCTTGAAGCGGCCGCGCCGACCCGCCACTCTCGCCGCTCACCATCAGGGGGGCCGGATGCGCGGCATCTTCATCGACGCGAGCGACGCGCTCGCCGACCTGTTCGCCTCCGTCCGCCGGCCCGGCGACCCCGAGGTCGCGGTGCGCGACCACGAGCATGTGCCGGCCGCGGCGCTGCCGGCGCTGCTCGACGGCTACGATTTCGTCATCAACGACCACACCCAGATGCCGACCGAGGCGATGCGGCAATGCCCCTCGGTCCGCCACGTCGTCTTCCTCGGCACCGGCGCCCGCAGCTACATGGACCCCGAGGCGCTGGCGGCCCTCGGCATCACCGTCCACACCATCAAGGGTTATGGCGACACCGCCGTCGCCGAGCACGCGATCGCGCTGATGTGGGCCGCCGCCCGCGGCATCGCCCGGATGGACCGCGAGATGCGCGCGGGAAACTGGGTGCGCACCGAGGGCGGCCAGCTCACCGGCAAGACCATCGGCCTGCTCGGCTTCGGCGGCATCGCGGGCGAGGTCGCACGCATCGCGGGCGGATCGGGGATGCGCGTTCTCGCATGGAACCGCACGCCACGCACGGCACCGGGCGTCGCGTTCGTCAGCATCGACCGGCTGCTCGCGGAGAGCCACGTCGTCTCGCTGCACCTCCTGCTGACCGACGAGACCCGTGGCTTCCTCAATGCGTCCCGGCTGGCACGGCTCCAGCCAGGTGCGATCCTCGTCAACACCGCCCGCGGCGCACTGATCGACGAGACGGCGATGATCGCGGCCCTCCGCGAGGGACGCCTCGCGCACGCGGCACTCGACGTGTTCGACGAAGAACCGCTGCCGGCCGGGCATCCACTCACGACGATCGAGAACGTGACACTGTCGGCGCATAGCGGGTTCCGCACGCCCGAGGCTTCCGAGACGTTGCTGCGGCGGGCGTTGGATATCGCTTTGTCGCTGCCGGGGAAGTAAGGAAGCGCGGGGCGCTGCCCCGGACCCCGCCAAGGGCGAGCCCTTGGAACCCGTGAGTTGCCCGCCTGGCGGAATGGTAGACGCGGCGGACTTAAAATCCGCGGCCCGATGGGCGTGGGGGTTCGAGTCCCCCGGCGGGCATCAGGGCGCGCCATCAGCGTGCAGGGCTACGCCGGCAGTCCGACGATCACGTCCGTTGGTGGCAACACCGCGCTGGCGCTGTCGGACAACACGCAGGTGGCGTTCGTGGGCGTGGGCAGTCTGAGTGGGTCCGCCTTTGTCTGACCGTCCGCACGCTCAAGCCGCGTCGCGCAATCCCGCCTCCCGCAGCAATGGCAACACCGTCTCGATGAACTGCGGCAGCTCGGCGCGGAAATTGACGAACGAAACCGTCGTGCCGGCAAACCCGACCACCGCCATCCGCACCATCTGCTCGGCGATGTGACGCGGCGTGCCGACCAGCGGATACGTCCCCGCGCCAGCGGCAAAGCGCTTGCGGTGCCGCACATATGCCTCCGGGTCGTGCGAGTTCGAGAATTTCTCCTTCGTCCCCGCATAGAAATCGAGGCTTTCGGTGTCGGCCATGGTCACCGCGTAGTGCTCGTAATAATCCTCCGCCTCCGCCTGGCTCTCGCGGCAGACGACGTGGCAGGTGGTGAACACGCCGACCTCGCGCCCCTCCGCCTCGGCA
>DATAYA010000271.1:0-5796 GCA_036272815.1 Acetobacteraceae bacterium
CACCAACGGCCGCCACACGGTCATGGGCATCCTGCTGCACGGCGACGCGGCCTTCGCGGGCCAGGGCATCGTCTATGAGACGCTGGCGATGAGCCAGCTCATCGGCTACCGCACCGGCGGCACCGTGCATGTCGTGGTGAACAACCAGATCGGCTTCACCACCGTCCCCGCGCACGCCTATTCCGGGCTCTACTGCACCGACGTCGCGAAATCCGTGCAGGTGCCGATCCTGCACGTCAACGGCGACGATCTCGACGCGGTGGTGTTCTGCGCCCGCATGGCCGCGGAATTCCGCCAGACCTTCCGCACCGATTTCGTGCTCGACATCGTCTGCTACCGCCGCCACGGCCACAACGAGGCGGACGAGCCGGCCTTCACGCAGCCGATCATGTACCGCCAGATCGACCGGCAGAAGACGACGCGCACGCTCTATGCCGAGCGCCTGACCGCCGAGGGTGTGCTGACCGAGGCCGAGGCGCAGGCGATGTGGGACGAGTTCGCGGCCAAGCTGGAGGAGGCGTATCAGGCGGCGCAGTCCTACAGGCCGAACAAGGCGGACTGGCTGGAGGGCCACTGGTCCGGACTGGAACGCGCCGACGACGAGGACGAGCGCGAGGACGCGACCTCGGTGTCCGAGGCGACGCTCGCGCGCATCGGCGCCGCACTCGCGCATGTGCCGGAAGGTTTCGATCTCAACCCGAAGATCGCCCGCCAGCTCCGCGCCAAGCAGGCGATGATCGAGAGCCGCGAGGGCATCGATTGGTCCACCGCCGAGGCGCTCGCCTTCGGCAGCCTGCTGCTCGAAGGCCATCACGTCCGGCTGTCCGGCGAGGACAGCCAGCGCGGCACGTTCAGCAACCGCCACTCGGTGCTGATCGACCAGACGAACCAGCACGAATACGTGCCGCTGAACAACATCGCCGAGGGGCAGGCGAAGTTCGAGGTGTTCAACTCGCTGCTCTCCGAGGCCGGCGTGCTCGGCTTCGAATACGGCTACAGCGTCGCCGACCCGCGCACGCTGGTGCTGTGGGAGGCGCAGTTCGGCGACTTTGCCAATGGCGCGCAGGTCATCATCAACCAGTTCCTGGCCTCGGGCGAGACCAAGTGGCTGCGCATGTCGGGGCTCACGCTGCTGCTGCCGCACGGCTACGAGGGGCAGGGGCCGGAACATTCCTCGGCGCGGCTGGAACGCTATCTGCAGCTCTGCGCCGAGCGCAACATGACGGTGGTGAACCCGACGACGCCGGCCAACTATTTCCACGCGCTGCGGCGGCAGCTCCGCCGCAACTTCCGCAAGCCGCTCGTCGTGATGACGCCAAAGAGCCTGCTGCGGCACAAGCTCGCGGTCTCGACGCTGGACGAGCTGGCCAACGGCGGCGGCTTCCGCTTCGTGCTGCCGGAGGTCGATGATGTGGCCCGCGTGAAGCGCGTCGTCCTGTGCTGCGGCAAGGTCTATTACGACCTGCTGGCGGAGCGGCGCGAGCGCGGATTGAAGAATGTCGCAATCCTGCGGGTCGAACAGCTCTATCCGTTCCCGGAGCGCAATCTCAAGGAGGCGCTGGCGGCCTATCCCGGCGCGGAGGTCGTGTGGTGCCAGGAGGAGCCGGAGAACATGGGCGCCTGGAGCTTCGTCGACCGACGGATCGAGACGGTGCTGGGCTGCATAAGCGCGAAGGCGAAGCGGCCCGTCTATGTCGGGCGCGCGGCGGCGGCGAGCCCGGCGACCGGACAGGCGAGCGTGCACGCGGCGCAGCAGAAGGCGCTCGTGGCGACGGCGCTTGAGATCAAGTGAGCGGCCGAGAAGGACAGGGTATGCCCACCGACATCAAGGTTCCCACTCTCGGCGAGAGTGTCACCTCCGCAACCGTCGCCCGCTGGCTCAAGCAGGCCGGCGAGGCGGTGGCGGTCGACGAGCCGGTGGTGGAACTGGAGACCGACAAGGTAACGGTCGAGGTCGGCGCGCCGGCCGCCGGCAAGCTCGCCTCGGTCGCCGCCGCCGAAGGGGCCGAGGTCGAGGTCGGCGCGGTGCTCGGCACGGTGGAAGCCAACGGTGCCGCCGGCGCGGCGCAGGTCAGGCCCTCGCAGGCCAAGCCGGCGTCCCCGGTTACGGGCGAGGCGCGGGCGCGTGCTGCACCGCCCGCGCCGCTGCCGGCAGGCGCCCAGCCGACCGCGACCGCACCGACCGCGACCGCACCGGCCGCGACCCCGCCGCCCGGCGTCAAGCCGCCGCCGGAGCCGCTCGGGCCGGTGGCGCGGCCGGCGGCCTCCCACCCGCCCATGCCCTCGGCCGCGAAGCTGATGGCGGAGAACGCGATCGGGCCGGAGGCGCTCGGCGCCGGGTCCGGCCGCGACGGGCGGATCACCAAGGGCGACGTGCTGGCATTGCTCAGCCGTCCGGCCCCCGCCGCACCGCCTGCACCAGCCGCCCGCGCGCCACGCGCACCGGAGGCCGGCGAGGAGCGGGTGAAGATGACGCGCCTGCGCCGCACGATCGCGGCACGCCTGAAGGAGGCGCAGAACACCGCGGCGATGCTGACCACCTTCAACGAGGTGGACATGACCGCCGTGATGGCGCTGCGCCGCGAATACCGCGATGCCTTCGAGAAGAAGCACGCCGGCGTGCGGCTCGGCTTCATGGGCATCTTCGTCCGTGCGGCCGTCGCGGCGCTCGCCGAGTTCCCCGCCGTCAATGCCGAAATCGACGGCGACGAGATCGTCTATCGCCACGCCGTCCACATGGGGATCGCGGTCGGCGGCGCGTCCGGGCTGGTGGTGCCGGTGCTGCGGGGCGCGGACGCGATGGGGATTGCCGAGATCGAGGCCGGCATCGCCGATCTCGGCCGCCGCGCGCGCGAGGGCACGCTCAAGCTCGACGACCTGGCCGGCGGCACGTTCAGCATCACCAACGGCGGCATCTACGGCTCGCTGATGTCGACGCCGATCCTCAACCCGCCGCAATCGGGCATCCTCGGGATGCACAAGATCATGGAGCGGCCGGTCGTGATCGACGGCAAGATCGAGGCGCGGCCGATGATGTATCTCGCACTCTCCTACGACCACCGCATCGTCGACGGGCGGGAGGCGGTGCAGTTCCTGGTGCGCGTCAAGGAAGGCGTCGAGGACCCGCGCCGGCTGCTGCTCGGGCTCTGACGTGCAGGCCACACTCGCGCTGACCGACGCGCCCGACCCGTCGCTGCGGGCGATGCTCGGTGAGGGCTTGCGGATCCACAATCTCGGGGCGGCAGGCTACTCGGACTGGCGCGCGCTCGCGGTGGTGGTAGCGGACGCGGCGAACGGGGAGACCGTGGGCGGGCTGCTCGGGCGAACATCGTTGGGCGTGTTGTTCATCGACCTCGTGCATCTGCCGGCGGCGCTGCGCGGGCAGGGTGTCGGCCGCGAGATGATCGGCATGGCGGAGGCGGAGGCCCGTGCGCGCGGCTGCCGCGCCGGCATGCTGTACACGATCACGCTGCAAGCGCCGGGCTTCTACGAAAAACTCGGCTGGCGGGAGTTCGGCCGCATTCCCTGTGATCCGCCCGGCAATGCCCGCGTGTTCTTTCGCAAGGATTTCGCCTGATGGCCGATCCCTTCGACCTCATCATCATCGGCTCCGGGCCGGGCGGCTACGTCTGCGCGTTGCGCGCGGCACAGCTCGGGATGCGCGTCGCCTGCGTGGAGAGGCGCGCGACCCTCGGCGGGACGTGCCTCAACATCGGCTGCATTCCCTCCAAGGCGCTGCTGCAGTCCTCGGAGAACTTCGAGGAAGCGTCGCATCATTTCGCCGCGCACGGCGTCATGGTGGAGGGCGTGAAACTCGACCTCGCGCGGATGCAGGCGCGGAAAGGCGAGGTGGTGACCGCCAACGTCCGCGGCGTCGAGTTCCTGTTCCGCAAGAACAAAGTGACATGGCTCAAGGGCACGGGGCGGATCATCGCGCCCGGCCGCGTCGAGGTGGACGGCACCGAGTACCAGACGAAGGCGATCGTGATCGCGACGGGCAGCGAGAGCGTCGCACTCCCCGGCGTCGATGTCGACGAGGCGCGCATCGTCAGCTCGACCGGCGGCCTGGAACTGGATGCGGTGCCGGCGCGGATGGTGGTGATCGGCGGCGGCTATATCGGGCTGGAGCTGGGCAGCGTCTGGCGGCGGCTCGGCGCGCAGGTGACGGTCGTGGAGTTCCTCGACCGGCTGGTGCCGGGGATGGACCGGGAGCTTGCAAAGTCGTTCGAGCGCGTCCTCGGCAAGCAGGGGATCAAATTCCGCCTCGGCACCAAGGTCACGGCTGCGCGCATCGGCAACGAGGGTGTGGTGCTGACGCTGGAGCCCGCGGCGGGCGGCGCGGCGGAGGAGCTGGCGGCCGACGTGGTGCTGGTCGCGATCGGCCGGCGGCCGAACACCGACGCGCTCGGTCTCGAAGCAGTGGGCGTCGCACTCGACGATCGCGGGCGGGTGCAGGTCGACGCGCATTACGCGACCAACGTTGCCGGCATCTACGCGATCGGCGACGTCATCGCCGGCCCGATGCTGGCGCACAAGGCCGAGGAGGAGGGCATCGCCATCGCCGAGCGTCTCGCCGGGCAGGCGGGGCATGTCGATTACGACGTGATCCCCGGCGTGGTCTACACATGGCCCGAAGTCGCGTCCCTCGGCCGCACCGAGGAACAGCTAAAGGCCGATGGCGTGGCCTACAACATCGGCAAGTTCCCGTTCACGGCGAATGCGCGCGCGCGGGCGATCGGCGCCACCGACGGGTTCGTGAAAATCCTCGCCGACAAGACGACGGATCGCATCCTGGGCGCCCACATCATCGGCCCCGACGCCGGCACGCTGATCGCCGAGCTGGCGACCGCGATGGAATTCGGTGCATCGGCGGAGGACGTGGCGCGCATCTGCCACGCGCACCCGACATTGTCCGAGGCGGTGAAGGAGGCGGCACTGGCCGCGGATGGACGTGCAATCCACATCTGAGAAGGCCAGTGGCGCCGCCCCTGCACCCGTCAAAGGCGGAGCCTTTGAAATCCGATTCTTAAGTCAAGGGGTCTGGGGCCTTCCGGCCCCAGCGGGTCAAGGGCGGAGCCCTTGGCTTTCCTGATGCGCCCCCTCGCCCTGACGATGGGCGACCCCGCCGGCATCGGCGGCGAAATCACGGTCGCCGCCTGGCGGGCCTTGCGCACGACCGGCCCCGCCTTCGTGGCCCTCGACGATCCGGCGCGGCTCGCGGCGCTCGGCGCGCCCGTCCGCGTGGTCGCCGAGCCGGATGCCTCCGGCTTCGCCGACGCGATCCCGGTCCTCCCGGTCCCGCTCGCCGCGCCCGCGATCCCCGGCCGCCCGGACGCCGCCAATGCGCCGGCCACGATCGCCAGCATCGAACGCGCGGCACGGCTCGCGATGGCGGGCACGGTCGCGGGCATCGTCACCAACCCGATCAGCAAGGCCGTGCTCTACGGCACCGGCTTCGCCTTCCCCGGCCATACCGAGTTCCTGGGAGCGCTCACCGGCGGCGCGCCGGTGATGATGCTCGCGGCCCCGGCGCTTCGCGTGATCCCCGTCACCGTCCACGTCTCGCTGCGGGCGGCGCTGGCCGCACTCGCGACGGCGCCGATCATCGCCGCCGCGCGCATCACCGCTGCGGCCCTCGTGCGGGATTTCGGCATTGCCCGGCCACGCCTCGCAGTCGCCGGCCTCAACCCGCATGCCGGCGAGCAGGGTGCGATGGGCGACGAGGAGATCACCACCATCGCGCCCGCGATCGAGGCCCTCCGCGCCGAGGGGATCGACGCCACCGGCCCCTGGCCG